>DNYJ01000033.1 GCA_003505155.1 Candidatus Uhrbacteria bacterium | reverse complement strand
CTCCCGCAAGCACCAGTGTTTAAATGGACTTATAGTAACGTCGTTACTAGATGCTAAGATGGTCGGGTTCAGACGATGAGCGTATAATGGCGTCATCTATGTCATGGCTTTTCTTTGCAGCCCTGCAACCATTCTTCCACGGCGCGGCAAATATTATTGACCAGTTTCTCGCCAATCGGCACATGCCGGAACCTTGGACGTTGATTTTTTATACTTCGTTCTTTAATCTGCTCTTCCTCCCCGTCATCATCCTCATTGACACGCCTTCCTGGCCGACCGCCTCGCAGTGGCCCGTTCTGATTCTTCTCGGTCTCACCGGCTTTGCCTACCTCTTCCCTTACTATCGCTCGCTTCAGAATGCAGACACGTCCGTTGTCGCCTCGCTGTTCTCCCTCGGCCGCATCTTTGTTCCCTTGCTGGCATTTCTTTTGGTGGGCGAAGTGCTCACGAACGCGCAGTACGTAGGTTTCGTCTGTATCGTGATCGCAAGCACGCTCCTCACCTTCCACCCGCGCCGGTTCCGCTTCAACGCCGCGCTCGGTTACATGACGTTCGCCTCGATCATCATTGCTCTCGAAGCCGTCGCGGTAAAATATCTCTTCAACGCATCCATGAGCTGGGGAACGCTTGCGACCTTTGCCAGCATCTTTACCTTTCTTGCCGCCATGCCGCTCTTTCTTGTCCCGCGCATCCGCAAAAGCATTCGCGTCTCCCGGCACAGTTTCGTTTCCGCCATGCCGCTCTTCGCGCTTGAAGAGACCTTCACGTTCGCCGGCANNTCTTCAAACGGTTTCTCCCCCAGTCATTCAAAGAAGAGCTCCACGCGCGAGCTCTTCTCGTCAAACTTCCTCTCTTTGCCATCATGATTTTGGGAATTTGGATCATGAGCCGATGATTTGTGCACAATCAGCCTTGTCTTTTTCGAACAAACACAACCAACCTAAGACCAATAAACCCCCACGCGCGCGGGGGTTTGGTTTAATGTTTGCTTCTTCGAGCCACAAGGATTATCACCATGGTAGTAATTCCGGGAGCTATGAGCCATGCAAGTTGAGACAAAAAGTCCCGAAAGGTGGTGAGCCCCCCGCAACATCTTGGCCCGATGAGCATCGGCCAATTCATTTCCTCTGTCCGAACACAATCAACCATTTCACAGAAAGAAGCGTCAATCTGCGGAACCAGATAGAGGTACCACAAGACTGTGATACCTATGAAAACAAGAAGTGGTCGAGTAAAGCGATTTTTTATCTTCATTGTCATAGGTCGGTTTGAAGAAGCCCGAGCACTCGCTCGCGATCAGTGGCCCAGAGAAACGTCGAAAGGCGCGGGCCGGTGTCTTTGCCGATGAGAAGTTGGTAGACATCTTTGAAGAAGTCCCGTTGAGCTTTTTTCTTTTCTTCCTCGCTCATCCCCTCGCGTTTTGGAATGTCATACATCAAGACTTCGAGCTTGGCGATGTCGTCCTCACCGTTCGAGAGCACCTCGCGGAGTTTGGAAATAAGTCCTAGTCGGTCATGAGACATATTCGACCTATAGAACCTATTCGTTTCACCCAACAAAGCGACCGCATCTTCCGGATGATGCTTCTCCAAATACGCCTGCGCCTTTTTTAGACGAGACTCGACCGAAGCGCGATCGTAATGCAAATCAAGACTTTCGAGCATATACACCACCTTGTCTACATCCCACTGCACGATCTGACCAAAGGCAATTGCCTGACGGAATGGAATCAGCTTGTTTGAAAGCGTATCCGCTCCGGCAAGACGCAGAGCTTCGACATCAGGCTCGGAAAGTTTCCCCGCGCGCAACTTCTCAACCTCTGCATCCAACTCGGCATACTGCCGAAGAATCTCGGAATCAAACGCGAGATCGAATCGCTGGAACGGCTGTTTCCTGAAATAGAGCCACAGGAGAAGTGGTGTCTCGTAAATTTCCATGAGAGCCCCGGGTGTCACGGCATTGCCCTTCGACCCCGACATTTTGGCGCCAAGTCCGCGAATGCCGATGAACTCGTACGCCAGCGAGAGCGGAGCCTCCGTGCCATACACCGATTTCACGATATCTTGGGAGACATCATACGAGCCGTCTGGCGAGAGGTGATCCTTCCCCGCCGACTCGAAGTTCACGCCCATATCCGCCCAGCGCATCGCCCAATCCGTCTTCCACGCAAGCTTCACGATGTGCCGTTCTCGCAGACTGATCGTTTCTTCCTTCCCAGTTTCTTGACAGCGATACGCGAGCATCGAGTCGCCGTCGTAGGAAAGAATTTCCGTCGTGTCCTTGCCGGTGAAACTGGAGAAGACCGAGACGGGATAGTACGACGCGATGAAATCCGCCTCGTCAATCTCCTTCGCCTGTTTTGACTTTTCCGACATGTGAGAGAGGAGGATCTTCGCGATCGTCTCGCGCTCGCGCAGAGCTTTCACGATGGCGTCGTCGTAAGCGCCGGATTCGTACACAGCCGTTTGGTACCGAAACTCGACGTTGATGTCGAGCTCCGCAAGCGATTTCTCAAATGCCGCCTCATGTCGCTTCGCCCACGACGGATAGTTGCCGAGAGGATCGGGGACGGAGGTGAGTGGCTTGCGCAAATGCGCCTCCCAAGACGGATCCACGCCGGCGGGAATCTTGCGCAGGGCATCAAACTCATCCCAAACAAAAACAAAGTGAACTTTCTTACCCATCTTTCGAAGCTCCTCCGCCACCGCGTGCTGAGTCATGATTTCTCGGAAATTGCCAAAGTGAATTTCCCCCGACGGAGAAATGCCAGAAGAAACGGTGTAGACGGGAAGATCGGGAAAAGCACGGACAACTTCTTCCGCCGCCGCCCGAGCCCAATAGACGTCGGGCTGATTCAAAAGTGATCGTTCCATTCTGGACATACAAGTAAAATATCTTCCCAAGGTAGTCGGAAAGGTCAATCGTTTCTATAAATTTCCCGACGGTGACCAATCTTCACAATCTCAATGCGTTTCTTGACATGATTCACCACGGCTACCAAACGATAATCTCCCACGCGAAACCGAACATCCCCACTCGACGGTTCTTGCAGCCGCTTAGCATAAGCAAAGGGATCGGTTTGTTTCTGCCACCAAAGAAGTTTTCGTACAATCCGTTTTGCAACGGCACGATCCAACGATCCCAAATCCTGCTTTGCTTTCTTCGTAAAGACGAACTCAAACCCCATACGGCTTGGCAAGATCTGCAAGCGAGACGACGTCGCCCTTCTTGAGTCCCTTGCGCGCGGCACGAACTCGAGCGCGGAGATCCTTACTCGAAGCGGCTTCAAGATCTTCCAAAAGTTCATCAAATTCGTCCGTCGAAAAGAAGAAACCGAACGTGGTACTCCCCCGCATCACACGCGTCATGCCACGAAGCGAGCGGGAAGGATTCTTTTGCACGTCGCGAATGGAGGCCACATGTTCTCGTTGAAGCAACTGATAGGCTTTGGTCATAGATGTATGTAATAATGTACTTACAGAATACTGCGACATTCACTTGAAGTCAAACCAGTCGCCGAGAAAACTGATTCTCTCCGCTATCTCATCAGTGCCGTAAGGATCATTGATTTCAAAACCACTACTCACTCACGTAGACTTCGATTTCCTCCAGCACATCGTCGAGTTTCACGAATCGAGACTCGGTCGAGCTTCGGAGCTTCCACTCGACGGAATCTTCCTTGAGCGTTTTTTCCGACACGACGAGACGAAGCGGAATCCCAATCAAGTCCGCGTCGGCGAACTTTTCGCCTGCCGATGCGTCGCGCTCGTCCCAGATCGTCTCGATGCCGAGATTCTCGAGCTCGTCATGCAAGCTCGATGCGATCTGCTCGATGCGCTCCGCCATCGCCTCATCCTTCGCCTTCAAGCTCACGATGTGCACCAACGCAGGCGCCACGCTTTTCGGCCAGACGATCCCGCGCTCATCGGCATAGTGTTCGACGATCACGCCCATCAAACGTCCGATGCCGATGCCATAAGAGCCGAGCACGACTGGTTTCGTCTTTCCATCTTCGTCGGTAAACATGAGTCCCAGCTGTTCGGACTTCGTTGTTCCAAAATTGAAAATGTTTCCGACTTCGGAAGCGGCGACTTCTTCGAGCTCTTCGCGCTTGAGATCCAATTGCGCGAGCACTTCGTCGTTCAACACTTCCTTGTTCACCGCCAGACGCTTTGCGCGATAAAGATAGATGGTGTCCTCGCCGGCTGGCGTAACCGTTTGAAACTCATGGCTGAATTGCGTGAACGCTCCGCCGGAAGCAAAAGTGAAGTAGGTCTGCTCGCCCAAACCAACGCGATCAAAAATACGAAGGTATGCTTGCGTCATCGCGTCATAGATCACCTGGTGTTCCTCGTTGTTCCGAGCATACGAATAGAGATCCTTCATCACGAACTCGCGCGTGCGCATGATGCCGCTCTTCGCGCGCGTCTCGTTGCGAAGCTTGTTTTGAAATTGATAGACGCAAAACGGGAGATCGCGGTAACTCCCGACGTAGTTTTTCACCATATCGGTGATTGGCTCTTCATGCGACCATGCAAGCCCGACTTCTGATCCGTTCTTGAGTTGTGCCTTGAACCAGATGTCCACCGCCTCATCACTCCACCGATCTGTCTTCTCCCAAAGCTCTTTGCGCTGAAGCGTCGTCATGATGATCTCTTGCCCGCCGACCGCGTTCATTTCCTCGCGGATGATTTGCTTGATCTTTTCTGTCACGCGGAGACCAAGAGGAAGATAAGCGTAAACACCCGCCATCTCTTTATAAATAAAACCTGCCTTCAAAAGCAGCTGGGCGTTCTTAGCTGTTTCATCCGCCGGAGCCGTCTTAGTCGTTTTTCCGAAGAGTCGTGAGTATCGCATAACAGGCATTATGCTACCATCCGCTTGAGCTCTCCACAAGGTTCTGATACGCTGAATCTGGAAATGGCGATCGTGCCCAAGAAGCGCACATTTCTAGAACGTGTCTCAACAAGACAGGGAAAGGTAAGGTGTAAGAGGATGACAAATGTCAGATGGAATCGATTGCCGGGATTGGGCATGTCCCTCCTGGTGGCCATGCTCCTTGTCGGTGGCACTCGAACCGTCATCGCTGGCTTCGCCGGTGAGATCGATCCGCGGGCTGCCGTCTCTCGTCTGGTGGTTGGAACGTTGGGGTGCGGATTCCTCGTGGTCGCCGGACTCATGAACGTTCGTCTGTTTGGCCGACCGGGACAGCGGGAGAGGAGGCGGAAGAGCCGCCCCGCCACGCATCCGGGTGGTACAACCCCAGAAGACCTCCAGTGAGCGGCCGGCACGATGCGGAAGGAACCCTGATGCACCTGCGCGAAGACGACAAGCAGACCAAAACATGGCAGAGCGGATGAACCGCGCAACCGAAGTGCTCGTCGAGACCACCCTCTTCGATGCCGTCGCCAGGATGGAGATCCTCCGTAAGTCCTGTCGTCGGGATCTGCACCCGCGAGCTCCGGCCTGCCCGTACGCCCCCTTCCCACTTCCTTGAGACCACCGCCTTCACCGGCCGGTCTCCCTCGGCTCATCCTTCGGGATGGGCTTCTTCAATTGCCAAACAGAGCTCTCTAAAGTGTAATTCTGTCAAGCACTATCACCACCCCGCAAGATGAGCTCGATCTTCTGGGTGGGTGTGAGCTTCTTGAGAATGTTTGAAGAATTTTCTTTTGCTCTTAGTGGAATCGAAAAACAAAAAACCCGTCGTCACGACGAGATGTTTGTGGTGCGGCCAGAGGGATTCGAA
>DNYJ01000010.1 GCA_003505155.1 Candidatus Uhrbacteria bacterium | reverse complement strand
AACTGTGGTCGGGGATCGAACCGAAAAAATAAGGCGAATTGCCACTTTTCGGTGTTTGAGAAAAATTCGACCAGTTTGCGTCCCGGGTGCCTCGGTATTTTGGGGGAGCTACCAAGGGTCGCTATTTGCTCAAGGATTAAACAAAAAATCGCCATTTTTCAATGACGACTTTTTGACAAGGCATGTGGGTCACCTCACACGCCTTCTCATGGCTCGGGGGGTGGGGATCGAACCCACGACCCAGGGATTAACAGTCCCTTGCTCTGCCGCTGAGCTACCCCCGAATGTTGAGTGCAGAAAAGCGAGGGAAGGATAGCATATTTTCATTGACGGTCAAGGGGATTTTCTCTTTCCATGATCTCCGAGATTCGTCGAAACAGCAGGTGATCGAGCTTGATGAGTGCGCGATCCTCTTGCGGCTCGACGTCCATCGTCACCGTAAATCCAAATTGGCTTGAAATCATTTCAATCTCAAACACGCCATCTTCTTCAAGAGAGACTACGCGATACCTTCCGCGATCATCGCTCGAGATCGAACCGCTCGTGACATAACGTCCGTCGTCAAAACCGTGCAGGATGTAAAAATCTTCTTTGGCGTCCGGCACGTTGTCACGTACCCATGTGCCTCGCAAAGCATCATGCTGTTTGGTAAACTCCGACGGCGCATCGTGGCGGTGAAACACAAAGAGAACGGCCAGCAGGAGGATCAACAGTGCGATGAGGGATATAGTTTTTGTCATACGAGGGTTTGATTGTTATAGTATACAGCACTAAACACAGAAAGAGGTTCCTTTTTGTACTATGGAAGAAGAACCATTAGCAGTGAACGCCGCGCTTGCGGAGTTAGCTCACGCGAGAGGTCTCTTAAGCGCGACCGGCGCCGTTGATATTGAGCCGGGCCAGCTTGCCGCCATCGAGGAGAATCTGCTCAAGGGAAATATTTCTCCGGACGATGCGACACAAGCCGTTCGTCGTCTGCTCGACGCACGTCAAGGCTATCACTAAAAATATGAAACGTTTTCTTCTCCTCCAGCTTCGGCCTGAAGATGAAGTCTCGGACGACGAGTTTGAGAAGTTTTTGAAGTATGGAAATCTTTCGCGGGATGAAGTTCACCGCGTGCGCATGGATCAGGGACATCTGCCCGATATCAACCTCGACGATTATTCGGCGGTCATCGTTGGAGGAGGACCCGATTGCGTTTCCTCCGATGAGAGTCATAAAAGTGAGGCGCAGAAAAATTACGAGCCGTGGCTCCATGCGCTTCTTGACGAGATTACGCGTCGCGATTTTCCGTATCTCGGCTGTTGCTACGGCTTGGGAGCGCTCACGCTCAACCGTGCCGGCCGCGTTTCAAAAGAGAAGTACTCGGAGCCGGTGCATGGTATTGACGTAACGCTGACGGAGGAGGGGGGACGCGATCCTCTGCTTGCCGGTTTGCCAAAGATGTTCCGTGCGTTCGTCGGCCACAAGGAAGCTTGCCAAAAACTTCCGGAGTCTGCCGCGTTATTGGCCACCGGCGAGGCGTGTCCCGTGCAGATGATTCGCATGGGGAAGAACGTCTATGCCGTGCAGTTCCATCCGGAGTCCGATCCGGAGAGTTTCATCCTGCGCGTCAACGCGTACAAGCATCTCGGCTATTTTCCCATCGAAGATGTGCAGAAACTTATTGAAGAGATCGGGAAAGAAACGATCACCGTGCCGCAGGAGATTTTGCAGAGGTTTGTGGAACGTTATCGAAGGTCGTATGCCCGACATTGAACTTGAATTGCGCGGAGAGTGCACGAACACGTTTGACGATTTGAAGGCGCGGCTTGACGTCTTGGCGAAGGGGCGGCATGAGCGCCGCGTGATGGTGATGTTTTTCGGCGAGGTGGCGGGGAAGGGCGTGGACATACGCTGTCGTGTGACGAATGGTGTTGGTGAAATTGTCGCGAAGATGGGAGAGTATCACGCGCATGATCGTCGCGAGGTCTCTGTCTCCGCGAGTGCGGAACAAGTCGTTGGCTTTGCGAAGATGTTTGCGGCGATGGGATTTTCCAATGCGAAAGTCGGCACGCGCGAAATGTGGAAGTACGAAATCGACGGTATCGAAGTTGCGCTCGTGCGAGGTATGAGCGGGCTTGCCTACATCGAGTTCGAAAAAATCGTCTTGCCGGATCGTGTCGACGAAGAACGCCCATCATTGGAATCCTTGGCGGAACGTCTCGAAGTCACATTATGGAAGACGGGGGAGGAATACTACGCGTTCTGCAAACGTCTGACCGACGACGAGGATTGGAAGTTTTCCGGATCGGAGGAGGACGTGGTCAAATTTGAAAAGAGCATGTATGTCTGAACCGGTGATGAATTCTAACTAACCTTTCAATTGAAAGGTTAGTTATCCACACCTTTTTATGACCAACAACGAGTGGAAGGACAAACTTACGCTGGAGCAATACCGCATTCTTCGCGAGGCGGGAACCGCTTCTGCATCAACTCCACTGCTTTGAAGTTTAGGAAGGAAAATATGAAGACCCGACATCCGTGAAGATGCCGGGCTTGAGCTCGTGAGACGAGCTAGATGTCGAGGAATGTGCGGAGCTCGGGGATGGAGCGAACGACGCTCGCGTTGGGATGTTCCTTGAGGTACCTGACCTCGTAGTCGGGGGTGTGCTCGTTCGCCATGAGGACGACGCGCGCGCCGCGATGGAGCGGGAGCGCGAGGTCGAGTTCGAAGATGTCGCCCACGACCGTGATGTCCGGCCACTTGACGTCGGCCTCGCGGCGGAGGCGGTTGAGCGTTTCGAAGTAGAGGCGGCGCCGGAGGAGGATGGGACGGTCGAGGCCAGGGATTTGCATCTCGGCGGGGACCCGCTCCGTCTTCCAGTCGGGATCATTCGCGTACTTCTTGGCGTTGCCCACGACGCGTCCTTTGAGCCAGCCCATGGGGTTCATCGTGTTGGAGATGTTCGTGATGCCAGCGTCTCGAAGCGTCTGCACTCCGAGATCGCGGACCTTCCTCTCCACGGGCTCCGTGGCCGAGTTCGTCACCACCCAGGTGGTGTCGCGCGGCAGGCGGGACAGGAGGCCGGACGCACCGACACGGAAGACGGTCGCTGACTTCCCGTAGTTGTACTTGTAGAGGATCCGGTCGAGAAGCTGTTCCCGGTCGTGGGGATTCAGGAACATCCCGTAGTGGTCGAGGATCCGCCGGGCGACGGGCATGATCCGCAGGTAGGGGTCAACGCAGGCGGGCGCCACGATCTGCCCTTGGAAGACCCAGCCGTCGTCCGGGCCGATCGCATCGGCGAAGCACTCGGCGAGCGCTTCGATTTCCTCATGACCGGCGCCCGTGAGGGCGGCGAGGTCGTCGAGGTAGCCTGCGGTGAAGGGCATGCCTTCCTCCTCGGCGTCGGTCAAGGTTCCGTCGAAGTCGAAGATGAAGACTCGCGGTTTCGTCACGGTGCGATCCTCCTGTGTTGGTCGCGGCATGACTTTAGGGGAGTTGCATAAAAAACACAAGAGTGCCCCGGAGTTTTTGCATCCCTTTCCGCCTTGTGTTATTCTCTCTCTGAACCTGTCCGCTCACTCAACGTAACGGCCATGTTCTCTCATTCATAACCATGACGCTCCTGTGACGAACAAGCTGTTCGTTGGAAGTCTCCCGTTCTCCTCTACGGAGCAGGAACTCAAGGCGTTCTTCGAAGCCGCCGGCACCGTAACCTCGGCTCGCATCGTTACCGATCGCGAGACGAGTCGCAGCCGCGGGTTCGGGTTCGTCGAGATGTCCTCTTCCGAGGAAGCCCAGCGTGCCATTGCCGAATTGGACGGCAAGGAAATGGGCGGACGCAATATCTTTGTCTCCGAGGCAAAGGAACAACGCTAGAACTCCAACAAGAAAAACTCGAGGTCTCCTCGGGTTTTTCATTTTTCGTTTCCCATGTGTTACTATTGAGCGGTAATTCATAACGTCATTTCTATGGGCGGAGTTTGTAGCGCTTGCAACGCTCCCGTTGCGGAGGAAGGCAAGGATATGTGTCCGGATTGCGCGCCTGCCGAAGGTGGCATGGATAAGGGTTCGGACGACGCTTCCGGGGAATAAGACTCGGGAATCAAGACGAGGCTCAAGGAGTCTCGTTTTGATTTCCGGTATTTGATATGATGTCTTCTATGAATCTGCATTTCTACAATACACGGACGCGCCAAAGGCAGGTTTTTGAGCCGATCAAGGCCGGCCGTGTAGGGCTATATACCTGCGGGCCGACGGTGTATTGGTTTGCTCACATCGGGAACCTTCGGGCTTATCTCTTTGCCGACGTGCTTCGCCGGACATTCGAACTCAACGGATTCGATGTAACGCACATCATGAACATCACCGACGTGGGGCATCTTGTGGGAGACGGAGATGAGGGCGAGGATAAGCTCGAAGTCGGTTCGAAGCGCGATGGAAAGACGGCTTGGGAGATCGCCGAGTTTTATACGCAGGCGTTTCTGAAGGACTCCGAGCGTCTTAATATCTTGCCGGCGACGAAGTACACAAACGCGACGGATCATATCCCAGAACAGATTGCGATGATTGAGGCGCTCGAGAAGAACGGGTATACATACAAAACGAGCGATGGCATTTACTTTGATACGTCCAAGCTTGAAAGTTACGGCCGTCTCGGCGGACAGAAGGCGGAAGAGAAAGAGGCTGGGGTTCGCGTGGAGATGGGGGAGAAAAAAAATACGACCGACTTTGCACTTTGGAAATTTTCGCCGAAAGGAGAACAGCGGCAGATGGAATGGGATTCGCCATGGGGCATCGGGTTTCCTGGATGGCACATTGAGTGTAGCGCGATGTCTACGAAGTATCTCGGCCGAACATTCGACATCCACACGGGCGGCGTTGACCATATTGCTGTGCATCACGAGAACGAATTGGCACAGACGCGTGGTGCATACGATACGCTTCAGGCGAACTTCTGGATGCACTCCGAGTTTTTGACCGTGGACGGCGGGAAAATGTCGAAGTCGCTCGGCAATCTCTTCACGCTCGACGACCTTGCTCAAAAAGGCTTCGAACCGCTCGCGTATCGCTACCTTGTCCTCGGCGCGCACTATCGCAGTAAGCTGAATTTCACTTGTGAAGCTCTTTGGGCGGCACAGAACGCCCTTCATCGTCTTCGCTCGATCGTGCGCGAGTGGGACAAACCGGGCGACGTCGGCTGTGCGGAGTTTGAGAACGATTTTTTGGCCGCCGTGAACGATGATCTCAACACGCCGCAAGCGCTCTCACTTGTGTGGAAATTAGTTGATGACAAGGAGCTTCCTACGAAAGCCAAATCCCGCACGCTTCTCTTCTTCGATCGCATCCTCGGCCTTCGTCTCGATGACGTCATCGGCAAACCACTGATAATCCCCGCCGAAGTTCAGGCTCTGATCAAAGCTCGAGATGCGGCACGCACAAAAAAAGATTGGAAAACCTCGGACACTCTCCGCGATGAGATCATCTCTCACGGCTTTTCCGTCATGGACACGCCGGAGGGGACAAAGGTGCGTTGAAATAGATAGTTGTTTATCCACCAATCGTCATTGACAAAACGTAAAAACCGTGATGAAATGGTTCTAGACTAGCGAGGTCGAAAGACTTCCTCTGGGTGTCACAAATGCAACCCCCTAAGTGCATAAGTGAGATGAGTTCTCCTTGTGTTGCGAGCGGAGTTGCATTTGTTTTTGTCTCGGGCTCATGGGGACGTGGAGGTAATGATAGCCTTGCTGGTTTTGACACCCAGAGGTGCGGGTTTGACTCCCGTCGTCTCCACCACCTAAAAAGCCCGACCAACCGCACCGCCTCGCAATGGGCGGTGTTGGTTATCCACTCTTAAATCATTTATAATGCTCAAATCTGTTATCATAATTCATATCTATAGTGTCATCACATCATGAAGGATGGAGTCCTGTTTCATGATGTGATGACTATAGGGTATTATGCTTCTCAACGACCTCCTCACACTTGCCGAGCTTGGCGCCCAAAAGCCTTTCTCCATGTGGAAGGCGGAGTTTGAATTGACGGCTCCCAGGCTGACAGATGCTCTTTCCTCGGTGTACGGCGAGCTCGAAGAGGGGACGGAAGTGAAACGCGACGTGGGTGAACTCCTCTCGCTTCTCAAAGAACCGACGCCGAACGAATACGATCTTGCTCGAGCGTTTCTTTCTGTTTCTGAAATATTTTCCGGTGAAGACGACGAGCATCAGGATCTCTTTCAGTCCTACCATGCCGCCGTGAAAGCATTTTACGGCCGTGCGCAATCTGCGGAGTTTCACGCTCGCGAGCGGTCTCGCCTTACGTCGTCTCTTTCGTCGCAAGAGCAAGCGGCTTATGACGAGCGTCTCTTCAATCAAGAAGGCATGATGTATGTGCTGGAGTTTTATCTCGAGCTTTACAAAGCTATACAGGATGCTCCAAGCGAAGAGAGGAAACGCGTCTTGATCGAACACCGCGAAGTGAAGCTTGCATTTGGCCGTGTCCCGGGGCTTTGGGCAGACGTAGCAAGCGATGAGATTCTGGAGAAGTTTGTCTACAAGATGTTGAACGATCGTCTGCGCGAGGAGATTCTGCAAGGCTACTATGACTTCAAGGAAGTGTTGATGAAACTTCGTGTCAGTTGCGATCAAGAGGGTTCTTGCACAGGAACGTATGATCGAGTTTCACTCGCCGAGGTCATGGCGAGTTTCAAAACATTCCTCGAACGGCTTTTGGAAGTCTTCCAAAAAGCTGGTATCATGCGACTGAAGAGCGCGTTTTTCAAACCTTATGGGAACAATCCAAACTTAAAAGATATTTTACTTTAATCTATGACCACGCAAGATCAAGAGGAAGACGAGCTCTCCCCGGACGCGCAACGGGAGGAAGAGGCGGCGATCCATGAACGCGGAGTCGCCGCAGACGATCAGGCTGGCAAAGAATCGAAAGCGAAAGGTTTATTAAAAAAAGTTCTCCTACGCGAGTTACGTGAGCGCGAGAGAGAGGAAGCACCGGAGTTGGAAAAGTCGGAGGATACAAAAGCTCGCGAGCAAGCGGAACGAGAGGAGCTTCGGGCGAAGATTATTGAACTGGCATTTCTTACGGCACCCCCCTTCAACGACCGAAAAAGAGATCGAACACGGGAGCTGATTGCAGAGGTGATGCCACAACTTGAAAGGATGGATGATGCCGAAATCTCTGAAGAATTCATTGAGGATCTCATCATAGTTCCAGGAACAGAGGTTCTTAAGTTTATTGATGACCATTTAGATCTCATTCCTAAGGATTATTATGAGAATCTCTGTAAAAAAATCTTATTTGAAGAAGTGGAAAAAATAGCAGAAGGGGCTGTCTTATTTCTTGATAAAGCACTTCCAACGCTTAGCCCTGAAGCATGGAATGAGTTTATTTCGAAGGCTGTTGATTATTCTGTAGCTGAAGAAATAGTAAGCCTTCTTGTCAAGCGGCTTCCCGATATGGATGTGACCCCTGTAGCAAAGGGCAGGCTTCTCGTTGAGCTTGTCAAAAGAGATTATGATCTTAACTTTATCCGTGAACATATCGGCACGACGGATGAAGACTACCGGGAAAAGATTGTTGATCTGCTCGTGAAAAAAGGATTTTCTCTTGTGGAAGGCGAACCTGTAAGAAAAGTGGATTCTTCCCTCGCGCTCATGGAAGACATGAAACGCGGGTTCCTGCTTAGTCAGTGGCGCGAAGCATATCGTACCGATCTTCTGGCATTTGATCTTGCGGATGCCGCGACTTTGCAGGGAGCGGTTGATCGCATGGCGGAGAAGATGTTTGGCAAACCGCTCGATCAGCTTGACCCTTCGGAAATGAGAGAGCTCCTCACGGACAAGACGGCGGATGAAATCAACACAGAGCTTCTTCCACAATTCGAAGCAGAAATGGAGCCTTCCACTTTCCGTCTCATTCTGCAGAACTACACGAAGAGCTACGACCGTGCCAATCGCTGTATGGATGCGCTCGCAAAGGAGCTTTACAAACAGAAGTTGGAAGATTTGTCGGGTGATGAGTTTCGTGAGTTGCTCGGGCGTGACGAGGAGATTAAGAAATGGATCAGTCAAGATCGGTTTAAAGAATTTTCAGAGGCGTTTACTCAGCAGTTGGAGCTACTGGAGAGTGACTTCAATGTGATGCACGCAAGGTCAATTGTCGAGGCGCAAAGCATGAAAGAGCTCCAAATTCAGCAGATTGAATCTGATTTTAGAATCGCGCTTGAAGCCATGCCGGCGGCGGTCGCAGGCGTTGCTGATTCCATGGAAACTGTACGCGAAGAGATGACGAGAAAAATCAGAACAAAATATGACACGTATATGAAGGAGCTTGCTCAACGTGTAACCCAGGAGAAGACTCACGTTCAAGGGCTTGCGCAAGCAGAGTTAAAATCCTACGCAAGTCTTATTGAAAAAGGCGAGGCGTTTATTCGCGGAGCATCCGAACAGGCGCGTAAACTGAATGACGCGTCTACTCACGCATCAATTGCTCGCGGAGTAGGCCAATCCTTACCGCACGAATATGGGCGCAAGGAATATGTAACCTATGGTTATGTTTCTGCGGAAGAACAGTTCCATAACCGTATTCGCAGAGAAGCCGCCGGGAAATATTTCAATAGCTACAGTGAAGACAAGCGTCTGCATGAAATAGAACGCGAGGTTGCGGAGGGTCAAATCTAGGAGAGGAGAACCCCTGCCTCATTTCTCCTCCCTTTGCTATAATGTCCCTACATGCCAAATAAAAAAGTCCGCAAGGAAGGCGGCGGTGTTGAAGTAGCCGATGGCAAGGCTCGGGAGTTTGAGTTGGATGGGGGAGTGAAAGAAACCACGGAAGGGAAACAGGAAACCACAGAAGGTGCGACAACGGAGACGTCAGACAAGGAGGAATCATCTGGCGCTCGCGAGGGCGAATTGGAAAGCGCCGTCGAACCTCGCGCGCCGACTTCGAGTCCATCTGCGGCTCCGGCGCCAAAGGATCTTCTTACACAAAAGATCGAACACGTGCTTGAGGAAGATCTTGGCGAAGTTTACAAATCTCTGCCGCCGGAAAGACAGGCGGAGTTTCAACGCAAGGGGGAAGAAGTGGCCGGGAAGATCCGCACGATGATCGAAACGGCGAAATTTTCATTTCGAAAAGCGCTTGGACTCATTCGCGATTGGTTGAGGATCATTCCCGGAGTCAATCGCTTTTTTCTGGAGCAGGAAGCGAAGATCAAAGCGGATAAAATTTCGGATATCGCCAAAGGAGGGTAACATGTTGCCAATGATTCAAATCACGACGGCGACGCAACTCGGCGCCGTTCCCGTCTCGACCGCCGACGGTCTTGGCCTCGTCGGTTGGCTGATTGTGATTTTTTGGCTTCTCGTTCTCCTTGGCGTTGCCGGACTGTTTCTCGCGCGCTCTCTTCTGATTCTCAAGGGATATCGTCGAGGTTCGCAGTACGAAATGAAACTGTTTCTCGTTACTCTGCCTAAGTTCCGTTCGGAGGAAGAGGCGAAGAAGACTCACAGCAAGGAGGAGATCAATCAGGCGATTGGCGTGGCGGAGAGTCTCTTTGCTTCCATCGGAGGCATCAAGCATCAGCACGGGTTCAGGGCATGGCTTTTGGGACGCGAGGATCACATGAGTTTTGAAATTGTCGCGCAGAACAAAGTCATCAAGTTCTATTTTGCCGCGCAGGGCAAGCTCGTGAATACGATTGAACAACAGCTTCTCGCTCAATATCCCGACGCCCACTTGGAAGAAGCGGAAGACTATAATCTCTTTTCTCCGACAGGCCAGATCCTCGGAGCGTATTTGCAGTTTGCCCGACCGGTTGGCTTTCCCATCCGCACCTACAAAAAAATCGAGTCCGATCCGATGAGCGCGATCACCAATACGCTTTCCAAGCTCGAGGCGGACGAAGCGGTCGGCATTCAGTACATCGTGCGTTCCGCGAAGGGCACGTGGCGCGATCGGGGACTTGCGATTGCCAAGCGGATTCAGGGCGGTGCGAGTGTGGAGGAAGCGCTCTCCGGAAAGAAGAAGAGCGGTTCCAAGTTCGGCGACAGCTTGCGGTCGGAGAAAAACCTTCAGGCGCGGCGGCAGGAGGATCAGAATCGCAACTCTCGCATTTCGCCGCAGGCGGAAGAAGCCGTGAAGGGGATCGAGGAGAAAGCCTCGCGCTCGGGGATGGACGCGAACATTCGTCTTGTCATCTCGGCTCCAAACGCCGCGCGGGCGCAAGGAATTCTGGGAGAAGTGTTCAACGCATTTTCCCAGTTCAACATCTACGAATATGGCAACAGCTTCGTGCGCGCGATTCCGCACTCGAAGAAACGCGTCATCCGCCGATTTATCTATCGCGATTTTGAACCAGCCCAGCGCGTGGTGTTCAACACGGAGGAGATGGCCTCGCTTTGGCATTTGCCTCTGCCGTGGACGGACACGCCCAACATTTTTTGGATGAAGGCCCGCCGCGCACCGGCTCCCATCAACACGCCCTCCGACGGCCAGTACCTCGGATACAATATGTATCGCGGGGTGCGTCGGGAAGTTTTCATCAAGGAACCCGACCGACAGCGGCACATGTACATTATCGGCCGCTCTGGTTCCGGTAAGTCGTTTTTTATCCAAGGGATGGCAATCCGCGACATTCATGCGGGGCACGGCGTGTGCGTCATTGATCCGCACGGCGACTTGGCGGAGGCGATTTTGGGCAACATCCCGCGCGAACGCATTGACGACGTCGTCGTGTTCGATCCTTCTGATACGGATCGTCCTGTCGGACTCAATATGCTTGAAGCCGCGTCCGAGACGGAGAAAGACATGGTGGTACAGGAAATGATCGCCGTTTTTTACAAGCTCTTTCCGCCGGAGATGATCGGGCCGATGTTTGAGCACCAGATGAGGAATGTGTTCTTGACGCTCATGGCGGATTCGGAACATCCCGGAACACTTGCCGAGGTGCCCCGCATGTTCACCGACGACGCGTTCGTCAAAAGCTGGCTCGTGAAGCTGAAGGATCCTGTGGTGCGTGCCTTCTGGGAGCAGGAAATGGCAAAAACAAGCGACTTTCACAAGTCGGAAATGCTGGGCTACCTCATCTCCAAACTCGGGCGGTTTGTGGAAAACACCATGATGCGCAACATCATCGGCCAGACGCATTCTGGTTTCAACATTCGCGAGATCATGGACAATCGGAAGATCCTCATCGTCAATCTCTCCAAAGGAAAAGTGGGGGAGGTGAACGCGGCGCTTCTCGGGCTTGTCATTGTTGCGAAACTCCAGATGGCGGCTTTGGCGCGCGCCGACATGGCCGAGGAGAGCCGCAAGGATTTCTTCCTTTACATTGACGAATTTCAAAACTTTGTTACGGATTCCATCGCGACGATCCTCTCCGAAGCTCGCAAGTATAGACTCGATCTCATTTTGGCTCACCAGTACATGGGGCAGTTGGTGAAGGATCAAAAGACGGAAGTGCGCGACGCGGTGTTAGGAAATGTAGGAACGATGTTCGTGTCGCGCATCGGCGCGGACGACACCGAGGTGCTTGAGAAAGAGTTTGCGCCGATCTTCTCCGGCTATGATCTCATCAATGCCGAAAAGTATACGTGGTACACGAAGATGATTATTGATAACGACTCGCAAAAGCCGTTCACGCTCCACTCTACGCCGCCGCCCAAAGCCAATCCTGAACTTGCCAAGGCGATCAAGGAACTTTCGCGGCTGAAATACGGACGTGAGCGCGTGATCGTCGAAGAAGAAATTTTGGAACGCACCCAGTTGGGCGGCCTGAAGCGCGGGGAGATGCCCAAGCCGATGGGGGAGATTTAGGATTTCAGATTTCTCATTGTATGGATGAACCAACTTTCGAACCGGAACCGGTTGATGGAGACACGGGCTCCGGAGTGTCTCTCGATACCCAGCGTGTTCTTTTAGCGACGCGCATTCTTCGCCAAGCGTATGACTCTTTGCGCCACGCGATTGATCTTTTGGATCAAGGCGATCTTTCCGCCGGACGCAAGGCGTTGGTGAACACACTCTCCGAACGCGGCGACGCGGAGGGGGAGCTCGACCGCCTCTTGGCTGATCGCGTGGTGGAAGGCGTGTTCGACGGCGAGCAGATGATCGGCTCCGACGGCGAATCTTATGCCGTGCCGGTGAACTACGCGTCCAAGTCTCGGCTGGTGGAAGGCGACATGTTGAAGTTGACTGTCCGCGGCGACGGAGCGTTTGTCTATAAACAGATCGGCCCTATTGAGCGCCGGAGGCTGAAGGCGCGTCTCGCATGGGATGCTTCGTCGGGAAGTTATGTGGCGATTGAGGACAGGAGCGATTCCTCCGACACGAAAGTTTTGGCGGATGGGCGCGTGTGGAAGTTGTTAAACGCCAGTGTGAGTTACTTCAAGGGACAGGAAGGCGATACGGTTCTCATTCTTGTTCCAAAAACGGCGCCAAGCGCATGGGCAGCGGTGGAAAATGTTTTAAGAGACGGTAGACGGTAGGGAGTAGACGGTAAGGCCAAGGGAGTAGGGGCATCCTCCAACCTCTGCTATAATGCCGAGGTTATGGAAACGCTTTATCGAAAGCACCGTCCGCAGACGTTTGCTGATCTGATCGGTCAGGAGCATGTCAGGACGACCTTGCAAAATCAACTGAAAGGAGGCTGCCTCGGGCATGCTTATTTGTTTACGGGACCGCGAGGCGTGGGGAAGACGACGACGGCTCGGCTCTTGGCTAAGGCGGTAAATTGTTTAAATCGTAAAGGAGGAAGCGAACCGTGCAACGCTTGCGAGGCCTGTCTTGAGATTCTTGGAGGGCGCAGTCTCGACGTCGTCGAAATGGATGCGGCGTCGCACACGGGCGTGGAGAACGTGCGCGAGAACATTATCGAAAATGTGCGATTCGCTCCGGTCCTGCGTGCGTTCAAAGTGTTTATCATTGACGAAGTGCACATGCTTTCTGCGAGTGCGTTTAACGCTCTTTTGAAAACGCTTGAGGAGCCACCCGCGCACGCGCTCTTCATTCTGGCGACGACGGAAATTCATAAGGTGCCCGATACGATCGTTTCGCGAACCCAGCGCTTCGACTTCCGCCGGATTGGAACGCGCGAACTGGTGGCGCGTCTTGAGCGTCTCGTCAAAGCGGAAGGCGTTACCGTCGAAGAAACTGTGCTGGAGGAGATCGCACGGCATAGCGAAGGATCGCAACGCGACGCGGAAAGTCTCCTTGCCCAAGTCCTCTCGCTTGGAGAGAAAAAGATCACCATGGAAGTCGCGTCGCTTGTGCTTCCAATCTCGCCGTATGAGGAAATTGTCTCGCTTGCCGAGTTGCTTTCCAAGCGTGATGTCGCCTCCGCCCTTGTCGCCGTTGATCGTCTCATCGAAACGGGCACCGACCTCGACCGCTTCGTCTACGACATGATCCGCTACGCGCGCGAATTGCTTCTCACTCGCCTCGGCGGTTCGCCCGGTGCGCTCTCCGACCTTCCCGAAAGCGTGCGCGACCGAAGTGTTTCTCTCGCTCAAGTCTTCGAGCCACGCGACCTCACGCGTCTTATGGATCTTCTTCTCGAAGCCTCTTCCTCCCGCGTGTCCATTCCCCAGCTCCCGCTCGAAATCGCGATCGTAAAATTTTGCACGGAGGCGGGTTCGGAATTTCCCGCCAGAGGCGGACAAGCGTCGCCGATCGCTCCGTCAGATCCAGAGCCTCGGTTGTTGCATGGGGAAATATCCGAGTCTCCTTTGGCGGCGAACTCTGAACTCGAACTGGTCTCGAAAGATGAACTCGCCGAGGTCGTGATGAACGCCGAGGTCGCTCTTCCCGAAGAAGCGGACGGACATGTGACGTTTAAGACGGTGGAGGGAAAATGGGATGAGGTGTTTGAGAAGGTCGCGCAGGCGCACACCTCGCTTGGGTTTTTACTTAAGACGGCGCGGCTGATCGGCGTTGAAGGAAACGCCGTTCGCCTGGGCTTCGACTTTCAATTTCACGCCGACACGATGAACGCGACGAAGAATCGCGATAAGCTCGAAGCTGTCATGCAGAAAGTCTTCGGCTCGCGTGTAAAAATTTTTGGAGAGTACGTCCACGCCGACGCGGACGAAATTGTTGGGAACGTGGTGGGGGAACTCGGTGGCAGGGTGGTGGAGTAATTGAGGTTTTTCTTTTTGCAAGGTACAGTCCACACGCCCTTTCATAACCAGAGGGTACCAAGGAGGATCTCTTGACCGAGACTCGATCATTGCATCCGCCGGTTCAGTTCGGTTCCTACCTTCTCACCGCTCTTCTCGGCTACGGCGCAACAGGCCGCGTGTACAAGGCCTACAAGTTGAATGGCGACCAAGTCTTCGCCATCAAGGCGCTTCCTCTGGACATTGTGAGTCCCAGGGCCAAGCAGGCCATAGAGCGGGAGGCTCAAGTCGCCCAAGCTCTACGTGTAGCCAAGTGCGACCACCTTCTTCTTCCGACTCGCTTCGAGCCCGTCGGTGCGCAGGAAGTGCTCGTCATGCCCTACGTCGAAGGTTGGACGCTCAAGGACGTTCTCGCGTGGTGCCGCAGGGAAGCCGCGCTTGATCCGAAGATGATCGTGGAGATGGTGATCCAGATCTGCCGCGGCCTCACGGTCGCTCATGATCTCGCAATTGACGGCGTCTTTCAACGTCTCGTCCATCGCGATTTGAAGCCGGCGAATGTACTGGTTGGCCGCGACGGCATCGTACGCATTCTCGACTTCGGCATCGCCAAGTTCCGCGATCGTATCGGCGAAGAGACGCGGCAGGGCCGAATGGTCGGCACGCCCTATTACCTCTCTCCGGAGCAGGCGATGGGGCGCACGCTCGACCATCGGTCGGATCTGTTTGCTTTAGGGTCTGTCCTCTACGAGGCGGCGACAGGGCAAAACGCGTTTCCACTTTCCGTGGAAGAGGGTGTCATGGGCGTTGTTCAGGCGATTGCTCGGGCGACGGTGGAGAGCTTGAAGCCCAAGGTGGACGAACTCGACCGGCTCATCCCAGGAGCGGGAAATTTGCTGGCTTCGTGCTGGCATCCCGATCCGGAAGAGCGCATGGCTTCGGCCTTCGATCTCGAGTTTCAACTCTCGATGGTCGTGAGCCCTCAACGCGGCTTGAGCCTGAACGACTGGATTCTGGCGCACGCTTCGATGCTTCCCGCACAAGTTCAGGATGGCGACTTCGGCAAGTTCGGTCCTCCGCCCGAGATCCTTCCTGACGACCTCGGGAAGACGTCAATCTTCCTGCCCGCGCTCCGTTCGGATGCGCTGGCCGTTCTCTCTGATCCCGAGGCCGAGCCCATTCCCGCGTCCGCCAGTCCGACGACGCGTCTACCCCCTCCGGAGCCTGACCGAGGCGTCCCCTTTGGCCGCTACCGCTTGTTGAACCTGCTGGGTTCTGGCGGGCATGCGAGCGTCTATCGCGCTCTCACGCGCGGCGGCAAGATCATCGCCCTCAAAGTCATGCATCCGGATCTCACAGGGGAAGAGGATGCGAGGCGCCTTCTTGAGACGGAAGCACAGCTCGGTTCTCTTCTCCAAGGCGATCCGTCGCCCTACGTGGTGCAGATCTTCCCGATCGAGCGTATTGGCGGGCACCTGTGCCTTCCAATGAGTTACATTCACGGGTGGACGCTCGACCAGCTCCTCTACAAACTATCTTCGTCTGGTTCCGGAGCACCTGCGCTCTCTCCCGTGTGGGGAGACCGAGGTCTTCCCGTCAAGGTCGTGCTCGACATCATGATCCAGACCTGCAGCGGCCTTGCTCATCTTCACCGTCTTTCGCAAGACGGCCGGGCGGCTGGTGTCGTTCATCGCGATCTCAAGCCCGGCAACATCATGGTAACGCGCAAGGGCGAGGTGAAGATCCTCGACTTCGGTGTTGCCAGAATGGACGACGCAGTTCGCACGAGTCCCAGGACTAGAGCCGGCGTCGCTCGCGGAACACCCGCGTACATGTCGCCCGAACAGGCGACCGGTAGGCAGCTCGACGGCCGATCGGATCTCTTCTCGCTCGGGACGATTCTCTACGAACTCCTCCTCGCTCGCCTCGCTTTCCCACTGACCGCTCCCGCACAAGCCATGTTCGCGATTGTGAGTGGGAATGCGGACGATCTTCGCGCGGACGTGGCTCGTGTCGCGCCCGAACTCTCTCAAGTGGTCGCCGACTGCCACGCTCGAGATCCTGGCGAGCGATTCCAGCGCGCTGGCGAACTCATGCACGCGCTTCAGAGCGTTGCGTACGTTCACGGCGGTGTAGAGGGAGTTGCGGCACGGTTCGTTCGTGAAGAGACCGCACGTCTCCCTCAAGAAATCCCGGAAGGGTTCTGGGGATCCGTCGGTGCGCCCGAACCTGTGCTTGAGGGCGATCGCGAGACGAACATCTTCCACGCGCTTCCCGATCCCGGCTCTCTGGAGTCGCTCGAGCTCAAGTTCGTCTCTCCGCTCACGGCGGCGCTTGATGAACCGAGTCTCGATTCCGGTTCTGACGATGAAGATGCACGTCCGACGGAAATCATCCCGCGCGCTCAAGGTGGCTATCGCGTTGAGGTTCAGCCTCTCTCTCCGCCGACTCGGGCACAACCCGGGTACGAAGCGTCTCCTCTGACTCGGCTTACTCCTGCGGTCGCGGATGCTCAACCTTCCCGCCGTCTCCATCGTCCGCTTCTCGCCTTCGCGGCGGGGGCGCTCCTTCTCCTTGTCGGAATCGGCTCGCTCTTCTTGGGCAAGCGTGTTCCTGTCGAGGCGGAGGTCTCTCGAACGTCTGAAAAGGCTGATTCTTCAACTCCGGAACCAGTTCTGGAACCAGTTCCGGAACNNTCTTCATTCCGAGACGACTCCCATGCCGGTTCCGGAGCGCACGTCGACACCGCAAGAGAGCGCCCACGAGACTTCGGAGATGATTGAGCTCACGCCGGAACTCGTGCTCGAGCCCGTCGCAGAGCCTCAAGGGCTCTCCAAACTCGCGGTGCATGCCGAGCCCACGTCAGCCGTCTACCTCGACGGCGAACTCCTCGGGGAGACCCCTTTGTCCACGCGGGAGATTTCCTCCGGGCAACACGCGCTTCGCATCGAGTGCCTTGTGTGCTCGGAGCCTCAAGCGCGCGAAATGACCATCATGGCCGAGCCGGAAGAGACGGTTCGCCGTGTGGTGCGCTTTCCTCCGTAACCCACTTCTTCTCACTGGCCCCGCCTTGCGGGGTCGCTTCTTTTTATGCTATCTTTGCGACCGCGCTCCGGGATCGTCTAGCGGCAGGACGCCAGGTTCTGGCCCTGGTAATTGGGGTTCGAATCCCTATCCCCGAGCATTGGACAGAAAAAATTAATTTTTCATTACAATTTTATGAGCTCATCTCACACTGTAAATCATAATAGCCAAAAATCGCTTCTTATATGGACGATTGTTGCGGTTGTGGCGCTCATTGCGGTTTTTGTTGGCATCGATTCCGCGTCTAAACAGCGTGCTCCCAATTCTCCATCAGATCAAAACAATTCTATNNGACGCCAGGTTCTGGCCCTGGTAACCGAGGTTCGAATCCTCGTCCCGGAACCATGAAGTAGAAACCCAAGATGGTTTCTATTTTTCATTGTCGCTGTCTGGTACACTTGTCTCAAGTATGTTTACACGAGCGTTTCCTGACATCTCCAAATCCGATATTAATATTGCCGGAGGGAAGGGAGCTTCTTTGGGTGAGATGACGAGGGCAGGGATTCCGGTTCCTCCTGGATTTGTCGTGTTGACAGGGGCGTTTGAGAAGTTTCTCGAAGAGACGAACATGGAGGTTGAAATCCATGTTGCGCTTAACAACGTATCTGTGGAAACGATTGAGACGGTGTCGGGAGCCTCGGAGAAAATCCAAACGATGATGCTGTCTAGAAAAATGCCTCGAGAGGTTGCGGACGAGATCAAGCGTGCGTTCGATAAGCTCGGCGTTGTGATCGCCGCGGTGCGTTCGAGCGCGACGGCGGAGGATGGGGAAGAGGGGTTGGAGGAAGTGTCGAGCGAGAAGCGAGAGTCTCGAAAGCTTTCGGACGAGCAGATCGTCGAGCTCGCAAAACTCGTCGCAAGGATCGAAACCCACTATGGCTTTCCGGTCGACGTCGAGTGGGCACTCGAAAACGGAGTGTTTTACATCACTCAATCGCGACCGATTACAACCCTTTCATCTTGCCAATAACCAATAACCTCTACGCTGTAAAGTCACGAATCACCATCGGTGAGTAAAACTACACGATCGTGTAGTTTTACTCACCGATTTTTTTCTCCGCTCTGAAAATCATGACCCACTTTTCAGCTCCTATGAGCTGGATATATTCGGCCATCTCATCGCAGATATCTTTTTTTGTGATCCATACACTGAGTTGGTATTGTTCAAAACCAATGGCGCGCAGGCGACGCCGTATTTGCCATCTTGTAACTCTCGTGTCTTCCGGGATATCGAAGGTAGCAACGCAGTATCGTTTCTCCGGAAGTTCTTTGGTTATTTTTGACATGCATATTTCCAAAGCACGTGCTCGGCCGGTTTGAGTTAATCCGATAATTTGATCGCCTTTTCCCGAGACCTCCACGTACTTTTTTAGACGAAGATACCGCTCTGCGTCTCGAAGAGCTCGTCGCTTTTGTGCTTCCTGAATTTCTGCCAGGATTGTGGGCGCTGCGGATCCATAGCGTTGAACCAGAGATGGGTGCTGATAGGTAAACATGGCACTTTGGAAAAGGCTATCCAACGCAACAAGAAGGTCACCCGTGAGACACTTTGATTCTTGAGCTATCTTTTTTAATCTTGCAATCCATTCTTCTTGTGTCATAACAAAACTCCCTAACCCGAGCACAGTTTGACCATGCTTTAGAAGAGGGAGGTTTGATTCTTCATTCATTCCAACACAAAACGAGTTGTTTGTCAATGATTTAGCTGTGGAAAAATGCCTGAAGTGATATACTTTTGCAACTATGCGCATAGCCGTTTTTACAGGAGGCGAGAGTTTCGAGCGGGAAGTTGCGTTTTGGTCGGCAAAAAATGTCGTTGCCGAGCTTCTACGCGTCGGTTTCGACGTGAAGCAATTCGACATTCCCTCCGAGCTCCCGAAGTTTCTGGAAATGAAAGACCAATTCTCCTGTGTTGTTCCGATGCTCCATGGCAAGGGTGGAGAGGACGGAACCATCCAAGGATTTTTAGAGACGCTCAAGATGCCCTATCTTTTCTCCGGTGTCGCGGCGAGCGCGGTTGCTATGGATAAGTTTCTGGCAAAGACGACTATCTCGGCGCAAGGCATTAAGACGCCAGAAGCTCGCGTGCTTTCTCGTGGCGACGTCTACGAATTCGAACACCCCGTCGTGATCAAGCCGATTCCCTGTGGGAGCACACTCGGTGTAAGTGTCGTCAAATTGTCGGAGGAACTCCATGCCGCTCTTGCACTTGGCTTTGAGTACGGGGATCGGCTTCTTGCTGAAGATTTTATCGTCGGCGAGGAGTTTACGATTGGGGTCATAGAATCCGGTGGGGACGCACGAGCTCTCGATGTTATCCAAGTTATTTCACCAAGCGGGTTGTTCACGTTCGAAGAGAAATACATTGCAGACAAGATGGCGGAGGAAATCTGTCCCGCGGAGATTTCGGAGGATCTCGCCCGTCGCCTTCAAGCGGCGGCGTGCTTGGCTCACAAGGCTCTTGGTGTGCGTCACGCTTCGCGATCGGATTTCATGGTTGACGCAAGAGGGGAGATCTGGTTCCTTGAGACAAACACCATTCCCGGCATGACGGCTCAATCGCTCATCACGAAAGCTCTTCGCGTCGGTGGCTATGACTTTGGAGCACTTCTTAAGTCATGGATTGAATCGGTCGTCTAGGTTCCATTGGAACCTACTCGTCTTTGCAATCTTTAAAACCTTTGCTAAGCTGGCTGTGGTATGAAATTTTCCGGTATGGTGATCGAAGGGGACAAACGCGGGACGGCGCTTGGTTTTCCTACAGCGAATTTGGATACAAACATTGATCTTGATCCAGGCGTCTATGCTGTGTGGGTGCATCATCTCGGAGAAAGACTCGAAGGCGTTCTCTGCTTTGGAGTGAAAGACGCGGCAGGAGACATGAAGTGCGAGGTGCATCTCTTAGATTACGTCGGCAACCTCTACGGATGCAAACTCTCCATTGAAGTCGTTGGCGGACGTTTGAGCGAGATACAGGAGTTGCCCGATCAGGATGCTCTGCGACGCAAAATCGAACAAGATATCTTGAAGGCTCGTTTGGTTCTCACATCGTAATATGTTTTCAGGCATCATTCTCGAACGCGCAAAGGTGGAGGAAGTGAAGAACGACGGCGTCGGTCGAAAATTTTGGTTGAACGTGCCCATGGCTTTCCATCGCCGAATCAAGAAAGGAGCCTCCGTCGCCTTGAACGGAGCGTGCTTCACTGTCCTCCAGAAATCTCTGCGTGCGTTCGAGGTGGAGGCCATGCCGCAGACGCTTCGTCTAACGACAGCCGGAGATTGGGTGGAAGGCGATCTCCTTAATTTCGAACCCTCGCTCCGAGTAGGCGACGAACTTGGGGGGCATTTCGTGTTCGGCCATGTGGACGAGGTGTGCCAAGTGGATCGCTGTCTCTTTGAAGGCACTTCGACCGTGATGTGCGTCCGAGCGTCTCAAGGAGTGATGGCCATGATCGCTCCTCGCGGATCCATCGCCATTGACGGAGTGAGCTTGACGGTCGTGAGTTGCAAGGAAACGTCCTTTCGCGTTTCGCTGTTGCCGGAAACCTTGCGAGCCACGACGCTTGGTAAGCTCAAGTCAGGTAGCAAAGTTAATTTAGAAATAGATATGCTCGCACGCTATGCATACGAATTCCTTCACAAAAACTGACGGTCGAGGACTGCGCTTCGGCGTGGTTCGAGCCCGATTCAATGCGGAGATCACCCAGGGGCTTTTGGATGGAGCTCTTGAAGTCTTGCGAGAGGCTGGCGTAAAAGAAGAAGATCTTCACGTCGTCGAAGTGCCGGGCTCCTACGAAATCCCGACGGTGGCCTCAATATTTGCCAAGAGTGGCAAGGTGGACGGCGTCCTTGCTCTCGGTTGCATTGTCAAAGGGGAAACGATGCACGATCAATATCTTGCCACCGCCGTTTTTAATACTCTCTCTCACATTTCCGCAGAGACGGGCGTGCCGATTACTGTCGGAGTCTTGACGGTNNCACACGGCGCTCGAAATGGCGCTTCTTACATCGCGTGGAGTCTTTTGAGTTTCTGCACTTGGATTTCGAGCGCGTCGAGCGAATCAATCGTATGGAGTTCATGGCGGACGGCTTTGACGCCTGGAATGCCCTTGACGTACCAGCTCACATGCTTGCGGAACGTGACAATTCCCTTGGGGCCGTAAAAGGCAACATGGCGGCGGGCGTGTTCAAGCATGACGCGCAGGCGTTCCTCGAGCGCGGGTTCTGGCGGGACGACTCCGGTCTTCAGCATCATCTCGGATCGAGAGAAAATCCACGGGTTCCCGAGGCCTCCGCGGGCGATGAGAATGCCGTCGCAGGCGGTCGCTTTGAGCGCTCTGACGACATCCTCTGGAGTAAAAATATCGCCATTGGCGAGGACGGGGATCGAGACGCGTTCTGCCGCCAGCCCAATCATTTCCCAGTCGCTCTTGCCGGAGTAGCTCTGGCATTTGGTGCGGCCGTGGATAGTGACGAGATCGGCGCCGGCGTCTTCAACGACACGCACGAAGTCGAGGCACTCGGAAGGATCGCTCCATCCTGCGCGAATTTTCACCGAGAGAGGAACCCGAATCGCCGCTTTCATCTTTCGGATGATCTTTGAGGCGAGCGCAGGGTCCTTCATGAGCGCCGCGCCGTTGAAGTTTGACGTGATCTTGTACACGGGGCATCCCATGTTGATGTCAATGCCGTCGGGTGCAGAGGTCTCTTCGATTAAGCGGGCCGCTTCCGCCATTGTGTCTGGATCTGCTCCGAACAGCTGTTGGACAATCGGACGCTCGACTTGTGCGAAGCCGGCCATCGCCATCGTCTTCTCACTGCCGCGCACAACCGCTTCGCTTGAGACCATCTCACGGAACAGGATCGGGGAAGCGATCGTTTTGACAGTTTGACAAAACGGCGAATCGGTCATGTCCGCCATGGGGGAGAGAGCCAAAATCGGTTTTGGAAGCGTATTCCAGTTGAGCATAAGTTCGTCGCCGAGCCTATCAAAATTATGCTATCATGTCGACATCCGGAATCTTTTAGACTTTTTAGACGTTTTCAATCTTTCTCTATGTCCAAATCCTCGTCCGCTTCTCTCTGGCTTACGCTCGGAGCCGTCATCGTTGCCATCTTACTCGTTGCTCTCGCCATCTCGAACAAAGGCGGCGGCGGGCAATACGATGCGTTCGCACAGTGTCTCACCGATCAGGGAACCAAAATCTACTCGGCGTATTGGTGCCCGAACTGCGCGCGGCAGAAGGAACTGTTTGGCAATTCCTATCGCTTGCTCGACGATAAAGAATGCGCCGTGCGCGGACAGAGCCGCAACTTGACGCTTTGCCAGAACGACGGGATCACCTCCGTGCCGACGTGGGAGTTTGGAGACGGCGAGCGCGTGTCAGGTGTGCAGCCGCTCGAGTCGCTTGCAAAAAGGACAGGTTGCGCGCTTGAAGGGGGTAGTGCATCGGACGCGCGAGAAGTGGAGGAAGGCGCCGCATCCCGCATTGAAGGAGTAGAAGGACTCGATATCGAAGTGAAATCCGATTCCGGCATTACGATCGAGGGCGTCTCTGCCACGCCGGTCGTTGAATGATATGCGGGATGCTCGCCAAGTGTTTCAAACGATTGCCGTTTTCGCTCTAGCGGGCATCGGTATTTCTCTCTATGCGCTTCTGTTGAAGCAAGGAGTTGCCGATGGGACGGCCTGCACAATCGGAGAGTCATTTGATTGCGACGTCGTCAATCAAAGTTCTTACTCGAGCATCATGGGCATCCCTGTTTCCTTGCTCGGCATTCTCGGCTATGCGTTCATGGGTGCCGCCGCAGTCCTTCTTCTCTTCAAACCGCACGACCGCGGTATGCTCCGCTTTCTCCTTCTTGCGGCGACGGGCGGGCTCCTCTTCAGTTTCTATCTGACTTCCATCGAGGCGTTTATCCTCTACACGTGGTGCATTCTCTGTCTCACCTCGCAGGCGCTCATTCTCTCCATCTTTTTCATGAGTCTCTCTCTATGGCGAAAATCGCGTTCTACGGCGCCGTCCGGGGAGTAACAGGCTCGTGTTATCTTGTTGACACACCGGCGGGAAAATTTTTGGTTGACTGCGGAATGTTTCAAGGCGAGCATCCCGAGTGGAATCGCGAACCGTTCGGGTTCACTCCCTCCGAGATTGCCGCCGTTCTCGTAACGCATCCCCATGCCGATCATACGGGACGGCTTCCGAAACTGGTTAAGGAGGGTTTCGAGGGAATGATTTACATGCCTGAAGCCTGTCGTCCGCTTTCTCGTCTGGTTCTTGAAGATGCAGCTCATCTCATTGCGGAAGAAGCAAAGGACGCGCTCGAGGATCCGTTGTTTGACATGGAAGATGTCGCGTTGGCGTTTGAGCGCGTGCAAAGCGTCGGGTACCACCATGCCATTGAAATTCTCCCCGGCGTCACGGCCATGTTCCATGAAGCGGGGCACGTGCTTGGCTCCGCGTTCATCTCGATTGATATGGAGGGGAGGCACGGCGGAGAGCCGGGCAGGCGGATCGTCTTCTCCGGCGACATCGGCAACGATAACGTGCCGATTCTGCCTGACACCGAGGTTCTGCACAAGGCTGACATCGTCGTGTGCGAGGCGACGTACGGCGATCGCGTGCATGAAGGGAGTGATGTGCGGCGAGCCGATCTCAAGGCGTGCATCGAAGCGACGGTGAGAGAGCAAGGCGTTCTCTTGATTCCCGCCTTCTCAATCGAGCGCACGCAGGAAGTGCTCTACGAGATCAATCAGATTCTTCTCAACGATCTTCAGACGGACGTGCCGATCTACCTTGATTCACCCATGGCGATTAAAGCGACGCAGACGTATCGCGATTTTAAGGCGTACCTGCGATTCGACGATCCCGTGCTTTCCGATCCTGACCGTGATTTTTTCTCGTTCCCAAACTTACGTGAAACGCTTTCCAAAGACGAGTCCAAAGCGATTAACTTTGCGCCGGCTCCGAAAATTATCATCGCGGGTTCCGGCATGATGTCGGGAGGACGAATCATGCACCACCTCTTGCGTTATTTGAGCAAGCCTTCAACGACGCTTCTCGTGATCGGCTATCAGGCCAAGGGCACGCTTGGCAGAACGATCCAAGACGGGGCAAATGAAGTGAGGATTTTTGGAGAGCGTGTGAACGTCAAAGCGAAGATCAAAGAGATCCACTCGTTTTCCGCGCACGGCGATCGCGATAAGCTGACGCGCTGGCTCTATCCAACCGAAGGAGGAATTCCGAAAAAAATCATCCTCGTCCACGGTGACGCGGAGCAGAAGATTGCGTTCAAAGAGCATCTCGAGAAAGAACTTGGCACGGAAGTTCTGATTCCTGCGTTCGGCGAGACGATTGAGGTTTAATCCACAGAAGCGTCGTTGACAAAATGAAAAAAGTGTGATGGAATGGATTTAACACAGTGAGGCCTAACGGTTTTCTCTGGGTGGCAATACACAACTCCCCCTAAGTTGTGCACGAAGTGAGTTCTTCTCATTTCGTGCAAAAGGTGGAGTTGTGTTTTATTTACCTCGGACGTTAGGGGGCTGTAGAGGTAATCGGTAACCTTACTGTGGTTGCCACCCAGAGTTGCCGGTTCGAGCCCGGTCAGCTCCACCACGGAAACGTGAAGTCCGAGACCAAGGAAACCCCGGCGAACCGGGGTTTTCGGTTTGGGGGAAGATTGTGTAGACTGGAGGGGTATGATAGAAGGTAAAGGCAATCCGTTTAGGGAACGTGGGGAACTGGGATACGCTCGTGAGAAATCCCGAGTACAGGGGTACGCACTGATCATGAACCCAGAGGTACGCGAACGTTCTCTTCGGTTGGGGTTTCTGAATGAGGATCTCGATGAGACATTGAAAATTCTTTCCAAAAAAATTCTTCCTCGCGACGAAATGGGTGTAATTCTTTCTGATCATCTTGATCACGAGCAAACGGCGGAGTCTGTCGTCAGAAACATTGACCTGCTTCTTCGCCAAATTCAAGCTCGCGTTGTTGAACCCCAGAAAGGATTACGCGAAGCGCTGTTTTTTGTGCACGCGACGTTTCCCTTACTCTCGACCGAAAAGGCCTTCCATTCCATGTTCCGACGTTATTTATCTATCTTGAAGCAGTCTAATCCGACGGGGACGTGGCGGTTTTCTGGTCGAATTCTCGGACTTCATTTTGATGAGTATCGACCGCACATGACTCCTGAGGCAAGTGCGGATTTGCAAGAACGGTTGAGGCACGGGTATCCGCTTGGAATGTTGCCGTCTATTCCGCTCCGAGACTGGACAACAGCCGAGCGCGAGCAATTCGACTTAGATCACGCGGTCGAAGATGGAACTGCCGAGCTGGTGTCCGCTCCCGTTAGCAAGGAGTTTGTCGGTTCTTCGGTCGAAACGTCTACGAGCTCCGTTTGCTCATATGCCGAAGAATATTTTTTATCAGCTGTCAGTAACGGAGTTATAGATTACCTGACATCTCATGGAACTCTGATTGGAATAACAAAGAAGGCAGGTGAACATACATTTCTTGCAACCAAAACTATTGTCAATGATGAAAGAGCTTCTTTGCTTCGTGGAGGTATCTATGACGTGTTTGAGGCAGAGGCTGTTAACAAAAACCGGGATCCAAAAAGGTCTGTTTCTGATACAAGTGAGTATCGCGTATTATCATTCGTACCGCTTCGTTTGTGGGAGAAAGAACGTGAGGATGGAAGTAGTGGTGCACCCATGGATCCAATCGCGCTCGAGCTTGTAATAAGGCGTGCGCAAAAAGCGTTTGAAGCACAGCACAGAGATTGAGAGTCGTTTCGTCTGACATGAAAAAGCTTTTGTATCGTGTCTCTAATTCCCGGCAGAGCCGGGCCAGACGCGCGCATACCCATCAAAGCCTTGGTGAAGTGGGGAATAGGCGATGTTTATGAAAGTATTTATTGAAAACGAAGCCGGCAGTAACCAGAAAAATCTCTACAATGAGAAAACGTTGGAATACAGACAAACGGTTACGGTGTCGAGAAGGTATCCTTATCCGTATGGCTTCATCATGGAGACAACGAGCGGAGACGGCGATAACGTTGACGTTTTTGTTCTCACGGATCAACCATTAAAGTCCGGGCAGATGATTGAATGCGAACCGGTCGGACTTATGGAGCAAATGGAGAAATCTTGGGATGAATCTCAAGGAGAGCGAGAGGAAGTAGATCACAACGTCCTTGCGGTGTTGTCAGGGGATCATCAGAGTAGAAACTTGTCACGACGTGACAATATATCCCTATGAACATTGACGATATTGTCACGTCGTGACAATTATCCACAGGTATGAACAACACTCCCAACTTCAACATGAAGATCAAAGCCATTCTTGATGCCACCAAACATGGCGAGCGAGTTTGTGAGATGACGGGGGAGCGATGGGAAGTGACGGAGATTGACATTGAGCGATGGCGCAGATTCAATGTGCCGCCGATGAAGGTTTCTCCTAAGACGTATTTCAAGCTCATGGGACAACTTTTGACGGGGTATTCTTGGTGGTGGAACACGGACGTGGAGAGCGGGAAACCGATTCTCTCGCATATCCATCCCCACACGCCGTGGCTTGTCATGGATGATGAAGCATGGCATCAGAAAGATTTTTCGGAGATCGCAAGCAACGCGGACATGTCTCGTCCGATTTTCGATCAGCTCTACGATCTTGCCATGCGCGTGCCCATGAGCGCCCGCAAAAATATCGAGAGACCGATCAATTCCATTGCCCGCATTTCGCTTGGCGACGAGAACAGTTACTTTGTCGAAGGATGCCGCAGTAAGAGATCATTCTACTGTTCCGACTCGATTGATCTTGAAGACTGCGCCGAGGTTTGCTGGTCCATGCGCGTGAGGGAATCTTACAACGTGATGATGTCGTTTGATTTGCACCGTTGCCGCGTTGCGCGCAACTCCCGCAATTCGTTCAACTGCGACTTTATTTTCGACTGCTGGAATTGTGAATCCTGCTTCATGACGTTCAATTGCCGCCGCGCGAAGTATCTCTGGGACGGGGAGCAACTCTCTGAAGGCGAGTGGAAGAAGCGGCATGCAGGGCTCGATCTTGGCGATCGCGATACCTTCAAGCGTTTCTACACTGATTTTCTCCATCGGCTGGGAACGGAGGCGATCTGGCCGGAGAACTTTAATCTCAAAGCCGAAAACTCCAGCGGAGAATATCTCAACAACTGCGTGAACTGTCAGAACTGCTGGTACAGCGAAGGCGCCAAAGATTGTTCGTGGAGTGTGTGGGCGAATCTTGGAACGGAAGACTGCGTTCTTGGATGCCATCCGGGATCAGCGCATTGCTATGGCGACATGATTGCTATCCACTCGAACGATTGCCGTTTCTGTTGGGTTGTTCAGCAATGTCAGCGTTGCGAGTACTGCATTGAATGTTTCGACTGCGAGGATTGTTTTGGATGCGTGGGGCTCAAGCGCAAGCGGTTTCATCTCTTCAACAAGGCGTACTCGGAGAGTGACTATCGGAAGAATCTCAACGAAATAAAGTGCGCGATGCTCGATCGAGGTGAATACGGCATGCCGCTCTACGGTCGGTTTGCGCAAGGCCCGTTTGCGTATTCCGGAGGCTCCTTTTTTCTCGATGATAAACCCCAAGAGCGAGAGCAGCTCGGCATCGTTGACTTCGAGACAGGTCTTGACGGAGCGTTTGGCAATTGGGAAGGGAAGCATTTGCTTTCTCCGAGCGAGATTCCGAGTCGTCTCGAAGACGCCGATCGCGTCAAAGGCAAGGCGTTTCTTGATCCAAAGCTCAATCGGCCGTTCACACTCTTTCCCGCGGAAATTGATCTCTACAAAAAACTCGGCGTGCGTGTTCCTCGCTGGCACTTCACATCGCGTGTTGAAGACATTTGGCGAGAGATGAACCTCTTCGACTTTGAGCTTCGCATGTGCGCTAAGTGTGCCGTCCCAATCACCGTCGCCAAAAACAAAACCTTCCCAAAGAGGAAGATCTACTGCCGAAGTTGCTATTTGGCTTATCTCCAAAGTCGCTCTTGAGCCCAAGCGTAGAAGGCTGCTTCCGACGAGGTTTTCGGATTGAACGGCTCAAGCGAGGTGACGAGATCTCGTTCGTTCTCGATCCATATCGAAGGAAGAGAGACGGGTAATGTGCCAAGAGTCTCGTTATCCACAACTGTGGTTGCTGATTCAAGCGGGATGATGTCCACCTCGCTCTTCCATGCGTAGTTNNCTCATGATGCGGCCTCCAAGAAGACGGAACACTCCTGGCGATGTGAGTTGAAGTTCCGTGTTGTAGGCTAAGGCGATTCTGACTCCGGCGTACTCGACCACAGTCCAGCTTTCGCCAGTTTTGAGAATTTCTCCGCGCCGGAGAGTGTTTCCAACCGTGGCTTTCAAATCATGCTCGCCGCGAATACGGAGGATACCTTCACCTTCAAGTGCAACGATGGCGCCCTGAACACGAGAGTTGTTCGACCCGCGATCAAGGCTTTGAGAAATCAGAAGTCCTGCGACTATGAAGATGATGAGAGTGGCAAGGATGCGATTCATACGATAGAATGAGGAATATCATAACCAGTAATTCGTAACCAGTAAAGCTATGTTCATCGAATTCTACGGCGAAACCTGTCCGCACTGCGTCAAGATGATGCCGATAGTTGACAAACTCATCGCGGAGGGAATCAAGATTGAGAAGAAAGAGACGTGGAATAATGAAAAGAATGCCACCGAATTTGAGAAGTACGACAAAGGGCGATGCGGTGGCGTGCCGTTTTTCATCAACACGGAGACGGATGCATTTATCTGCGGAGGAACGGACGAGGAATCTCTCCGGAAGCTCGCAGAAGGAAAATAATTCACATTGTATGTCAAAACTCGCTCTCGGTTTACTCACCCTTACGCTCATTGGAGCTGGATGTCAGGTCCCGCAGTTGCCGCGACAGACGAGCGCAGAGGAACGCGGAGCAAATGCAGAGGCTCTCAATCTCTCATCGGGATCCGAGCTTGTGATACGTGGCACGGTGCTTGGGTTCGGCGGAGGGATTTCCGAGGATCTCGGAAGCAACGTGGGGCGGCGCATGGTAACGGTGGAAGCCTATGCGCCGGGATCATCGGCGGATCTTTCTTGGACCCTGCGCGTTCGGCGCGAAACGGAAACCTCCATTCAAGCTCGAGAGCAGTATAATGAAGAAGTTCAAGGCATTTCCGACGATGCTCCGGAGCCGCCGCAACGCGAGTATGAAGAGGTGGATGTGATGGGATCGCTTGCGACGAACTCGCTTGAAGTCGCCAAAACTATCTATCTGCCAGCCTATTGGGGCGAAGGCGATCGCGGTGTCATCGAGGATAACTCCATTCTCTGGCTCTCGAGAGAGAAATATGACGAGCTTGTCGAAACGCGAGTCTCCTCCCTCTCGGTGGGACTTTTTGACAACGTGCTCCGTCCACTCGAGCTCGCCGACAACATTTCAAACGCTCTCAATCGTCTCAAAGGCGAGGCCGAGGAAGTCTCTCGTTACAAAGATCTCTACAAACTCGAAGCGTCTCCCGAATTTGGCTCGGCGCGTGTTACGGTGAACGGCGAACGTCAGCAAGTGAGAACCATCCAAGCAAGTAACTGGTTCGGCGCCTACTCGATCCTCGCCAACCGCGACAACCCGCTCATCCTCAAAGTCACCTTGAACCCGCTTTCCCTTGGAGCCATCTCGATCATCTCACCTCTTGGTATTTTGGAATCGTTTTTGGGGTATGAGGTGGTGGAAATAAAACACGATTAACACGGATGGCGCTGGCTAAGCCGCGAGGGGTTCTTCTTCCTCTTCTTCGTCGAGGGTGATTTCTTCGCCACCGTCTGGACCGCCGTCGAAATCAATTTCCATTCCGTATTTCACTTGCAGATCTTCCATGCGGGCGATTTTTTTAGTGAGACGCTGGACGTCTTCGAAAGGAACGGGATTCATGCTCTTGAAAGCCGCTTTCTTGGCTTTCAACTGATCGGCCATGTTGCGCAGGAAGGCGACTTTGACTTCCGGCGGTTGGTTGATGCTGTCGAGGTTGCCTGTTCGCTTGAGTGTGTTTACCATGTCGGCGATGTCCGACCGCTCGAAAAATCCGCGTTCAAGATGCCCTGTCTTTTTTTCTTGCTCGGCGATGTTGAGATCGGAAATCCGTTCCTCCGGCGACTTCTTCATGGCCGCCGCATCTTCGCCTTGCTCGAAGAAATGCTTTTCGAGTTCCGAAAAATCTTCATGATCATGTTTCGGTGCGTCTCGCCGCGGCTCGGTGTGCTCACCACGAAGCCAGGGAAGTCCGGAGAAGAGTGGCATAGGCGGCTATTATATCCTTTCCACCCAATGTTGATCAACTTCCACCATGAGATCGAGGAACACTTTCCCGCCGGTAATCGTTTCCAAGTCCTTGCGCGCGCTCTGTCCGACTTCGCGAATACCCCGCCCGCCCTTGCCGACGATGATGCCTTTGTGGCGTTCCTCGCTCGTGACGATGTTGGCCTTGACGTAGAGCGTGCCGTCCGCGCGCTCCTCGACTTCCTCGACGACGACATGGGTTGAGTAAGGGACTTCTTCATGCAAACGCAGAAAGACTTTCTCGCGGATGAGTTCGCCGATCAATTCTTCGTTTGTCAGATTGGTGAGTTGGCCTTTGGGATAGAAGAACTCGCCCTCGGGCAGAAGATCGAAAATAACCTCGCGCAATTTTTCCAAGTGCGTTCCTCGCAGAGCCGAGACTTCCAGTACTGCGTCGAACTTGTCCGTCCAGTCGCGGTAGAAGTCAATGGAGCGGGCTTGCTTTGAATCGATTTTATTGATGACCAAAATCTTCTTTCCCTGTGCTTCGCGCACAATGCGTCCAACCGCCTTTTCCTCGTCGCCGATTTCGCGCGTCGCGTCCACGACGTAGAGGATCACGTCAATGTCCTCGAGCGAGTCTTTGAGAATGTAGAGCAGGCGCTTCGTCAAGGCGTCGCGTTTCTGCAGGAGGCCGGGCGTGTCAACAAACACGATCTGACCGCGCTCGTCATCCGTAAAAACGCCGTGGATGGCATGGCGCGTGGTTTGGGCTTTGGGCGTCGTGATGGCGACCTTGCTGCCGATAAGATTGTTGATCAGCGTTGACTTGCCGACGTTGGAGCGTCCGACAAGAACGGCGAAACCGGATTTCATGGGAGGAGCTTACTTCCTCACAAGCTTTGTGACAAGTTCGACGTGGGGCGTGTGGGGGAACATGTCGATCGCCCGCATGGCTTCGACGTGATAGATCTCGCACAGCAAGACGAGTTCTCGGGCGAAGTTTTTGTAATTGCAGGAAACGTAGACGATCGTCTCCGGCTTGATGCATAGGATGTCGGCGAGGGCTTTGTCGTGGAGCCCCATGCGCGGGGGATCGAGAATAACGACATCGGCCTTGTATTGACCCCAGTCGAAGTCCTCCGTCTTCGCTTCATAAAATTTGACGCCGACGCTATTGAGCTCTGCGTTCACGCGAGCGTCTTGAATCGCTTCGGGCACGAGCTCGACGCCGATGATGCGCGCTCTGCCGCCGTGGTTGCTGTGGGCGATTGCCGACGCCCGCCCGACCGAATGACTTCCCGCCAGAATGACTCTGTCGGGCTGGCGGTCATTCGGGCGGGAAATTCCGAATCGTAAACTCTCGGAATTTGTCCCCAGTCGCAAACAGCCTTTGGGTGCTTCGATGGTTACTGGCTCTGTCGATGTGAGATGGAATCTTGCGAGGCCGATCCCGAAAAATCCGCTTCCGCAGTACAAGTCAAGCACAGTCTTGCCAGAGAGATCGCCTGCGAACTCGCGCACGGTGTTAAGAAGCATCGGAGCGGCGTAGGGGTTGGTTTGGAAAAAGGCGTTTGGTGTCATGCGGAAACGACAGTCGGCGATCACTTCCTCCATGAAACCGGAGCCGGAAATCGTCTCAAGCTGTGTGCCAAAGGAGACGTCGGAGATCGTCTCGTTGACGGAGTGGATGAGGGATGTCGTGGAGGTCATGGAGGTGGTAAGGAGATCGAGTGTTTTACGCAGAGTTTCCCGTTCTCCAAGCTCAGGTTTGCTTGTCACGATGATCACCATCGCTTCGTCGGTCGTCGTTGCGCGAATCACGGCGTAGCGCAAGAGTCCCGTGCCCGCTTTGCGATCATAGAAGGAGAGTCCTGCAGTCTTCGTCCAGTCGCGGACCATCATAAAGAGTTCCTCGATTCTCTCCATGCCAAGAAAGCACACATGGTTGTCAATGACTTTCCACCACTTACCCTTCTCTCGCATACCGACGCGGCCTTCGAAATCAATCACGAAATCCATTCGGTTGCGGTAATGTTCAGTTTGAGGCGAAGGTAAAATCTCAAACACGCGCTCGCCGAGTTTTTTCAACTTGAACGAGCCGTTGATGTCGGAGAGTTTTTGTTTGAGCTGTTTCTCGTAAGGAATATGCGACCACGCGCACGATCCACATCGGTCTTTGTTGGGGCAGAGAGAAGACATAGGAGTGAGGCCAGTGTTGCATAAAATTCAACTTGCGTCATCTCTCGGGTTCGGTTATGGTGTCCAAACGTCGAAGGGAGACACCATGACGTCTGCAAATCCGTTCGTTCAGCATCTCTTTATGGATGAGGATGCCGGTGAGCCGTCCTCTCGAGTCGAGCGATCCGCCGGGCACGAAGGAGATCTAGGTTCGGCGGCTCTGTACTTGGAGAGCGTCTCGCGGCTCACACCCTTTTCCCATGGAGGAGCCAGAGCTTTCTTCGCGCAGATTCCCAAGGAGCCGGGACGCGAGCGCGACCGAGCGGTTCAAGAATTCGTCGGCCGCAACCAGCGGTTCGTGATACTCCGAGCTCGCCGCTTTAGAGTGTGGGCTACAGCGGTTGGGTTCGACTTCATGGATCTCGTGAGCGAGGGCAACATCGGTCTCCTTCGCGCAATGGAACTCTACGACCATTCGCGCGGGGAGTTCACGACCTACGCGCAAAGCCGGATTGATCAGACGATGCGTCGAGCCCTCATGGCTTTCGACGAACGCGCTGGCGTGCATCTTGGCATGGGAGTCAAGCAGGCCGCCGGGCGTGTCGCAAGGGTTCTGCACTCGCGCGAGATCTCGGGGGGCGGAAGCCTTTCTTCGGAAGAGGTGCGTGCCGCCGTCATTGCCGATACACGTGAACGGCGTCGGAAGAGGGGACGGAATCCCGACGAGGGAGGCTTTCCGACTCGAGGCTCTGTGGGCGCTCTCTCGGCCGGCGAGACGCCTTGATCAGCCGATGTCTTCGGCGGACAGTGACGAGGGTGATCTGTTCGGAAGTCTGGTTGAGGATCATGGAACAGTGTCGCCGGAGACGATGATGCTCGCCCGCCGCGAGCTGGCGCATCTCGAAGCCTTCTTCTGCGAATTCTTCGGCAATGTCGAGCGGCGCGAGGAGCCTCGCGACGTGAACATCGTCCGGAGCAGGTTCCCGCTCGATGATGAAGATCAGCCTCCGCTCAAGTCTATCGGGGACGCGTGGGGGATCAGCCGCGAACGTGTGCGCCAGATCGAAGCGCGCGTGATTCTCCGTCATGCGAAAACGGATCCAAAGCTTCTGAATGCCATCCGCTGCCGCCTCATCGAACTTCGCCGTCTCCTGGGCGCCTGACGCTCCCTTCTGACGCTCCATTCTTGCCTCCGTCTCGCACGGGGGTCTTCTTTTTGATGGGGTCGCGGCTTGTCCGGTTTCATAACCGTGCTTGAAGACAAGCAGTATATGATCACTGTACGCAAAAAAAAAAATGAACAATATTAAGAGCTTTGCACCAAAACTTCTTATCCAAACACGAGCACCTTATCCGACTCCTCAACCATTTT
>DNYJ01000008.1 GCA_003505155.1 Candidatus Uhrbacteria bacterium | reverse complement strand
GCGCTCCCCGCCCGAACGACCGAACTTGTTCGGTCGGGCAGGCCCGCCCGAACGACCGGAGGCCGTCCGGTCGGGCGGGTATCCAGCTTTGCAATTTTCTACGTGGTGCGGCCAGAGGGATTCGAANNTCCTGGTCCGAAGCCAGGCGCTCTATCCAGCTGAGCTACGGCCGCATGCGCATGAAGTGTCGGGATGATAACGCGGAAATTGACGTTCGTCAATCGTTCGGGCATACTTCTCCTGCAAAAAGTTTTACTCGACAACAGAATTAAGCGCGCATAGCTTCCGCCAGAGGCGGACAGGCAGTTGGTGGCAAACCAACTTCGCTATGTGCGACAACAGAATTAAGCGCGCATAGCTCAGTTGGTAGAGCAGTGGCCTCTTAAGCCAACGGTCGGAGGTTCAAATCCTCCTGCGCGCACCAAAAACCCACCATTAATCTGGTGAGTTTTTGTTTCCGTTCATTCCCGTTCCCGCCGGCACGTCTATCGGCTGGCGACACTCCGTTTCGTTCCGTTTCTACCCCCATCCCTTCGCTTCAATCGCATTCTGCGCCGCGCTGACTTGCGCTTCGTGCTTGCTGGTGCCTTTGCCGGTTGCCACGAGTTCTTTGCCGAGATACACGCCGATTTCAAAATCCTTCGCATGATCGGGGCCAGCTTCGGAAAGTACTTTATAGCTGGGCGTGATTGAAAATCTCTCCTGCGCTTCTTCTTGGAACCTCGACTTGGGATCAATGTAGAGCTGATGCTTCAAAATCTTGGGAAGCTCGGAGAGCACGAACCGCTCCACAAAATCCTTCGCCGCATCCCACCCCTGGTCGAGGTAGATCGCGCCGATAACCGCTTCGCAGGCATTGGCCAAAATGTAGCGGCGTGCTTTGGATTTTGCGTCCTTCGACTCGCCGCGGGAGAGATAGAGAAATTCTTCCGTTCCCCATTTCTCGCAAATATCAGAGAGCGTATCGCCGTTCACGAGAGCCGCGCGCCAGTTGGTTAGCTCGCCTTCGGGATTGTCGTAGTGTTGATACAGGTGTTCGGTTACCACGAGCTCTAGCACAGCATCGCCCAAAAACTCGAGACGTTCGTTATGCCCAAGCGGAAAATCCGGATGTTCGTTCAGGTAAGATCGGTGGACAAGAGCTTGGCGCAACATGTCGGAATTCTTGAATGTAACACCAAGATTTTGTTCAAGATCCACCAGCGGTGAATCAATGTTCATACATTTGATTTTTGATCATTGTTATTTGATGCTTGTTTGTCGTTCGGCGCTTGCTCTTTGGATTTTTTTGCCTTCGGCGGTTCTTTGTCAACCGCCTTCTCCTCTCCCTTGGCAATCATATCTTTGTAGATCGCGCCGAGAACGCCGTTCACGAACCGTCCCGACGCCTCACCGCCGAACCCTTTGGCTAGCTCGATCGCTTCGTTCAAAGCGACCTTTGACGGCACGTGTTCGGAAAACTTGAGTTCATACGTTCCAATGCGAAGCACGTTTCGATCCACTACCGTAATCGTCTCGATCGGCCAGTCGGGAGCAAACCGCGCAATCAGCGCGTCAATCTCTGTGTGGCGTTCCAAAACCCCGCGGATGAGTTCATCCACAAAGCCCTCATCGTCAAACTTGGGAGCAAATTCCTGACGGACATACTCCTTCCATTCGTCAACGCGCGCGGCATCACAGCCATGAAAATCCCATTGATAGAGGACTTGGAGAGCGATGGTTCTGGCAAGATGTCGGTTGGACATAAAGAACTCTGGTAACTGGTGATCGAAAGTATACCACAACCGAAAACCGGAGTCAGGTTACTCCGGTTTCTTGCGCTGAAGAAATTTTTTGGCCAGACTTCTCATGGTCTTGGGCCTCGCTTCATCCTTTTGAAAGGTCATCGGCTTTTCAAGAGGCTTGTCCCCCTTTGGAACCGTCTCTTTTCCACCTGCTGTTTTTTCCTCCGTAACTTCACTCGCGCGGGCTTTCTCAAACATCTTCTTCTGCGCGCGCTTGACCTCGCGTTCTTTCGTGCGAGCCATGTTCAAAACCGATTTCCCCTTATAAAAACCGCAGGCCGCGCAAGCCGTGTGAGAAAGGAGGGGTGCTTGGCAGTTGGAACACGTGCCAATATTTTGCGCCTTCAGAGCGTGATGAGCGCGTTTGGATCGTGTTCGAGTTTTGGAGTGTCGTCGTGCTGGGACTGGCATAGGAAGATTCCGGAGTTTCTTAACGCGGGCGAGTGTAGCAAAGGTGCACATGAGCGTCAAGATGCGATAGAATGGCGACATGTCAGACAGACGAAGGGAAATTCAGTTCTCTCCTGTGGAGTCCGTGGCTTCCGGCGATTCTTTTGCTTCCCTCTCGCCAAAGGCCGAACGCGAGGCTCAAACGAAAGAACCTTCTCCTTCCCATCCGATCGCAGAAACCGCCGACCGCACGCCCCCCATTGACGTCTCTCCGGCGCGAGACAAAGCGATGAGAACGGCCGAACCGACGAACATCTCGCCCGAACAAGAGAAGACTTGGGTGTTGCCAACCATGCCGGAGCACTTCCGAGAGTTTCCAACTCCGCGGCACACTTACGAGCTCGCTATGCAAAGGATGCGGGAGCGGATGGAGCTTGGAGAAAAGATCTCGGCGCTCGATCTCATCGCCACGCATGAGTCTTACTTCGCGCGCGACCTCGACCGCGAGGAAGCTCTGCGCGAAATGGATAAGCTCGCGGAGAGACTCAAGCGCGTCCGCGAACGCCACGGCAACAAGCGCATGGTTCAAGAGCTCACGAAACGCCTCTACGCCAGGCCGTACAATCTCCGGCAAAACACCATGCTCGGCCTCTTCACCGGAAGCGAGCGTGGGAATTGCCAAGCCACCGCCAAAGCCGCTTCGACGATTCTCGAACAAGTCGGCCTCGATCCGAAAACACAGATTGCTCATCAGATGTTTTCCGATCATGTCCGAGCGCTGGCGAAAGTTGGTGAATCATGGCAGGTGCTTGAGGGTCATGCTCGACCTCTGCGAACAAAGGAGATCGCGGGAACCAAGCTTGTCTCCCTCGAGGACGAGAAGCGCGGGCTTCTCAACCTTCCCTCAAGCTCGCCGATCGAGATGGGGGAAACGGCCTTCCACTGGAAGGACGGGGAGACACTCAATCGTGGCCTAACAAACTGGTTTCGACAAAGTCTCACGAAAGTCGATGCATGGGTCGGGGGTTTCCTGCCACACAAAACCCCTTCGATTCATGTAAACCGCGGAGAACGGCCAGCGGTTTGGAGCGGCATGACCAATATTGAATCTCTCCTTGTGAGCCTCTTTCCCTTCACTCCGAGGCAGACAAAACTCGTCGCTTCATCCCTTGCCGCCCTTTCCTTTCTCTACGCCACGAGTCGCTACCGCGATCCAAATGTGGAGACGATGGAGGATCTATCGGAAGTCATTCACGAAGACGTCGAGCGCGTGCGGGATACGGCAAAGACGGTCGTCGAAACGATCGCTGATTTTGCCAAGCGGGAACTGGAAGACTTGAAAGCATCCGCTATGCTCGAGCCGTTGCCTGCGGGATCGCGCCGAAAAAGAGAGGACGAGGAAGAGCGCGAACCCATGCAAATCGTCGAAGGCTTCAGCCGACAGCAGATGGACGAACTCGACCGCCGTTTCGCCGCCTACTACGGCGCGGCGCATTTTCTTCTCGAGGGAGGGCGAGGTGTTCAGATGCTGGGTACAGAGAAAGGGTTTGGTTTTGAAATCAGTGTTCAGCCCGAAGCCAANNCCATCGAACACATCGGCGAGTTCCGTAGAGAACCGAGCGAGCCATTCCCCGGCTACCTCGAATTTCGCATCAATGGAGAGAAGATCGGGAGTCTTGGCAACGAAAATCCGGAATCAGCACCAGAACAAAAGCAAGAGACCGATACGGAAACAAACGAAGCCATGCTGGCCGATTTTATGTTCCGGCAAACGACACAAGCTCTCGAAGACTTCAAGAACGTCGTTCGATCCAAAGACACAATCACAGAAGCGTCAAAAAGTGACCTCACGTGGCGAGCCGAGGGTCTTAAGACAATGCTCTTACAGCCCGAAACAATGTCGGGAGAAGCACGCCTACGAAAGCTCGATGAGATACAAGAAAACTATAAACAGCTATGGATCCGTTTCAACTGGTACGAGCGCAACGACTCCCTATCGGACGAGTTTAAAAAATACTCGGAGCCCCATCCACTATTCAGCAAAATTCACGAAGCACGAAGTGACTTGGCGGAGTTGAGAATCGTTGTAGGCGTGCTCGAACAGGGTGGGCTTCTTAGCAATACAACAACCGAATCGCATCTAGCAATCTTAAGAAATTACGAACCCCTGAATTACGAGCCCTTGTATGACCAACCATTGTCTCCTCATTCGCTCGATAAATATACAGACACGACGCGAGACGTAATTAAGCACGAGAAAGAGTGGCTTCGAGGCATCCTTGCTGATTCAAACCACGTGTGGTCCCTACCGGACCAAGCCCTGTTCCGAAGCGTGCTGGGTCCGCGGGAAACGGGGAAAATACCCTCGTCAGAACTTCAGAGGATCTTTGACGAACTTCTCCCTCCGCCGCCGTCTCGTCCGAAAGAACGATGGGAAAGCGCTGAACCTCAAAAGAGCCCGTGAGGCTCTTTTGAATTTACTTCTTCAGAAGTTTCGGAGACTCACTCTTCTCCCCAGTCTCCGCCGCCCACGAGCGTTGCGGTGGCGACCGAATCCGCATCCTTTTTAAACCGCATGATCTTCACGCCCTGCGTCGCTCGAGAGAGGACAGAGACAGATTTGAGCGCGGTGCGGATCACTTGTCCGGCATCGGACACGACGAGCAAGTCACGCGGATCATCCGCTTGCACAAGACGCGCCGAGACGATGGGGCCCGTCTTGGACGTAATATTCGCCGTCTTGATCCCAGAACCGCCACGGCCCTGGATTTTATATTCCTCGATTGGCGTGCGCTTTCCATAACCTTTTTGCATCAACACGAAGAACTGGAAAATATCCTTCTTCACCTTGACTGGCACCACCGCCATCCCTACAACCGAGTCATCGCCTTTGAGACGGATCCCTCGCACGCCCGCGGCCGCACGCCCCATCGCGCGCACGTCGTCTTCTTCAAACCGAATCGCCTGACCATTGGACGTCACGAGCATGATCGTGTTGTCCCCCGTCGTCGGTTTCACCCATTCAAGCGTGTCGCCCTCGTTCAACTTGATCGCCATGAGCCCGCTCTTGCGCACGTTCTCAAACTGGTCGAGAGCGACTTTCTTGATCGTCGCTTTCGAGGTTACCATCATAAGGTAGCGATACTTTTCAAGGTCAGAAAGCGAAAGTGCGGTCGTGATGAGTTCTCCGGGCGCAAGCTGAAGAAAATTCACAAGCGCCTGTCCCTTCGCGGTGCGGCTCGCCTCCGGCACGTCGTAGGCCTTGAGCTTGAACACGCGCCCGCGGTTCGTGAAGAAGAGGAGATCCTTGTGCGTCGAGGTTGTAAAGACTTGATCAATCGCATCCTCTTCCTTGAGCGTCTGTCCGGACACGCCCTTGCCTCCGCGCGCCTGCGCCTTGAACGTGTCGGGCGGGAGCCGTTTAATGTAGCCGCCGCGCGTGATCATGACAACGGTGGGCGCATCGGGAATCACGTCCTCGATGCGGAAATCCTTGACGCCGTGCTTGACGATCTCCGTCCGCCGCGCGTCGCCGTACTTCTCGCGCAACTCCTTCATTTCTGTCTTGATGAGCCCTCGAACCTTCACCGGCGACTTCAACACGCCTTCGAGCTCTTTCATAAGAGCCTGCTTCTCCTTATATTCTTCCTCGATCTTCAACCGCTCGAGGTTAGCCAGCCTCCGCAGCTGCATTTCCAAAATGGCGTTGGCTTGGATTTCAGAGAGTTTGAACTTCTTCATGAGATTCACGCGCGCCTCGTCCTGATCCTTGGACTTCTTGATCGTTTCGATCACCTTGTCAATCTGCGCGATGGCGATGCGCAAGCCTTCGAGAATGTGTGTGCGCGCTCGCGCCTTGTCCAAATCAAACTGCGTACGGCGGCGGATCACCTCTTCACGGTGCTTCACGTGCTCTTCCAAAATGTTCTTGAGCGTGAGGAGGCGCGGAGAAAGGCCGCCCACGAGCGCCACGAAGTTGCCGTGAAATGTTTCCTGCAGTTGCGTGAGCTGGAAGAGGCGGTTCAAGACTTTCTTCGGGTAGGCGTCCTTCTTGAGTTCGATCACCACGCGGATGCCTTTCTTGTTGGACTCGTCGCGCAAGTCGCGGATGCCTTCGATTTTCTTTTCCTGCACGAGAGCGGCGATGCGCTCAACGAGGCTCGCCTTGTTCACCATGTAGGGAATTTCCGAAACGATGATGGCGTAGCCGCCCTTCTGTTCCACGATCTCGGTGCGAGCCCGCGCCACGATGCCGCCGCGGCCGCTTGCGTACATCTGCCGGATGTCTTCCGTGCTGTAGAGAATGCCGCCAACGGGAAAGTCGGGGCCTTTCACGAACTCCATGAGATCTTCCACCCCAGCTTCCGGATGCTCGATCAGGTGTTCGATGGCAAGACACAGCTCCGTGAGATTGTGCGGAGGGATGCTCGTGGCCATCCCGACCGCAATGCCCAACGTGCCGTCCAAAAGAAGCGTCGGGAGCTTGGAAGGAAGCACGCGCGGTTCCTTGTGCGAGCCGTCGTAGTTGGGAGCGAAGTCAACCGTTTCCTTTTCGATGTCGGTTAGCACTTCCTCGGCGATGCCCTCGAGCTTCGCCTCCGTGTAGCGGTAAGCGGCCGCGTCGTCGCCGTCAATGGAACCGAAGTTGCCCTGTCCGCGCACGAGCGGGTAGCGCAGGGAAAAATCCTGCGCCATGCGCACCAAAGCCGCATAGACGGAAGAGTCTCCGTGCGGATGATATTTTCCCAGCACGTCTCCGACGACCGTGGCGCACTTCTTAAATTTCGCGTTCGCCCGCAAACCCGACTGCCACATGGAATAGAGAATGCGGCGCTGGACGGGCTTGAGTCCATCGCGCACGTCGGGAAGCGCACGCTGGACAATGACCGACATGGCATAGTCTAAATAGCTCGTCTCCATTTCGGAAACGATGCTCGTGTCTTCAACCCGGCCGAGATTCTCGTCGGGGAGCGGAAGTTCGTCAGTTGTCGGTTTCTTCGTTGGCATAGGTGTTCGAAAAACGTTCGTCCATCCGCTCTTGCGCTTGATACTTCAGTTCGGCCACTCCCTCTCCCACACGAGCAAAGCCGGAAAGCGATCGCGCAATGCTGATCACCGTGAGCGCAAAGACGGCTATCAGCAAGAGAACGAAGAGCGTATAGACAATATAACGTGTATGTTTTGGATAGTTGGGATCCACGAGATGCATACGTCAGGAGAGCGTAACGACTTGCAAGTCTTCCTCGGGAAGACCCGCGCGCGCGATCTTCCATTTCCCGCCCGCATCCACGGGAGAAACGCCAAGCGCTTTCACGAAAGGCAAGGGGCTCTCCGCCTTAACACCCTTTGCCTTCCCATAGAACACCGGCACCGCCGCTCGCGGTTCAATCGCTTGCACGGCGTCCGCCGCCTGGTCGGCAGAAAGCACCATGCCGCCACCCATCGGAACAAAAAGAATGTCCACGTCACCGAGCGCCGTTACTTCATCGTCGGTCAACGGACGATCCATGGCTCCAAGATGAGCCAGCCGCAATCCCTCCGCTTCGATGAGAAAAATAATATGAGGACTTCCATCCTTGCGCGGCGCCGAAATGCCGTAAACAAAAACGCCGGCCACTTCGTATTCGCCTGGAAGCTTTACGACAAACGGCTTGCCTTCCACGGCGGCGATATTGTTCGCCTCGGGAGCATCGTGGGAAGAGAGGATCATCTCGGCCTCGATCGTCCTGGGAAAGCGCAGACCCGTAACGTTGTCATAGGGATCAATCACAACCCGAACTTCGCGCTGGATATTTTTCGTTGTGATCCCGATGCTCGCAAGCCCGTAAGAAACAATCTGCATACGTTATTCCGCCTCTTCAAACACATCTTTCCAATGCACAATCTGCGCCTTGATCGCTTCCGCGTCCGGATCGCGCTCGACGACCGACCAGCCCACGCGAAACGTGCGAACCTGATCTTGAATCTCATCCGTATAGCGGGGATCTTTGGAAGCAAATGACTCGAGCTCCTCCAAAAGCGCTTCGAGCTTCTTCGCTTCCGCTTCCCACTTCTCCGCGAGCCGATCAAACTCCTCGCGGTGCGCTTCTACCAGCCCCTTGTCTTCCACTTCGAGCTTGTAGCGCGCCAAAAGGATGCCGTCTTCGACTTGATAGCGTTCGGCCGCATTCAGTTTATCTTCGAACCAATCGCTTTTGATGAGCTCCTCCAAACCGACGCCGTGCTTTAACATCGCACTTACTTTGTCAGCAACAGTGTTATCCAGATGCTCGATGACCATCGAGAGCTCCACGTTCTCGCCGTACTTGGCATGAATCTCGGTAAGAGCATGGCGATGGGGATATTCCTTGCGGCCGATTTCGGCGAGATAGCTTAAAATCTCGTCCTCGCTCACGGCGTCATCAGCCTCAAAAGCCTTAAGCTTCTTCTTCGCCTCTGCCTGAAGACCGGCAAGCGTCGGGGAAAGCTTCTTGATAGCGATGTCGAGTTCGAGAAGGAGGTAGTTGTGGGGATGGGGCATAGGAGAGAGGTTGAAGAAGCTTTAAGAGCTCGAATGGACTTAAAAGACAGCGCTATTGTACCCCAATGGACTCATAACGTCGAGAGGAAATTGAGTTGACAGAACGACGTGATTTTGGTGAAGTCTCTCCACCTCGCACCGTAGGAGAAAAACATGCGTTCCGATCTGGATCAAGTCGTCCACGACGCCGTCATGCAAGTCGCCTTTCAGACAGGCATCGTCCTTGTGCGGGACTCGCTCGATGACGACACCCGCCTCGTCGAAGACCTCAACTTCGACTCCCTGCACCGCGTCACGCTCGTCATGGAGCTGGAAAACCGTTTGCAGATCGTCGTCGAGGACGACGACGGAGAAGAGGTGCGAACGCTCCGCGACCTCGTCGAACTCTGCCGCAGTCTTCTCAATGGCCGCCACGCACCTTCTCCTTGAACTCACTCACCATTCCTTCTCGCTCCATCACCAGAGCCAGCCCCGTCGTCTACATACTACGGGGTCTTCTATTTCAGAGGTCTCAGGAGATTGCCCGCAATCTTCATTTCGTTCAAACCATCAAAACACTTCTGAAAGATCCGACCGCACACGGATTCGAAATTGTCTAGAGCTCGCCGACGCTTGACGCGTTCCTCCGTTCGGGTTATCCTCGCTCCACTTAACTCATAGCCCCGCTCGGCCTTTGATGCACGGCATCAGAGCTCCGGTCGGAATATTTTTTATGGCAAACATCTCTGACGCTTCCGGAGCTTCGGCATTCGCCGCGCTTCTCGAAGATCCTTCCGCTTTGCGCGTCCCCTCGCTCGGGGACGTCATTAAAGGCGCTATCGTGTCCGCGTCCCGCCGCGAAGTGCGCCTGGACATCGGGGGCCTTACGATCGGCGTGGTGCGCGGCCGCGAGCTCTTCGCAGAATCCGACGACTACCGCAACCTCAAACCCGGTGATGCCATCGAAGCCACCGTGGTGGATTTGGAAAATGAAAACGGCGAGCTGGAACTTTCCTTCCGCTACACCGGCCAGAAAAAGGCCTGGGAGGAACTCCGCGGACAGTACGCGAAAAACGAAATCGTCGAAGCCAAAGTGCTCGACGCCAACAAGGGCGGCCTGATCGTCAAGGTCGGCCACATCAACGGATTCCTTCCCGTCTCCCAGCTCTCCCCCGACCACTATCCGCGCGTGTCCGGCGGCGACAAACAAAAGATTCTCGATCGCTTGAAGACCTACGTCGGCACTGCGTTTGAAGTCCGCGTGCTCGACGTCAACGAGAACGATGAGAAGCTCATCGTCTCTGAAAAGACCGTTTGGGAAGAACGCCAGCGTTCCGAAATTTCGCAGTACAAAGTCGGCGGCATCGTCAAAGGCGCCGTTACGGCTCTCGCCGATTTCGGCGCATTCGTCAAATTCTCCGCGTCCGGTTCCGATGCTTCGTCCCTCGAAGGCCTTGTTCATATTTCCGAAATCGCCTGGCAACGCATTGACCATCCGCGCGACGTCTTGAAAGTCGGCGATGTCGTCGAGGCGGAAATCATCGGCATCGAAGGATCCAAGATTTTCCTGTCCATGAAAAAGCTCATTCTCGATCCGTGGACGGAGGTCGGACGGAAGTACCAAGTCGGCGACATCGTGGCGGGCAAGATTCTCAAAGTCAACCCGTTTGGCTTCTTCGTGGAGCTCGACCAAGAAATCCACGGGCTCGCCCATGTGAGTGAGCTCTCTACCAAGCCCGTCGAGGATCTCTCTCTGATCGGGAAGGAAGGCGAGACGAAAGAATTCAAAATCGTTTCCATCGAACCCAAAGAACACCGCCTCGGCTTGAGCCTCAAAGCGCTCAAAGACAAGGATGTTCCAAAGGCGGAAGAAGCCGTTGAAAAAAAGACGGAAACAACAGCGGAACCGGAGGAGAACCGCGTATGAAGCCTTTGTCAAAAAACATTATCCTCTTTCTCCTGACACTCCTCGTCATCGGAGCCTTGCTTTCCAATTACCGGGTGAAAGGCGACAAGCCAGAGGATATCACCGTCACGTCGCTCGTCGAGCGCATTCAGGAAGGTTCCATCTCCAAGATCGAGGTTGACGGAACCGAGGTGACGGCCACAACCGTCGAAGGCAAGGAAATCAAAACCTTCAAGGAACCCCAGCAGTCGCTCGCCGAACTCCTCGCCGCTTACGGCGTCAGCCCGGACGAGCTCAAGCATCTGCCAGTTGACATTCAGGGCGACGGAAGCCGGGGATATTTCTTGGGCGTTCTCGTCCCCTCTCTCCTCCCCCTCCTTCTTCTCGGATTCATCCTCTTTCTTCTCTTCCGCCAGTTCCAGGGCGCCAACAGCCGCGCCATGCAGTTCGGCCTCTCCGGCGCCAAGAAAGCTTCCAAAGACGAATCCACCCGCATGACATTTGCCGATGTGGCTGGCGCGAAAGAGGCGAAGGAAGAGCTCGACGAAGTCGTGGACTTTCTGAAAGATCCGAAGAGATTTACCGAGGTCGGCGCCAAGATTCCCAAAGGCGTACTCCTCATGGGCGCGCCCGGAACGGGGAAAACGCTTCTCGCGCGCGCCGTTGCAGGCGAAGCGGACGTTCCCTTCTTCCACATCAGCGGGTCATCCTTCGTGGAAATGTTCGTGGGCGTGGGAGCCTCGCGCGTCCGCGATCTTTTTGCCAAGGCGAAGAAGGAAGCACCCTGCATCGTCTTCATTGACGAGATTGATGCCGTGGGGCGCCATCGCGGCGCGGGACTGGGCGGCGGACACGACGAGCGCGAGCAGACGCTTAATCAAATTTTGGTCGAGATGGACGGCTTTGAAACGAACTTGGGTGTCATCGTGATCGCGGCGACCAATCGCCCCGACGTGCTGGACCCCGCGCTTCTGCGTCCGGGACGATTCGATCGGCGTGTAGTGCTCGACATGCCCGACATCCGCGATCGTGAAGATATCCTCGCGATCCATGCCAAAAATAAACCGCTCGAGGAAGGCGTCAACTTGCACCGCGTGGCCGAACGCACGCCAGGATTTGCTGGCGCCGATCTCGAAAGCGTTTTGAATGAAGCCGCCATCGCCACCGCGCGCAAGAATCAAAAAAAGATCGCGATGGAAACTATCCTCTCGGCAATCGAGAAAGTGATGCTGGGACCCGAGCGCAAGAGTCGCATTCTCACAAAGCGCGAGCGCAACGTGACTGCGTACCACGAAGCCGGACACGCGCTCGTGGGACACCTCCTTCCGAATGCCGATCCCATCCACAAAATCTCCATCATCAGCCGCGGACGCGCCGCGGGTTACACAATGAACCTGCCTGTGGAAGACCGAAAGATGCACACACGCGCAACCTTCCTCGACGATCTCGCGATGATGCTCGGGGGCTACGCATCCGAGTTCGTGTACTTCGGAGACCTGACCACGGGCGCTTCCGACGACTTGAAACGCGCGACCAAGCTTGCACACGACATGGTTACGCGCTACGGAATGAGCGAGGCGCTTGGCGCGCGCACCTACGGCGATCCGTCCGACGAAATCTTCCTCGGACGCGACTACCACGTCCAGCGCAACTACTCTGACAAAACCGCCGAAGAGATTGATCGCGAAGTGAAACGCTTGGTCGAAGAAGCCAAGGAAACCGCTCGGGAGATTTTGACAAAGAATCGTGATAAGATAGAGGTGATCGTCGCCGAGCTTCTTCTAAAAGAAACGATTGAGAAGGAACGCTTTGAAGAACTCCTTGGGAAAAAAGAACTCCCACAGCATCTGCGCGACGAAGAAGACAAGGAGGAACATGAGTCATCGAGCTAAAACGCCGCCACAGTACCGACCGATTCTCACATCGGCCTTGCATCACGTTTTCCTTAAACGTGATGTTTGGTTCTTCGGGATCTTTGCTTTGATTCTGGGATCGGGTAGCGCCATCGAAACGGTTTTGCGAACTCAAAACGGCCTCGAAGCGTTCGGCACCCCCTTCCTTCACCGCCTCTTCCCCTTCCTCGAACCTCTACGACAGTGGACGGATCAGCTCTTTGCGCTTCCTCCGTCGCGCGCCATTTTGACCGCCCTGCTTTTCCTCCTTCTCGCCTGCCTCCTCATCTCCGCATCAGCCGTCTCTCAAGGCATCATCATCCACGCCGCCAAGACTCAAAGAAAACGGCTTGACGTGCACGGCCTCATTCGGCGCGGATGGCAGAGGTTCTGGCAGATTCTTGGAGTCGGTCTTCTGTTAAAAATGGCGCTCGGCGTCTGCGCCTTCATCCTGCTTGCTCCCTCGCCGCCCACAACACCGATCCCATTTGCCGCCGACCTGCTCGCTCTTCTCCAACCCGTCGTCGGCTACAGCCTCATGCTCGGGGCAAACGTCATCGCCGTCTACACGCTCATCGCCATCGTCAACCATCACGCGAGCTTTGGAGGCGCCTTGAAGGAAGCATGGGAAGTTTTTCGAACGTATCCCGGAACGAGCTTTGAGACCATCGTCATCCTGTTTGTCTTGAGCCTTCTCGCAGGGCTCGGTGTCTTGGCGCTCGCACTCCTCCTCTCCATCCCCTACACCGTGCTGTTCCTCTTGGGCGCCTTCGGAGGATCCCTGCTTGCAACAACCCTCGCGACCGCGATAACCTTTCTTGCAGTTCTTGCTCTGTTCGTGATCCTCGGGGGGGCAACAACCGCCTACAACTACACCGTCCTCACGATGATCTATGAGAAACTGCGAGCGGGACGCTTTCAAAGCAAATGGCATCGAATAAAGACGACCGGACACTGGTTTTAAGTNNCGAGAGAACGCCGCACAGGCCGCGGCGACCTTGCAGGGCGTCCCTTATGTCGCCCTGCGCGGGTTTGCCGTTTCACCGGAGGCGCTCGGGCTCGTGCCAAAAGAAACCGCGGAATCCGTGCGAGCCGTTCCCTTCCTGTTCACCGGACCGGAGCTTCGACTTGGAAGTCCCGAACCTTCAAGCTCTGCTGTCCAAGAGCTCGCCTTCCAAATCGGCGAGCGCAAAAAAACGCATGTGGGCATCTATCGCGTTTCCGAAGACAGCCTTTCCTACGTCCTTAATCTCTATGAGGCGCTCCCCAAAATCGCAAAAATTATCAAAGGCGTGCGCATCACAGAAACCGAAATCGGTTCGTACCAGAAACAGCTAAAGAGCCTTTCAGCGCTCGGCGAACTTCTCGCATCGTCCAACACCACCGACATCATGACCATTATGATCGCCGCCGCACTCCGATTCGAATCCTCCGACATTCACATCGAGGCGGAAGAAGGAGGCATCAACGTGCGGTTTCGCGTTGACGGCGTCCTGCAGAAAGTGGCACAGCTTCCCAAAGAGTCGTGGAAAAAAATCGTGAGCCGCATCAAACTCATTTCGGGACTCAAAATCAACATCACCAACCGGCCGCAGGACGGACGCTTCACGATCTTTCTTCAAAGCGGCAACACCGACGTGCGCGTTTCCTCTCTCCCGACCAACTGGGGCGAGTCCGTGGTCATGCGCATTTTGAAACCCTCCGCCATCAACGTTGGATTTGAAGAATTGGGATTCCGCCCGAAAGCATTTGAAAAGCTCGAGCGTGAACTAAAAAAGCCACACGGGATGATCCTCACGACCGGTCCGACCGGATCCGGAAAAACGACGACGCTTTATTCCATGCTACGCAAGTTGAACCAACCGGGTGTCAAAATCATCACGCTTGAGGATCCGATCGAGTACAAGCTTCAGGGCATCAATCAAAGCCAGGTGGACGCAGAAAAAACGTACACATTCGCCAGTGGACTACGTTCCATTCTCCGACAAGATCCCGACATCGTGATGGTAGGAGAAATTCGCGATCTTGAAACCGCCGACACGGCCGTGAACGCCGCTCTCACGGGACACCTTCTCCTTTCAACCGTTCACACAAACGACGCAGCCGGCGCGATTCCCCGTCTCATGAACATGGGAGTGAAGCCGTTTCTCCTCGTGCAAGCTCTGAACGTGATTTTGGGACAACGTTTGGTTCGCCGCTTGTGCGAGTCGTGCAAAGTGCCCGTCGCGCTTGAGAACAATGAACTCGAGGAAGTGAAAAAATCCCTGCTCGCCATTCCGGAAGCGTCGGGCGAACGCATCCCGACAGACAAACCGCTTGAGTTTTATGGACCGCCTGCCCGAACGGCACAGCCGGGCGGGGGAACAGGATGCGACAAGTGCCATGGCGGCTACAAAGGGCGCGTCGGCATCTATGAGATTCTTGTCATGACGCCCGAGGTGGAGACGGCCATGAAGGAAGGCTCGCCCACGGAAACGCAAATGCGAGAAATCGCGCAACAACAAGGTATGGTGACGATGTATCAAGACGGACTCTTGAAAGCCCTCGAAGGCATAACAAGCGTCGAAGAAATCAACCGCGTAGCGATGACATGAATTGGCGCCAGGCTGTCTCCAGGTTGGGGGGTTCCCTCAGAAATCTCCACACCTCTCACGGGGTGTCTCTTCATTTAAACTCAATCACGCGATCGGATTCCTGCTCGCCGTAGGAGAAACGGAGCGTGCGCATTTTAGAAAAAGATATTGGCAGACGCTCGGGCCACTCGATGACGATGACCGCGTCGTCTTGTCCGAGCCATTCGTCAAGTCCGATGTGTTCGAGTGCGTTCGTGTTCGCTCCTTCGAGACGACCTGTCATGAGCGAAGTCGAATGGCCTGTCCCGAGCTTGTCGAGGCGATAGAGGTCGACGTGAATGAGGTGTTTGATCGTGGAGTGATTAAGACGGTAATGATTGAGAAGCGTGAAGCTCGGGCTTTTAACCGGATCGATCGAGCCGAGCGCTTCGGCCAAACCTCGCACAAACTCCGTTTTGCCGGTGCCGAGTTCTCCTTCCAGACCCAAAATCTCTCCGCCTAAAAGAGAGCCGGCAATTTCGGCGGCGAAGACGCGCATGTCTTGCAGGGAGTGGAGAGTTGTTAGCATAAGACGAAGATCCATCGGCTAAGCTCGGGATGACGAAAGCGCAAGATGGGGGTCGGCTTCGAGCGTAAATGGATCAACCGTCTCGCCTCGCGAGAGCTTCTTGAGCCCTGCCACCCCGATCATCGCGGCGTTATCCGTCGAGTACTTCCTCTCCGGAATGATCGCAGGCACATTCAACCTTTGAGTTAAATGGTTGAACGCTTCCCGAAGACGCGCGTTAGCCGAGACACCGCCCACAAGCGTGACGGTTCGAGACGGATGCTTGAGGAGGGCACGTTCAAACTTGGTTACGAGCGTCTCCACCACGGCTTCCTGAAAACTCGCCGCCATGTCTTCCACAAATTCCCCATTCACGGCCTGACCCCATTTTCTTACTTCCCTCGCCACTGCTGTTTTGAGACCGCTGAAACTGAAATCAAGATTGTCGGCATCAAGCATGGGGCGCGGCAGGTTGATCGCGTCGGCTCGGCCATGTTCAGCTCGGCGGGAAATCTCCGGCCCTCCCGGGTAGCCAAGACCCAAGAGCTTCGCCACCTTGTCGAATGCCTCGCCCGCGGCATCATCACGCGTACTTCCGAGCGTCTCATTCGCGCCTTCCGAGCGCATCAAAACAATCTCCGTGTGCCCGCCAGAGACAAGAAGCGAGAGAACCGGAAACGCCGGCTGTGTCTGCGAAAGCCACGCGCTCGCAAGATGCCCTTCGAGATGGTTAACGGCAACCAAAGGTTTGTTCCAAAGCACCGAGAGGGTTTTCGCCGACTCGACTCCGACACGAAGCGCCACCACAAGCCCGGGTCCTGCCGTCACCGCCACAGCGTCAATACCCGCTCCATCGCGCTGGATTCCAGCCTCGACCAACATCGGAAACAACGCCTCCATGTGCATCCGCGCCGCAACCTCGGGCACCACGCCTCCATACTTCGCGTGCGTCTTCATTTGCGAAGCGACAAGATCCTTCTCGACAACAAACTTCCCGTCGTCATCTCGAACCACGGCCACGGCCGTCTCATCGCAACTCGTTTCGATCGCAAGGATGCGCATAACGCGAGGACTATAGCAAAGGAAATGAAGAAGCTCCAGACAGGCTGGAGCTCGAGGCGCGAACGAGACGTAACCGTTCATTCGCGCAAGGCGTAGGGACGGAGCGTGAAGCCGATGAGACCCATGAGTGTCCCCTCGGGGCGATCCTTCGAGAACACAGGGCCGCCGGATGCTTCCATCCAGAACCCGAACGTGCGAGCGCGCTCATGCTCCGACGGGAACATGAAGGTGATGCCGCCGCCCGCGACGGGACCGGCCATCGCTGGAGGATCAAGGGAGAAGCTCACGCGCACAAGAGCGAACGCGTACGGCTTGATCAAACGCTCCGGCCGAAACTCGAATCGGACGCCCGCGCGAAGGCTCGGCATGAGGAAGAGGCGGTTGTCCTCGTCGGTCAGTCCGATATAGCCGGTGAAGGCCGCGTCGGCTCCGATCTCAACCGCGACCGAACGATGGACCCAGAAGTCGGTGATAAGAGCCGCCGTGACGGAGGTGCCGAGCACGTACCCACCGCCGAGCCGAAGCTCGACGGGCTTGTAGCGCACCGACACCGCGCGCAGGACATGCTCCACCGGCTCACCCGCGTGGTAGCGGACAGGCCCCGCCTCGCCGTTCTCTTTCCCCGTGTAGGAGTAGGAGAATTCGGGCTCGCCCGTCTCCGGGTTCGCCACGAGAACCGACGTCTCGTCGCTTCGCGCGAGGATGCTCTCCTGCGCGCGGGCGATGGGCGTTCCCTTGCCGACCTCGGGTCGAAGAGCAAGGAGCTCCTGCAATCCCCGCGTCGAAACGAGCTGTGCCCACTCGAGCACGGTAACGACGCGCGTCTCCAACTCTTCTCCCAGTCTCTGCCACTGGATGATGTGGCTACCCGGAAGCACGCGGATCGTTCCGCGCACGTTCTCGTCCACGAAGATTTCCTCTCCGTCAACGTAGAGAGCAGAGAGGTTGAGTCCGGGAAGCCGGTAGGCGAAGTCAATGCGCCCGTAGGCTTCGACTTCGGCGGCGGCATCCTCATAGGCCTCCCGCGCAAGAGGCGGGTAGTTCGCATCCCAGAGGGGACGGCCGGAGAGCTGGACCGACTGGCGGAACTGGCTTCGCGCCTCATGGGCCTCCCCGGCGTAGACCGCGTTGATGCCGAAGTAGAGGAAGATGCGTGCAAGTGTCGCTCTTCCGATGACACTCTTCGTGCAGGGAATCGCGCGGGCGAGGAGATGAAGCTCGTCGCGAGCCGCGCCGTAGTTCATCTCGTCGAGATCGGCCTGCGCCATCCCGAGGAGAAGCTCGAATTCATCGGAGCCCCCGGTGATCTCGTCCACCTGGGCTCGAACCGACGGATCGCACTTCTCTCCCTGCGGAGCTCCGAGAAACCAGATGTCGTCGTCCACGGGGAGCGCAAGGTTGGGGATCGCCCGAAGCGACTCGTCAGGGATCGTGCGCACGAGCGCGGCTTCAAAGTGAGCCTTGGCCCGAGCCATGTCGAGCCCCTGGTAGTAGTAGGTATCTTCTCCCAGCGCGGTGGCGGGGAGGAAGACGAGAGCGAGAAGAGCAAACGAGAGCCAACGTCGCATGGTCGTCCTTTCCCCGGTTATTGGTTGCAAAAGAGCGAAGGAAATGAGTTTGCCCAAAAAGAACCGGCATGTCAACCGATTGACAATCGCCACGCTTTTTGTTTAGGGTGGCTCCGGAGGGTTAACGCCATGCACGTTTCGAGGCTCTTTCGCTACCCCCTCAAGTCCGCTCGAGGACTCTCCGAAGGCACGCTTGAGATCCGCTCCAACGGACCAGAACTCGACCGTCGTTACATGGTTGTCATGAGGGACCGGAGCGTCGCCTGGCGCTTCGTCTCCCAGCGCGACGAGTGCGGACGCGCGCTCGCGCGAGTGCACTGCGAGGTGCACGATGACTGTGTGCTCCTCGATCACATCGACGGACCCTACGTCTTCGTTCCGCGTGCCCCCGATGGTTCGCCCCTCACGGTGAAGCTCCACAGGCAAGACGTGGAAGTAGTGGAACTCGGAGACGATGCCAGCCGATGGGCTTCCTGCCTCATTGGGAAGGAGGCGAAGCTCGTGGCCGCGCCGAGCGAGCCCACCCGCCGGCTCCCGACCACAACGCTTCCCAACCCGCCACACGTCGGGCTTTCCGACGGCGCGTCGCTCCTCGTCGTTACGGCTGAAACCGTGCGCGAGATCATGCGGCGGAGCGACCTCGACGAAGAAGAGGTCATCCGTCGTCTGCGGCCGAACGTCGTCGTTGAGAACGCGGGCGATGCGAAGCACTCCGGCGCGTTCGCGGAAGACTTCTGGAGCGTCTGCCGGAGCAACGGTGTCTGTGCTCAAGGCTACAAGCCATGCCGACGCTGTCCCACGATCTGCGTGGACCAGCGGACGGGACACCTTTCGCCTGTGCACGCTCGCGACAACCTCCTCGCCCTTCTGCGCGGAAGCGACCGCGACAAGAACGGTTCATTCCAGAACCCCGACATCTCTCACCGCGGCGTCTTCATCGGAATGAACTTCGCCGCGCGAGATTTCGGCACCCTCCGCGTCGGCAACCCCTGGCGTGTCATCACCACGTGGAACCCTTGGCAGATCGCCAAGTAATGCCCCTCCCTCTTCATCCCCTCACGGCCTCTCACGAGGTCGTCTTCTTTTGGAACAGTGAGAAACAAACCTTTTTCTGAATTGAATAGATATCATGAATCCTTTGACCGTTTTGTAAGATAAGCCTATCTTACAGACAGGATATTCAATAAACCCATGAAGGGAAAACCGATCGATGGGAACGCGCGACCACCTTCCGCGATGTGGCCACAATCTACCTTACGAGAAGGGTAAGCACTATTACGAAGGCGCTGTCTTGCAGAAATGGACTGCCTACACCTCTGATCATACACCCTTCAAAGCCGAGCACTGGCTAGGCGTTGAAGGGTGGAGGCCATGCAACAAACCACCAGCCGGTATGGGGCCACCGCGCCCCATGACTTCAGAAGAGCAACTCTTCTGGCTCGGATGCTTCCTTGTGTGGTTCGTTGTGGCTGGCATCTTGAGTGTAATCCTCGTGGTCGCCGTCGCCATCCGAGACACTTACCAGGCGATCATCGAACATCCGTGGATCGCTACAGCCATCGGGGTGGTAGCAGCAATCATCGTCTATGTCATTTTCCAAGCACGCGCTACGGCGAAGCAACAGGAGGTAAAATCAGAACAAGAAAAAAAGCCGGCTAGTTCTGGGACTAACGGGGACGCTCGGAAGTCGATCAAGAAGAGGTGATTCGAACAGTTGGAGAGATTCGCTACCGTTTCTCCACGCTGGTACTGCCGGATCCGCACCCCATCCTCTCCTCGGCCCTGATTCCCCATCGCGCCCTAGCTCTCCCCAACTCCGCGTCCGGAAGAGCCTCACGCCTGCGCTCACCCCGCAGGCGACTTCATTGACAACGAAAACCTACGGTAACCGATTTGTGGCCTATCCGGTGTTCGTTCGGTAACAGTTCTTGTGGCCTATAACGGAAGATTGATCAGAGAAAAAACATGTGATAGTCTCCTTGCGCCACGGCCCCATCGTCTATCGGTTAGGACATCAGGTTTTCATCCTGGCAAGCCGGGTTCGACTCCCGGTGGGGTCACCAAAAAACCGCCAGATCACTCTGGTGGTTTTTTGATTCTATTGTCCGAGCCTTAGACTCGCCGTTCCGCTTCTGTATATACAACCGAACGATGACCGATGGCAAACACTTTGACGGTTTGAGCTACAAACCGAGATGATGAGGTGTCTCGACGCGAAGCGATGTGATCCCAAACGTCGTCTTCTTCGATCTCAATAGCTCGAGCGAGGAGCTCGCGAGCTTTGGTCGCATACGGCATGTTGTCACGTTTGGCGAGACGCAAGAGAGACATCTCCAGCTCGCTCGAGAAAGAAACATTGACACGTGTTTTGTCGGTTGGCATATAAAAGTGTGCCAAAAGTGTATCGCTCGTGTCTTGACCCGTCAAAGAGCATTCCTGACGATCATCGAACCGAAACATCTCCATACAGCCATACGGACACCCAATACAATCCGAGGAATCCGCATTTGCCATAGTGGTCGTTGATCATAAACCTTTTCCTCCTTCCTTCCCACTGCTACACTTCTCTCATCTATGAGCACTCCCAACATTGCCAAGTTGAATGACTACGAACTTCTCGATTCGGGCCATCTCAAAAAATACGAACGCTTTGGAAGTGTACAAGTTGTCCGCACCGAACCTCTTGCACTTTGGGTACCGGAAGATGAAGCAGCGTGGGATCCAGACGTGATCTACACGCAGGATGGCCGCGAAGGGACTTGGAAGATCAAACGGGATTTGCCAAACCCTTGGACTTTGTCTTGGAACAAACTCACATTCAGACTCCGCCTCGCCTCGTTCAAGCACGTCGGACTCTTTCCCGAGCAGGCCGTCAACTGGGAGTACCTCGGACGCGAGCTCCCACGTGGCGCGTCGCTTCTTAATCTTTTCGGCTACACCGGAGCTGCCTCAATCGTCGTGGCACAGCATGGCATCGAAGTCGTGCACGTGGACGCCAGTAAACCTGCAATCACAGCCGGAAAGGAAAACCAGAAACTCTCGAGACTTGAGACGGCCTCCATACGATGGATCGTGGACGATGCTATGACGTTTGTGAAACGAGAAGCGAGGCGAGCGCACCTCTACGACGCCATCCTCATGGATCCGCCCGCCTTCGGACGCGGCCCCGATGGAGAATTGTGGCAATTTGAAACCGACCTCGTCCCTCTCCTGCGTGCCTGCCAAGCGATTCTCGCGCCCCGCGGCCTCCTCCTCGTGAACGCCTACGCGCTCGGCTTCCCCGCTGTGGCGATCGAACAAGCGGTGCGCTGTGTCTTCCCGAACGCCTCGAGGATCGAGAGCATCGAGTTGCTACTTCGAGAATCGAGCCGCCGTGGGTTTCTCCTTCCAGCCGGCGTGACAGTGCGCGCCCGCCTATGATCGTCCTCTACGAAGACAACCACTGTGTCGCCGCCGTGAAGCCAAGCGGCATGCCTTCGCAAGACGACGCGTCCGGCGACCTTTCCATGCTCAAAGCGATGCGAGCACACTTGAAAGAAGCGCATAACAAACCCGGCAATGTCTTTGTAGGACTCGTGCACCGCCTCGACCGTCCCGTGGGCGGCGTCATGATCTTTGGGAAGACGAGCAAGGGCGCGGCGCGACTTTCGGAGCAGATCAGATCCGGAACATTTCAAAAAACATATCTCGCCCTCGTCGAAGGTGTGCCAGAAAAAAAGGAAGGCGAGATCGTGCAGTGGCTCAAGAAAAATGAAACGGCGAACCGCGTAACCGCTTACTC
>DNYJ01000043.1 GCA_003505155.1 Candidatus Uhrbacteria bacterium | reverse complement strand
TCCAAAAGCCGAGCCGAAGCGTACACGTCAAGCCCGAGCCCGCCCACCTTGCGCGGCCGCGTGAGCGTCTCAAGCGTTTCCTCGCGCGTTTTCCGCTTTGCGACAAACTCGGAAAGCGAGCGCTCAAACTTTTTCTGCAAATGTTCCTCCGGCAATTCGAGCTTGTACTTTTCGAGTTCGCCGTGCACAAACGCATTGGCCGAAACGGCTTGCACGGGGTGCTCTAAAGAAGCTGGTGCAGACAACCTCTCGATGCCGAGCGCCCCAAGCGCGCGGCCAACCTCGGGCAACATGCTCGAGAGAGGCACGAGCAAGACGCTCGCGAAATCGAGAGCGAGTTTCCTCGCCGCTTCGGGAGAAAGCCCGAGCTTTTCTTCAAATCGCTTCGGTAAATCCTCCGGCTTCAGTTTGCCTTGGGCGATAAGATCAAGCACGGGATCGAGTGCCTCTTGCATGCGTTTCCCCGGAGGAAGAGCGTGGCGCAGAACCAGCGCGTCAATATCATCCAACCGCTTGGAGTCGTCTAAAAAATCGTAAACAGCGTCAGCCGCCGCAGATTTGATTTTTGCGTCCTCCGACATAAGGTATTACGCAGTGCCTACATCTGTATCCGAGATGATGATACTATCTATACGGCGCTGTCTTTTCTCCATCGCCTTTTTTTCCGAACCATCAAGATCGTTCAAACGAGCTTCCATCTGCTCGGAAATAGACGTAATCAAATTGACCCACTGCGTTTTTTCCGCACCCGTGCTGGCACGAAGATTCCTCGCCAGCATTCCAATATTCGCCGACTCCGCGGCCACGCGCCCCATATCGCTTCCATCCTTCCCTACTTGATCCGCGTACTTGAGAAGCACACCCGAATCGCGCTGAACCGCGCCACGGAACGCCTCGCGGCCGTCATCAGCTCTAAAGGTATTGTTGCCCACATTGTAGCCGGTACCCAATGTGTTACTAAGTGCGGAGGCATCTGGAGCATGCATGACGATCTGAATCCCAAGCTCGCGCTTCTGCGCGCCTTCCTCAGATGCAGCCATAGCGCGACCGAGCCCTTCACGGAATGCATCGCCTTTGTCACTTTCGGCCAGCTCACGAACCTTTTCCGGCGTGGCATGTTCGACGATCTGCGCCGCACTGTTCCGAATATAATCTCCACTCAAATTTTGGATCTGAAATTCCGGTGACTGCATCAGTACCTCAATACGCCCGTTTGCCACAAGGCCAGCCAACACTGCCGGCGTTTGCTTGGCAGGATCAAGCGTGCTCAAAGCGTCGTCGGAGATGAGATCCACGTCCACAGCCTCTCCTCTATCCGTCGCGCCTTGCAAAGCCTCCCGTTGTTTGATATTCCCAAGTTTGCCGTCTTTCATCATGTCGTAGTAAGTACGATCTGTCTTATAGCCCTCAGAAGGATCATACTTTGTATAACGCTTAAGAGCATCCTGCACGGCTGTATCACGATACGCCTCGGGATCCATGCGTAGGAGATCTTCCGGTTCCATTTTCTCCAAGAGATCCTGCTTCTCATCAGCCGCCAAAAGATCCGGACGCGCTTTTTGAATATCAGCGAATTTCTGCGCCATGGAACTGTCGCCCTTGGTCGCCTCCGCCCCGCCGGTCTCCGAAAAGTCTTGATAGATCTTCGACAAATCTTCCGAGGAGTATTTCTTGCGCAAGAACGAGCTGTTCAAAATCTTCCAACGCATGGCGTTCTGGCGCATGACGCCGCCCGGCCCGATCGCCGCGCTCGAGAGACCCGCATCCAACTGATCCTTGTCGTAGCTCTCCACCTCCTTAGAGCTTGCATCAAGTCTTGCGGCGGAATCCTGGCGGCGCGACTGTTCAAGCGAAGTGCCCACGCGCGCCACTCCGCGTCCGGCCCAGCCAAGCCCCGGCACCTTGCCAAGCCCCGCGCCAAAAGACGTGATGCCCTTCCCAATCCCCGCGCGCGCTTCCTGTCCGGCCTGCGTCTTTCCCAAAAACTGCACCCCCTTCTTTCCTCCGAACGCCAAGGCGCCTGTGGCCGCGATCCCCGCGCCGTAGGAAGCGACGAGCGCGCCGCCGCCCGCCACCGCGCCCGCGCCCGCACCGATTTTGAGAGCGCTCTTCATCCCGCCCTTCAGAAGAGAACTCGCTGCTCCCGGAAGCGCGTTCGCAAACTTTTGCGAAGCCTCAAATCCGACATAGAGCATGCCGACCCCGATGATAAAGCTCAAAAATCTTCCTGGGTCCGCGATTTTCGTCAAAAATCCAAGAACCGGCCCGGCCTGGGCCGAAGTTCCTCCCATGGGAAAATTCTCGGTGGCGGCAATGTTCCCAGCTCCGGCAACCGAAAGCGTCAGCCATAAAAAGAACACGAGCACGGGGCCGATCGCAACCGCGCCCGTAAACTTCGACCACCACTCCGCGTACGGATTGCCGGCGCCCTTCCCCAACACTTCTGCTCCGCCGAAGAAAAATGCGAGCGGGGAAAGCACCACGAGCACCCACAGCATAACGATACGGTGCACAAGAATCACGGTGAGCATGATCATGGTGCCCAAGACGATGAGCGTCATCACAAGCGCCAAAAGCGCCGAGGTAAAAAGACTGACGGAGTTCGTTCCTCCGCCGGAAGTAATGGTCTCTTGAATAGCCGCTCGATCGAACGTGACAAAATCGGCCAGACCGAACAGCTGAATGATGTTGCCACCCGCAATGTCTTTGATCGCATTGGCAAACGTGAGCATGATCACCTGCCCGATATCAATCAGGAAGGAACAGATCATGCGGCTGAAGTTAATCAGAATGGCAAAGAGGAGAAGTTTGGGAATCTGCTGTTGCCACTTCACGCTCCAGGAACCGACACTGCCGCCGAAGATGGTAACGATCGCGATGATGAGAAGAACGATGACGAACCCCATGTTCATGACGTCGCGCACCACTGCCCAGCCGGCGCCGATGACGGCACTCGTGGCAAAGCCGTTGTAGGACATGACCGGCACGAGAGCGATTTCAGTGATGAGCGTGATCATGAATCCGAGAAAATTGACGAAGCCGAGGATCAAGCTCGACAAAAAGCCAAAGACCGTATCCATCACGGTCATCTGTTGGGCCGCGGTGGGTGTCACTGCCAAAGCCAAGTCGGGAGCAAAAAGAAGAACGGCGACGAGTCCGAGAACCAAAAAAAGACTCAAACAGGAACCAAGGTTGCGCTTGGAAGCCATCCATGTTCTCAAGCTGTGCGAGAGCTTCATACAATGGTTGGATTGTAGCATGACTGACAGATTCTGTAATGTGGGTATTGCGGTAATACCAAACGATAAAAGGATAAAATCCAAATGACAAGAGCCAAATAACAAACAAATTCTAAATCACAAATTCCAAGGCAAAAACTCAACTTATTTTCTCGATGATCGAACTTAGAATCTTGAGAAGTTCAGTGGACTCCTGAAACAATCGCGCTCGAGACGGTTCGAGACGTTCCGACACAGAGATGAGCTGAAGCCAATACCTCGATTCTTTTGCTTCTTTCCTCGCGATTCGAAGACGGTGAGCAAGATCCTTTTTGCTAAGCGACTCGTTGGCTTCAATATAATTAGCTCCGACGGATCCGGACGATCGAATCAACTGCTTCATGTCCTCGATGTTAGAAATGGTTCGATCTATTTGCCGACAGAGCTTGCGGACATCTGTTGCAAACGCAAGCGTTCTTGATTCCAAATCGTAGGTAGACATACAAGTGTTCTCTTTGGCTCTTGTGATTTAGAGTTTGTTTGTCACTTGGAGCTTAGAATTTGTTTGTCATTTGGTACTTGTTATTTGGAGCTTACATAAGAGAGGCTCCCGCGCCGCCGAAACGGCGCGGGAGCAAGACCCATGTAGTAGAACCTGCGGTTCACTACAGGGTAGGGAGGGGTGTCAGGGGATGGAGACGAAGTCTTCACATCCTCCGAGGAAGTTGTTGACGAGGTTGACCGGGACAGGCGCGCCGTCGACCGCGGCCGCGAGCGTTCCCTGCGCCGTGTAGGGCGAGGGGCCGAGGCAACCCCACGAGAGCACGCTCATGGGCGCGTCGTAGTACTCGAGGCTGAAGCGGAAGCCATCGCCAGAGGAGACGCCCGGCAGGACGAAGGTGAGCGTCGAGGAGTTGACGACCGTCACGAGTCCCGTCGTCCACGGGAACCCGAGGGAGCCGTCCGCGAGCGTGTACTCGCCGGAGAGCTCGATGTAGGTGTAGGGGGCGAGGAGCGCGGGCGGCGCGTACTCGATGACGAGCACGCCCGAGGTCGTGACGGGCGGCTCCTCCGGAGTGTCCTCCGGATCGGGGGGCTCGACCGTCGCGTCGTCGTCATCCGAAGGCGGGGTGGCGTCGTCGTCGTCCGCGACATCGTCATCGTCGGAGAGGTCGGGCTCTTCGGTAGAGTCATCGTCGTCCGCGACATCGTCATCGTCGGAGAGATCGTCGTCGTCCGTTTCNNATGTCGCCCTGGTCGTTGTCGGCCATGGGGCAGTTGTCCTCGCAGTCGGGGACGCCGTCACCGTCGGTATCGGCATCGCACTCGGTGTCGAGAGTGTCGTCATCATCGTCCGACGGGCCGTCGGGTAGATCGTCCGAACCGCCCGCGCCGCCGTCCACGACGTCCGTGATGTCGATCACGCCGCCGCACTGACGGATGCGCTCCATGTCGATGCAGCTCGGGTGCGAAGGGCACGAGCCCACGCCCAGCACGGCATCTTCGAGCGCTCCGTCGGGAACGACGAGGATGTCGCGGTGCAGAAGACCCATCGAGACGAGCACATCCCAGTTGAGAATGGGGAGCGCGACGCCCTCGTTCACGGCGTACACCGTGGAATGGGCGGCTTCGCGCACGAGCGCTCCGTCGCGCAGACGCGCGGTGCCCATCCCTTCGGGGTAGGACATGAGGATGGCGCCCATCTCGGTCGTGGAATCCACGGCGCTTTCGATGCCCCAGCTCGTCATGACAGCCGTGATCGCGTTGCCGGGAATCGGCAGACGGGAACGACCGGGGTTGTTCTCGCACTCGTAGGCGAGCCAGAACCCCTGGCCTTCCTTGACGGCTCGGTAGCAGGTCTCCTCCGTGATCGGGGAGCCCATGTCCCAGCAGTCGCGCTCGCGCGGCGCCATGGGCACGATGTCCTCGTACCAGAAGCCGTAGCTGAACATGACCTGCTCGTCGCTCCACGCATGGAGCCGTCCCTGATCAGCGACGTAGACGGAGCTCTCGCCGGGAACGGAGAGAAGCATCCCGTCGGGGTGCCAGTTGGAGACCTCGAGCTGGGACTCGTAGCGGTGGCCGCCCGAGAGAGCACAGACGAGATCTTCGGCCGGGATGTCGTGCACGATTCCTCCCTCGGTCGCGTCGCGCGCACGAAGGGCGAAGGGCACGGAGGCGCCGCCATCGGCCGACTCGGAAGGGTTGCCCTCCGAAAGGCCGAGGTGGACGTGGTCGCCGGTGCAGTTGCCCGAGCAGCCCTCGATGCCGAGGAACTGTCCCGCGACAACCTCGTCGCCGGTTTCGACCACGATCTCCTCCATGTGTCCGATGACGACGTAGAGGCCGTCTCCCACGCTGATGTTCAGATGGTAGCCGAAGCCCGACTGGGAGTTGGGCGACCCGTGCACGTAGACCGTGCCCGAGACGGGCGCGTAGACGCCCTCGAGCGCGTAGTTGTTCGTGTCGAGGTCCACGCCGAACTCGGTGGAGACGGCGTGATGGGAGTAGCTCCCGCCGGGCCCCTGGGTGCACTGCGAGACGTAGCCGTCGGGCAGAGGCAGGTTGAGGATCGGCAGGCCGTTCTCACCCTCCGAGAGGCCGCCCGTACCGCCGTCGCCCTCCCCGCACTCGGCGGGGTTGTCGAGGCAGTAGAGCGAGCTGCGGGACGGCACCGTCTCCCAGCAGCCGGAGGAGACGAACATGAGGCAGAACATCTCGAAGCCGATGATCGCGAGGAAGAACAGGCGGGGGTAGTTGATGTTGGAAAGAGCGTGCTTCATGGGAACCTCGATGGATGGGAACCATGCGAGGCGGCCCGGGCAAAAGCGCCCGGGAAGCCTCCGTCGCGGTCTTAGGAGACGCGGCGGAGACTGGGGAGGAAGGCATGATTAAGCTATGGGGATCTCTGCAAAAGTCGCGAGCNNGGCATCGTCTCAACGTACCATTCAGTACGTTTTCAACGACTGCCAGCCCGCAATCCACAATCTCATCGACTTTTGCAGGATCCCCTATGGGTGTTGCAGGGCAATTACCGCCGAAATATTTGGAGTGATATTCATCCACTTCCCAATGATGAAATTAATTGACAAAGGAAAAGCGATTGAGCATCTCTTTGAGAATGGCTCGAGCAGTCAGGTTGGGTTGCAGGGTAGAAAGCTCGATGCGAAAGCCGTTCTTGGGCTGTGCGTCGAGCACAATGACGGCGAGCCAGGAACCGTCGGGAAGATTCCACTCGCGCAGAGTTGCCGGACGCCCGCTCAAAACCAGCTTCGTCTCGGCAGATGCCGATGATGGCAGACCGACATCAAACTCTCCGCGAGGATAAATGGCGAAAGCGGCCATCCCCTCCGAGAGAACAACGCGGCGGAATTGCGGACGTCCTTCAAGAGCGGCGTCCGCAATCTCCCACTCGCGAGGTCTTTGGACGGTAAAACCGTCCGTGCCGTCAGAGTACCCAACCCATTCGATCTTTTCAGGATCGAACGCGCTTGCTTCCGTGCTTGGAAGCGCGCGCAATAAATCGTCAAGATTCGATGGAGACAAAGACGCCTCCCCCTTATCCATCCGTGTCTCTGGCGAATCTTCTGGGGCAGTCGCCGGGGCCTGGCGCAAAGCCAGAACCCCGTAGGCGACTGCGGCTGCGAGGACTATCCCTAAGACGAGATACCCCAAACGTTCATGTGACATCATATTCGATAATACGTTTCCAAATAACCGCTCACCTCGTGTCCGTCGCTCCCTTCCTCCTGAAGCGTTGCGTGTCGTTTAGATTGTATCATCTCCCCCTCGTGTGCCGCCGGCGAATTGCGAGGCTTTGATATGGACAGTTCATCATGTTTTTTTGATTTTGTCAATGAAAAAGGCCTCATTTTAGGTGAAAATTCTGTCAGAAGGTTTTGACAAGCTCTTGAAACATCCCTCGGTTTTCGGCACAAAATAAAACAATGCGTTGTCACCTCGCTTCGACAAACGCATGTGGACATTTCTGCTATACTCATCCTCATGACATCAGGATTCCTCCTCATTGATAAAGAGTTCGGGCCGACTTCGCACGACGTGATTGACGCGCTTCGCAGAATCACGAGCGTGGAAAAGATCGGACACGCCGGCACGCTCGATCCGTTTGCCAGCGGATTGCTTTTTGTTGCCGTCGGACGAGAAGCGACGCGGGAGATTTCGAAATTCGTCGGGCTCGATAAGGAGTATGAGACCACGATCGTTCTGGGCGTCCGCTCAACAACGCTTGACCCAGAAGGCGAGCTTGAATCCGTGCCTGTACCTAACCTTTCAATTGAAAGGTTAGGCGAAGCCCTGCAAAGCCTCACGGGCGAGCTCGATCAAATCCCGCCCATGCACTCGGCAATCAAAGTCGGCGGCAGGAAATTGTATGACCTCGCACGCAAAGGCAAAGAGATTGAACGCAAGCCTCGACGCATCACGATAAGCGCGTTTGAGCTTATCGGGGAACCGGATCTGTCACTGTCAGTCCATTTACCCCTTCGGGCGAAGGGTACCATCAAGATCCACGTCCGCATCGCCTGCTCAAGCGGCACCTACGTTCGCGCTCTCGCCCGCGATCTTGGCGAAGCGCTCGGCACCGCCGCCTACCTCTCACAACTGCGTCGCACGAAGATCGGCAAGTACGACGTCAAAAACACCCACCGCCTTGCAGACCTCACTCCCGAGAACTGGACGGATTTCCTATTCTGACGTATTGTCCCCCGTCGCTCTTTCACCCGCGGATATCCGCACAACCCGAGAAAGACCCATGCGCGCGCGTATTGATGTTCAAGTCATCTTCTTCTGCGGTGCCCTCGCCTTCATCGCCTTCTTCCCCATCGCCGCTGCCACCTGCGGCCGTCAGGAGTCGGAGACCTCCTCGACGGAACCCGCGACGACGACCGCGCCGTCCGACCTCCCCGAGACGCTCAAGACCGTGAGCCTCCCGCCGGTGTTTCCAAGCGAGGAATCGGATCGTCGCGTGGACGTGTGCGACGAGATCCGCCCAGGCGAGGCGATCCACCTCATCGTCAAGGGGAAGGCGGATCCTCCTCTTCCAGACGGCGGTTTCGTGAACATCGCCATGAGGCTAGATCCCGGCATCAAGCTCGTCTTCCTCAACCAGCCGAGGGCAAAGACCTACACCGGAAGCGATACGATCATGGGCTTCCGGATTCCCGAGGATCAGACCCAGCAAGTCCTCATGCTGGTGCGCAACACGGGAAACACGGCGGCGGCGGCTTGCCTCGGGCTCGCCTACGAGTACCCGCCCGAGCCGGAACCAGAGCCGGAGTCCAAGGACGGGAACGACCCGCCCCTGCCCAAGATCACGGACGAAGACGCAACGCCTCGGAAGATCATCGCGTACCCACTCCCCGACAACACCCCCGCAGATCCCTGACGCATTCGTCTTCCTCCCCCTCGCCCCCGCCTCAAACGGGGGTCTTCTTTTGTCCGAGTTGCTTCTCCCTCCCAAATAACGCATGATGATTGACAAAAGTCATATTCTCTGCTAGGTTTTGCACTCGTTCATTTCACATTGTGGAGGGTGAATTTGATTCAAAAGCCTTCTTTTGAGCCGAATCCACCCTCCAAACGATCATCCACCAGGAATCCTCCGGCGGACGATCAAGTAGGACATCAGCGCCACGGAGACTCCATGCGCTCACTCGCCACGCTCGTGTTTCTCGTCATCCTCTCCACTCTCACCGCCTGCCCCCCCTACCTCGAGGAAACCCCGCCAGACATCATCGTCAACGAGGGTGACACCTACATCGATGTCAATGTGGACGACGACGACAGCGCCGCGTCCGAGAGCGACGACGACTCGGTGGCGGACATCCTCGAGCCTACCGAGCTCGAGGTCCGCTTCACGACGGCGTTCTCCGGCTACGGCCCGATGCTCGTCGATCCGGGCGCGAGCGTCGCCATGGGTGCCTACCAGTTCATCGCGACCGGTGAGCCGGGTACCGTAGTGCGGATCGGCAACTTCAACGCGGTCATCCTGACCAAGTCCGACTCCACCGACCTCTTCGGCGAGAGCTGGAACACTGTCGACGAGTACCCGGCGATCGTGAACCACATCGCCTACTGCGAGGCAATCTCCCAGCCAGACCTCGACATCGTACTCGGCCCGGTCTACCCGAACGAGTACGGCAACATCCTGCAGTTCAACCAAGGATGGGAAATCGTCGTCGAGGAGGATGGCGAGACGGTCGTGAGCCTCCAGATCAACTGCCAGTTCACCGAGACGGTTCCCGAGGACGGCAATCCCGACGGCTTTGCGATGATGTGGGAGAGCAGTGGCTTCTTGCCCCTCGACGGCAAGTACAACGAGCTCAACTGGTACGGCCTCACCGCGGACAACGGGTCGTGGAACAGCCCTGCCCTGCAGATCTGGGTCGACGCATTCGAGACGCTCCTGCAGATCGAGATGTACGTCCTCTCGTGGGACATGACGATCCTGATCCAGAGCGGGTACACGACGACCTCCATGATCCTCTACCTCGGGCTCTACGCACCTGTGAAGGACGTCATCATCGGCCACCAGGAGATCGCGATCGGCGGTCTGTACAACCCAGCCTCGAGTGGCTCGCAGTTCACGGACGTCAGCCTGTTCAACGAGACGTTGGGCAGCTACGACGATGGCGAGCAGATGACGGGTTATGCCCAAGAGGGCTACGCCTTTGACGACGACATCGTGATCCCGGTCGGCGAGTCGCGTTTCCTCCAGTTCTGGATCATGATCGCCGGAGATGCCACGGAGCTCCAGCCGGGCAACACGCTCTGGGCGATGTACAACCTCGGGGCACTCAAGGCCTACGACGTGAACGGCAACCAGATCGAGCTCGGCGAGATCATCCCCTCGACCGACATCTACGGGAGCACGTTCACGATCACGAACTAGCAGAGCGCAACGTTCCGTCCCCCTCGCCCTAGGCGAGACGATGAACCCCTACCGGGATGCTCACCGTCTCGGTCTGGGGTTTATTGTTTTACCGCTACGAGATGGTAGAGACTCCCCCACCCCGTTGACCAAACCAGCCGCGCGGTGCTACACTTCGGCCGCAGCTAATTCTTCAAAGAAGTGGCTGTTCGCACGCAAAACCAAGGATATTGAACGTTATGTTTCTCCGAGATTTTCTCTCTTTTGAAACCAGTTTTCACCAAAATACGGTGAAAAACCTCTCTCGAAACAGCTAAGCGCGAGCCCGCCTCGCGCGTTTTGCGTACGGACACCCTTGTGTTCGTATGAATCTTACCCTCATCATCTCCATCATCGTCGCCCTCGTGGTCGGTAATATTTTTGGCTACGCCTTACGCCAGATTCGGACGACAAAAAAAGTCGCCACGGCCGAAGCGGAAGCCGAGAAACGTATTGCCGCCTCCAAGACGAAGGAGCAGGAAGTTCTCGCTAAAGCCAAGGAGAAAGCTCTCGCCATTTTGGACGAAGCCAAGAAGGAAGAGAAGGTTCTTCGCGTGGAAGTTATCGAGACCCAAAAGCGCCTTGAAAAGCGTGAAGAGCTGTTCGATCAGAAGCTCCTCGAAATGGACAAGAAGCAGGAAGCCATTGACAAGCAGAAAGAAGAAATCGAGGTGCGCAAGGAACGCATCCGCGAAGTGAAAACGCAGATCGAGGAGTTGAAGGCGCAAGAGGCGGCCAAACTCGAGGAGGTGGCTGGACTCACCCGCGAGGCCGCCATCGAGCGTCTCGAAAAAATGGTGCAGGAGGATTACGAGGAAGCTCTGCAGTCGCGCCTGCGCAAGCTGGAAGCCTCGACGGAGGAAGAGCTTGAAGCCAAAGCGCGCCAGATTCTTTCGCTCGCCGTTACGCGGTTCGCTTCAAGCGTCTCGGTTGAAACCACGACGACGCAGGTGGAACTCCCCTCTGATGAAATGAAAGGACGCGTCATTGGAAAGGAAGGCCGCAACATCAAAGCCATCGAACACTTGACTGGCACGGAGATCATCGTGGACGAGACGCCCAACATGATTACCATCTCTTGCTTCTCCCCGATCCGCCGGCAAGTCGCCAAAATCGCGCTCGAGGATCTCATCAAAGACGGACGCATTCATCCCGCACGCATCGAGGACGCCATCAAAACCGCCAAGACGAATCTCGCCAAGGAAATCAGAAAAGCCGGCGAGGACGCGCTCGTTCAGCTTGGCATCCCCGTTTCCTCCATTGATCCAAAGCTGGTGCAAATTTTGGGACGCTTGAAGTACCGCACCAGCTACGGGCAGAACGCGCTCCAACATTCGATCGAGGTCGCGACGCTCGGGGGACTCATGGCCGAGGAGCTTGGCGCCGATGTGTTCAACACAAAAAAGGGCGGCCTCTTCCACGACATCGGCAAGGCGGTGGATCATGATATGCAGGGCGCGCACCCGGAGATCGGCTACAACATCATGAAGAAATTCGGCTGGCCCGAAGAACTCTGCTATCAATCGATCGCCCACCACGAAGACCGGCCGCGCACGATCGAGGGCGCCATCGTCAAAGCCGCCGACGCGCTTTCAGGCGCCCGTCCCGGCGCGCGCAAGAACACGCTCGAACAGTACATCCAACGCTTGGAAGCGCTTGAAAAAACCGCGAGTTCGTTTGAGGGCGTCGAGAAAGTGTACGCCATCCAAGCTGGACGCGAGGTGCGCGTGTTCGTGGAACCAAAAATCATTGACGACCTGACCGCCTTCCGCCTGGCACGCGATATCGCCAAGCGCATCGAAGGCGAACTTTCGTATCCGGGAGAAGTGAAGGTGACGGTCGTGCGAGAAACTCGAGCCGTGGAGTACGCCCGCTAACGACTTCTTGTGACCATTCTTGTCTTCGCCGATATCGTCGGACGGATCGGACGCGAAGCTCTCGCTCAAATTCTTCCGAAGTGGAAAACCGAGTTTACGCCAACACTCACTCTCGCCAACATCGAAAATCTTGCTCACGGCGGGGGAATCACGCCGCACACGGTTGCCAAACTGATCGAGCTTGGAGTTGATGTCATGACCGGCGGCAACCACATGTGGGACAATCCGGCCTACATGGAGGTGTTTGCCAACAAGGATCTGGCTGGGCACATCGTGCGGCCATTGAACGACGTCGGCGTGAAGCCGGGCGTGGGTGCGCTCGAACTCGAGAAAGACGGACGCCGATTTACCATCCTGAACGTTATGGGACAGACGTTTTTCAAGAATGCATACCCATCGCCGTTTGACGCGCTCGACCAAGCTCTGACAAAGGCGGATCCCGACTCCATCATTCTCCTCGACGTCCACGCGGAGACAACGTCGGAAAAGGCGCTCATCTCGCGCTACGCGGACGGACGCGTGTCCGCTGTCTGGGGATCGCACACGCATGTCCCCACTGCCGATGAACGGATCCTCCCTGGCGGCACCGCTTTCATGACCGATGTCGGTCTCACAGGAGCTCACAACGAGTCCATCGGGATCGAGTATGAAAAAGCGCTCACGCTCGTCAAAGACGGCGTGAAGACTCACCTTGCTCCTCCTTACTCCGGTCCGGCTGAAGTGAACGCGGCACTTCTCTTCTTTAAGAGCGGCAACCGCCTACCAGCCTCCATCAAACGACTTCGAGAGATCGTAACAGTCCTTCCAAATTGATCCGGAGATATCCCCTTGATGAATTCGCTTGATTTAGCTACAATTGCGGTGAAGAATTTTTTGAACATGTGTATGAACAAAGCAGAATTGGCGGCCAAAGTCGCCGAACGCCTCAAAGTCTCAAAAAAATCGGCGGAGGATTTCGTCGCCGCTTTTGAGGACGTCGTGACGCAAACCTTGGCAAACGAGGATGAAGTTACCATCGCCGGATTCGGCACGTTCAGCGCGCGCGTGCGAAAAGGTCGCATCGGCGTGAACCCGCAAAATCCGTCCGAACCCATCACCATCCCCCCAGTCTTCGTTCCAAAATTTAAAGCCGGTAAAGCCCTCAAAGACACTCTCAAAGCCGCCGGCAAAAGTCGCGGTGTTGGAGGAAATGCGAGCTCATCCTCATCAGCTCCGGCATCGGACGCTCCTTTGAGTGCGTCTCAACCTTCGACTCTCATCAACTAACCTATGCCCCTAGCAAACCCGGAATTCCAAACCGAACAGGAACTTCACAGCGTCTTTGATCGTCAAAAAGCTCTTAAGTTTCTCAACTGGGAGCATAATCCTACAGGACTTTCTGAAAGAGAGGACAAACCCAGCGCGATGATGAAGTTTGAAACAGGACCTTTGAGAGGTATTGTCGTTCTTAAGAACTGGTTAAAAGGCTGGCGAGAGGGAGACGGAAAGGAAGGTTGGTATTGGTCTATTGACACAGACCGGACCGAGGGTCTCGCTACCATGGGTCCTTTTCAATTAGATGACTCCCGATCCGAACGACTCGCATTCGAAACAACGCTTACGGAACATCTCGAAAAAGTTGCTGATAGAAGGCGTGACCGAGCTGATTACGAAAGGGTTCACGAACTTCGTTTCCCATTACCACCGGAGAATGCCCCAAATTATAAAACCGCATCTTGATCTCAATTTCAACTTCATCTTCTAAACCGGCTTTAGAATAATCACAGATGTAAGAATAACCGAGCCCGCACGGCTTGGTTATGTTAGGCTCTACGTCAATAAGAGTAATGCCTCCGCCTTCTGAATGAGTTCGAGAAGAACAGTTTGTGGAAGCTAAGCTCCCGCAAGCACCAGTGTTTAAA
>DNYJ01000019.1 GCA_003505155.1 Candidatus Uhrbacteria bacterium | reverse complement strand
ATTCTCATCGAATCGCCCATCGGTAACATCTGCCACACTGGAGACTGGAAATTCGATTTCCATCCGGTCGGCACCGTCCCCGCGGATTTTCAGCGCATCGCGGAAATCGGCAGGAAGGGCGTCCTCTGCCTCATGGGGGACTCGACGAACGCAGGCGTTCCCGGACACCAAATCAGCGAAAAAGATATTGGCGCCACGCTTGAGCACCTCATCGAGAAAGCTCCGGGGCGTCTCATCATCGGCACCTTCGCTTCCCTCCTCTCGCGCGTGAAACAAATCATCGAACTCGCCGAGAAGCACGGGAAGAAAGTGGCGCTCGACGGCTACTCCATGAAGACAAATGTGGAGATCGCGAAGGAGCTCGGGTTTATCAAGGCGTCCATGAAAACCTTCGTGCCAATCGAAAAGATCGCAGACTATCCTCCTGAAAAAATGGTCGTGATCTGCACGGGTGCGCAAGGAGAACGCAATGCCGCCCTCATGCGCATCGCGGGTGACGAACACCGGAGCGTCCGCATCGTCCCCGGCGACACCGTCGTCTTTTCCTCTTCAATCATTCCAGGCAACGAGCGGTCCGTACAGCGCGTCAAGGATATTTTTTATCGCAAGCGCGCGCGCGTCGTGCACTACCAGATGATGGACGTCCACGCCGGAGGTCACGCGCAGAAAGAGGATATCAAACTCATGCTCTCCCTCTTCAAACCGAAATACTACGTCCCGATCGAGGGTAACCACTTCCTCCTGCGGGAAAACGGATTCGTGGCCGAGTCGCTCGGATGGAGAGAAGAAGATGTCTTCATTGTGGATAACGGACAAGTGATGGAGTTCACAGCTCCGAAGCCCGGAGGAAAATCAGGCGAAATGGGAGAAGGACGCCTCACGGAAGAAAAGATTCCCGCCAACTATGTCTTCGTGGATGGACTGGGCGTGGGAGACGTCTCCGAGGTCGTTCTGCGCGATCGGCAAATGCTCGCCGAGGACGGCATGGTGGTGGTCATCGTGCAGGTGGATGCGAAGAGCGGGAAACTCATCGGGTCTCCTGACATTATCAGTCGCGGATTCATCTTCATGAAGGACAACAAGGAACTCATCTTCAAGACGCGCGATCGCATTAAGGCGCTCGTGAACGATCACGGCAAAAACGGCAAAGGGATCGCCGACATTGACCACATCAAAAATCTTCTGCGCAACGACGTGGGCAGTTTCCTTTTCCAAAAGACGGAACGACGGCCCATGATCCTTCCAGTCGTGATTGAGGTGTAAGATAAAAACGGAGCTTGAGGCTCCGTTTTCAGTTTGACGCCGTGTAGAACAACGCCTATGATATTTTCATAACCATCTATCCTGTGTCTACTATTTCTATCCCCATTCCTGCCAGTCTCGAGAGTTTCATCAACGATATGATCCGCCGCGGAATTGCTCCAACAAAAGCCGAGGTTGTGCGTCAAGCGCTTGCTCGCTATGCAGAGGACCAGGCTGTCGAAGAAGTCATGCAAGCTATGCGGGAGGTAAAAGAAGGAAAAATCCTTGAGGGCGACCTGGACGAACTTGCACGTCGGATGCCATGATATGAAGGTTCTCTATGCCCCTTCTTTCGTGAGGAAGTACAAGAATCTTCCACATTCCCTACAACTCGAGATCAGAGAGAAAATCGCTCTCTTTCAGCACAAAGAAAATCACCAGACTCTCCATGTTCACAAACTGCGCGGAAAGCTGAAAGACCAATACAGTTTTCGGGTCAACTACAAATTCCGCGTTGTTTTTATTTACACCCCCGAGATGCCAAAGACGGCTATTCTCATGGCCATCGGCGACCACGACGTGTACAACCGGTGAAATTTTAAGTACAATGCTCCTCTCTATGCAACGATCTCTTTCCGCCATCCAGCCGACCGGAGTCGTCCACATCGGCAATTATATCGGCGCCATCTCCCAGTTCGTGAAGCTCCAAGACGAGACGGAGGCGTTCTATTTTCTCGTGGACTACCATGCGATGACCGTCCCGTTCGATCCCAAGGAGCTGAACAAAAATCTCCTCCAAGTCGCCGCGACATATTTGGCCGCCGGAGTGGATCCGACGAAAGCGACGATCTTCCAGCAGTCGCAAGTTTCGGAGCACACGGAGCTTGCGTGGATTCTCGCGTGTCTGACAAAGATGGGTGAGGCCGAACGCATGACGCAGTTCAAGGACAAGGCCTCAAAACATGCGGAGCGCGCCTCGGTGGGACTCTTCACCTACCCCATGCTCATGGCCGCCGACATCCTGCTCTATGACACGAATATCGTGCCAATCGGGGACGATCAAAAACAGCACGTCGAGCTCGCTCGAGACTTGGCCGAACGGTTCAACAAGATGTATGGAGAGACGTTCGTCGTGCCGCAACCGATGATCAAAAAGACAGGAGCCCGCATCATGGCGCTTGATGATCCGATGAAGAAGATGTCGAAGTCGTCAGTCAGCCCCAAGGGCTACATCGCGCTTTCCGACGACGATAAGACGATCGCAAAAAAAATCCGATCGGCGCAGACGGATTCCGTGGGCACCGTCGGATACGATCCCAATCATCGCCCAGGCATCTCCAACCTCGTCACGATCTGTTCGGAGATCACAGGATCCAGCCCAGCGCAGATCATCAAAGAGTTCGAGGGTAAGGGGTACAAGGAATTCAAAGAAGTTCTCGCGCAAGTTTTGATCGAGTTCATCGCTCCCATTCGAACTCATCAAGCGGAGCTTCTCGCCGACAAGGGAGAGCTCGTCAGCATCCTGAACAACGGCTCCGCTCGAGCGCGAGAGGTCGCGGAGAAAAAAATGAAACAAGTCCGATCGGCGCTTGGGATCAAGCTTTGAGCGTTTGAACGAGTCCCTCGAGCGGTTCCAAATAACCCGAGAGACGGCTGAAAATGTCTTCGGCTGTCTTTTCATTGTAAGTATGAGAAGTAAGGTTGCGATCCTCCATCATGGTAAGCCACCTCTCGTCGTCCTTCACAAGCCCTGCCGTAAAAGCTGCCTTGAGACATTCTTTGGGAGAGTTGCACACGATCCCCTCCCCTCGCAACCACTGCTGAATTGCTTTCCATGCGAGTTCAACCGTAAACTCAAACCGCTGAATGGCTGCGTCGCGTACGAGATCGTTCGTCTCTTCATCCAGAGCGGATCGAAGTTGCTTCAAAGCTTTCTCAAGAGAGGTTTCAAGAGCGGTCATAGGGGTTTGGCATGTTTAAGAATTTCCTCGCGAAACGCGGCGTCGACACGGCCGAGATCAATAAGATCTATCTTGCGAAGCGTCGGGATTGTCTCAAGAAGTCGGCGAAGAGAAGAAATTTTCTTCTCATCAAGCAGGCACTGTCCCGCTACCGCAATATCAATGTCAGACGTCGGCACAGCCGAGCCTTTCGCCCAAGAACCGAAAAGATAACTTTCTTCGGCCTCGGGAAGTTCCGATTGAATCAACCGGCGAATCGAATCGAGAATGACATCCCGTTTCATACGAGAGTAAGGCTACCATACTTTTCCTCTTGACAACATGCGTTCGTTAACATATCCTGCCTGCCGTTGGGAAACCGGGTGATCGCCCTGAGTTAAACGAGAGCTCTGCTCGAGTACAACGAAGGGAGGAAAGTCCGAACACCCGACGTATCGCAAGGTACGTTTCCGCCAAAGGCGGATCCGCCTCTGGCGGAGACAAGGAAAGTCGCTAACGGCGACCAAAGGAGTTGGGAGCTGAAGAGCTGTCCGGCAGAGCCGGATCCGGCTTCGCCGGAGACGCTCTTGAGCGTCTGACGAACTTTAGGGAAAGTGCCACAGAGACAATACGAATCCCGTTTCAACGGGATCAAAGGTGAAAAGAGCGAGGGTGTCCTTCGGGGCTGCCTCGTTCGTCTCCCGGCAACGGGATGACGCGGTAAACCCTTTCCGGTGCAAGAGCAAGTTTGGTCGCTCGCATGAGTCCGGCGGCAACGTCGGAACAAGATAGATGATCGCCCTCGACAAAATTCGGCTTACAGGTTTCCCAAGCTAAAGCCTCGCCTCGCGCGAGGCTTTACGCTATCATACAAAACGTTATGAAACGCCCGGATCTCTTTTTTACCGCTGTTCTGGTGCCCCTGGATGCCATGACGATTTTTGGCGCCGCACTTGCCGCTTACCATCTTCGCCTGGCTCCCGTTTTCACGCGCGTGCGTCCAGTGATTTTTGATCTCTCCCTTGAACGCTTCGGCCAGGCCGCGGCCGCGGCCGTCCTCGTTTGGATCGCCGTCTTCGCTCTTTCCGGCCTCTACCGCTTCTCCCGCCGCCGATTCGCCGAGGAACTTAAGCAGATTTTCCTCGCCGGTTCCGCCGCTATGGCCGTCATCTTCGCCTTCCTCTTCTTCACGCTCGAAGCCTTCGACTCGCGCTTCATCGTTTTGGCCGGCTGGGGACTCGCTGTCGTGTTCCTTTCCCTCGAACGCTTCGTCATCCGCTCAATCCAGCGCTCGCTGTACGTGCTTGGCATCGGCGTGCGCCGCACCGCTATCATCGGCTCAAACGACGCCGCACGGATTCTTCGCGAGACCTTTGAGCGACGGAGACGTTTCGGGGTGGACGTGATGGCAACCCACGAAACCTTCGACGACAACACCGAGGTCTCTCTGCGCCGTCTCGCACGCGCGCACAGTATTGACGAGATCCTTTTTACCGACACGGAGGCCGACCGGGAAACTCTCGCTCGCCTTAAAACATTTTCCGACGTCGAACATATCAACCTCGTCTACTCCGCTGACCTCTTTTCCGTCGGATCCTTGCGCATGGAGGTGGCTACGATTTCCGGCGTGCCCCTCATGACCATCAAAAAAACTCCCCTGGACGGCTGGGGAGCCATTTACAAACGTAGCTTCGACGGTGCCGCTTCTCTTCTCTTGATCGCCATCACTTCCCCCCTTCTCCTTGCGGCCGCCATTGGCATTCTTCTTGAATCCGGCCGTCCCATTCTTTTCAAAAACGAGCGCATCGGAGAAGCAGGGAAGCGATTCAATACACTCAAGTTCCGTTCCATGAAGGCGGAGTTTTGCATTGGCTCTCAAAAAGGTCTTGGCAACCAGGAGCGAGCGCAGGCGGTCGAAGAGGATCTCATCAGGCGCAAGAGCATCAAGGAAGGCCCCGTATATAAAATCATGGATGATCCGCGCGTCACGCGCTGGGGACGCTTCATGCGCAAGTACTCTGTGGACGAACTTCCCCAGCTCTTCAATGTGCTTGCCGGAAGCATGTCGCTTGTGGGTCCGCGTCCTCACCAGCCGCGCGAGGTGGACCGATATGAACCGCATCACCGCAAGGTACACACGGTGCGTCCGGGGATCAGCGGCTTGGCGCAAACGAGCGGACGCAGCGACCTGAAATTCGAAGACGAGGTGCGACTCGACACGTTCTACATTGAAAACTGGTCGCCATGGCTCGATGTGGTTATCCTCCTCAAAACCCCGTTTGTCGTTCTGTTCCGAAAAGGAGCCTATTAACCCTATGCATATTGCGCTCGTGCATGACCATCTAAACCAAGAAGGAGGAGCCGAAAAGGTTTTACGCGTCCTCTCGGACATGTGGCCATCGGCTCCGATTTTTACGTTGGTGCACGATCCCTCTCGCATTGGCCTGTTTAAAGACCGCGACGTCCGCACGTCGTTTTTGAACCGCGTCCCGCACCGGCTCTTCCGCCTCACGCTCCCCCTCATGCCCGCGGCGACTGAATCCTACGACCTCTCCGAATTCGACGTCGTCGTCTCGAGCTCGAGCGCGTTTTCCAAAGGTGTCATCACGAAACCCGGCTGTGTCCACATCTGCTACTGCCACACGCCGACGCGCTATCTCTGGAGCGACACGAAGGCGTACGTCGAGGAGTTGCGCGCGCCCGGCGTCATCAAGTGGTTCTTGCCGCCGATCCTTTCAAAATTGCGCATCTGGGACCGCCTCGCCGCCGACCGCGTGGACGCGTTTGTCGCCAACTCGCAAACCGTCGCGCACCGCATCGAAAAGTACTATCGCAAACCCTCGACCGTGATTCACCCTCCAGTTAACACGGCTCGGTTTTCGATTTCAGAACGTCCCAAGACCTCCTTTTTGATCGGCGGACGTCTCGTGGCTTACAAACGCTACGATCTTGTCGTTCAAGCCTTCACGAAGCTCGGATTTCCGCTCAACGTTTTCGGCACGGGCCCCATGGAAGCCACCCTCAAAAAAATGGCAGGGCCAACCGTGAAGTTTTTGGGGCACGTCTCCGACGAGGAACAGGCCCGTCTCTACCAAGACGCGATCGCTTTTCTCCATCCGCAGGAGGAAGACTTCGGCATCACGCCCATCGAATCCATGGCCTCCGGCCGTCCCGTTATCGCTTACCGGCGCGGCGGCGTTTTGGAGAGCGTGGTCGAGGATGAAACCGGCGTGTTCTTCGACGAGCAGACGTGGGAGCATCTCGCAAGCGTCGTGCGGACATTTGATTCGAGCCGCTTCGATCCGAAAAAAATCCGCGAGCGCGCGCTCCGTTACTCGACCGAGAACTTTCAAACAACCTTTGGAGCGTTCGTCCAAACAGCCTGCGAAAGTTACCAAGAACATCAAACCCACCTGTGCGAATAGGCGTGGATGCAAGACACTTGACGGGAGGAAAACCGAGCGGCGTCGGAGGGTACACGCTCGCGCTTTTGCGCGCCATGACGGCATCTCACCCGGAGCACCGGTTTGTGATCCTCACAACCGGCTCTCCTTACCGATGCCGACCCGTTGCCAAAGAAGCTCTTGGAGATCTTTCTGGCAAACGTAATGTCGTTTACGTGCACCGAAGCGTGGTGAACCGCATTCTCAATCTCTTCATCCTCCTCACCGGCCGCCCGACGTTCGAGCAATTGTTCGGAGAAGCGGTGGACGTCATCTGGTGCCCCAACTTGAACTTCCTGCCAAAAAGCCGAGCGCCCCGCATCGTCACCTTCCACGATCTCTCCTTTGCCATGATGCCTCGGCTCTACTCGCCGTGGCGAAGACTGTGGCACACACTCGTGCGCCCTCGCTCAATCGCCCGCCGTGCCGCCGCCCTTATCACCCCAAGCAACACCACGGCCATGGATCTCACTCGTTTGTACGACTTGAAAACCCCTAAACATCGCGAGGAAACCGGAGTAACCACCCCTGTCCCCTCCTTAAAAAGGAGGGGGATCGAGGTCATCCCTCACGGCGTGGATGAAGCTTTCTCGCCTCGCCCCGAACCTCAAGACCACGGCGTGCGCTCGCGCCATGATCTCCCCCGCCACTACCTTCTGCATATCGGCACCGATGAGCCGCGTAAAAATCTTGTTCGACTTGTGCGGGCGTTTGAGGAGGCTAAGAGACAATCCGAAACCATGCGCCGGCTCGACACGAAGTTGGTCCTGGCAGGAGCCTCCAAACTCGAATCCCTACTGTCTACCGTCTACCGTCTACCGTCTCATTCCATTATCCCTCTCGACTACGTCAAAGACGCCGACCGTCCCGCTCTTTACCGAGGAGCCTCGGCTCTTGTCTTCCCATCTCTGTATGAAGGCTTTGGCATGCCCATCCTCGAGGCTTTCGCAAGTGGCACGCCCGTCATCACCTCCCAAAACTCCGCCATGCTCGAAGTCGGCGGCCCGGCCGCACTCTTCGTTGATCCGGAAAACGAGCGTGACCTTGCACGCGCCATTCAGACAATCGTCGAAGATGAAAAGCTCCGAAACCACCTCGTTCAAGTTGGCCTGAAGCGCGCCGAAAACTATCGTTGGGACAAATCAGCCGAAGCGACGATAAGAGTTTTCGAAGAATGCATCTTCACCAGCCAGCCAAACGATCATCAGAAACGAACTTGAACCCAATGATGCCTGAGATCGCCGTCAAATTTTGAGAGTTTACGGCCTGCCCGTCCGTAGCTCTTTCAGAGCGAAGGCGGGTTCAAAATTTCGGCGGTGATCGCCATGCAAATCCAAGACTTCCGACGTGTATCTATTTATCCCCTGTTTCTCTTCGGCGAAAGCCAATTTTTTGTTACAATAACATTTATGAAGATCGGGATTGACGCAAGATTTTACGGTCCGTACGCGGGGGGAGGTGGTTTGGGTCGCTATGTCAAAGAACTCCTCGACCATTTGCAGGAGATTGACGAGGAGAACCGCTATGTTGTGTTTCTGAACCGCGAGGGCTGGAGTGCCTTCACGCCGAAGAAACCCAATTTCGAGAAACACTTGGCGGACGTGCGTTGGTACACGCTCGCCGAGCAAATCAAGATGCCCGGCATCATCGCTCGTGAGCGCCTCGACCTCATCCATTTCCCGCACTGGAACGTTCCCCTCTTCTGTCGCACGCCGTTTGTCGTGACGATTCACGACGTCATTCTTCTCGACGAGACACATTCGGCCACGCAAGCCACGACGCTTCCCTTGCCGCTCTACTGGCTCAAACGCCTCGGCTACCGCAAGGTTCTTCATCACGCTCTTTTCAAAAGCCGCACGGTCATCGTGCCCTCCGAGTTCACGCGCTCGCGCGTCATGACGCACTTCCCACATCTCCCCAAAGAGAAGATTCGAATGATCCACGAGGGCTCGACGGACATTTCACGTTTCGGCCAAGCCGACAAAAACTTGACGCTGAACGCTCCGTACTTTCTCTACGTCGGCAACGCCTTCCCGCACAAGAATCTCGAGTCGCTCCTCCACGCCTTCTCCTTTTTCCACAAATCACACCCGGAGGTGAAGCTCGTCCTTGTCGGACGTGAAGGCGTCTTCTACGAACGACTCAAGAAGGAGCTCGAGGAAATAGACGTGCCGCGAGAGGCCGTGGTCTTCACGGGATTCGTCTCCGACGACACGCTCGCGAGCCTCTACAAAAACGCCACGCTCTACGTTTTCCCGTCTCGGCACGAGGGCTTCGGTCTCCCGCCTCTCGAAGCCATGGCGCACGGCGTGCCGGTAGCCGCCTCAAAGACAAGCTCCCTCCCAGAAATTCTCGGCGATGCCGCTCACTACTTTGATCCTGATGATATCGAAGACATGGTTCGCGTGATGGAATCAGCTCTCTCCGACGAAGATCTGCGCGCTTCGCTCATCCAAAAAGGTTACGAACGCATCAAGCGGTACTCCTGGCGCACAATGGCTCAAGAGACCCGCAGGATTTATCTTTCCTAACACCGTCTATGGCGGTCTCTCGCGACCCCGCACAACCTAAAGTTACTCTCCTTTATGACACGCGACTGCCGGTTTCTTTGCGTCTGCGCGGATTCGATCTTGAAGCAAAAAAAGAAGAGGCGCCTTCCGCCTTGAATGTTCTTCTGCAAAAAAGCCACGCGGCGTCTCCTCATGTTCTTGCCTTGCGCGTCAACGCTCCCCAAGCCGCCGCCCCCATTTTGAAACGCGAAACGCCGGCTCAAGATTTCAACGCGTTTGCCCAAGAGTTTTTCGCTCATCTTTCCCTGGAAGAAACCCTCCCCGAGCGCGAGGAAGCGCTCGACGCCGCACTCCTGTCGGGCCAGCTCATGGAAGACGACTGCGCAACTCCCGCACGCCATCCTGTTCTTCCGAGCCGATACAAAAATCTCCTCGAACTTCCTCGCGCCATCCTCCTCCAAAAATTCGCCTCGTCCCGGTTACTGATTACCGGTTACCAGTTACCCTCTCTTTCCTTCCTCCATCCCAGTCTGCGCGGCGTGGGCGTCTTTGTCCTCCTCTCCTTCGTGTTTGTTCTCCCCTTGCAGGCCATGCAAAGCCGACCGGATCCAAAACGCGTCGAGATGAACATCCTCGCTCAAGGCACGAAAGCGTTCGCTCTTTTTGAGGAAGGCGCCAAGTCGGCCGCCGACACGGACTTCGAAGAAGCCACGCATCGTTTTGCCGAGGCGGGAGAGAAACTCACACAAGCTCAAGCCACTTTGAACGATCTTGGAGGCGGAGCGCGCGCCATCGCTTCCCTCATTCCCTCGCAGGGAGAAACGCTCAAAACCGGCCGAGCGCTTCTTGATCTCGGACTCGAACTTTCCCTCTCCGCCGAACGCATGGGCGACGGCCTTACCGCCATCGGAAACCTTGCGGACACGACGCTCGGAACCAAAGTCGAAGTGCTCGAACGCTATCTTGCCTCCGCCCTCCCCCACCTCTCCGCCGCCACGGAAGCGCTCTCGCGCGTGGACACCAGCCTTGTTCCCGCGGAGTACCAAGAACGTTTCGAGGAACTCTCTCGAGTGCTCCCTGGGCTTGAAGACAACCTGAACCGCCTGCAGGCATTTTCAGAAGCGCTGAAGGGCATCCTCGGGAACGATGCGCAAAAACGCTATCTCTTCGTCTTTCAAAACGACACGGAAATCCGTCCTGCGGGAGGCTTCATCGGATCATTTGCGGAGGTAGACGTCTTGCGGGGAGAAATCGAGCGCATTAACCTTCCCGGCGACGGCTCCTACAACCTGCAAGGGGCGCTCCAGCTTCGCGTCGAAGCTCCCAAACCTCTTTCACTCCTCAACGCCAGATGGGAATTCCAAGACACAAACTGGTTCCCTGACTTCAAAGCATCCGCGCAAAAGCTCCTTGAATTCCACGCCTCCGCCGGGGGTCCGACCGTGGACGGCGTCATCGCGGT
>DNYJ01000034.1 GCA_003505155.1 Candidatus Uhrbacteria bacterium | reverse complement strand
AATTCCGTCCCAACGAAGGGCGGCGCTTCCTCCGGGTGTCGCTCTTCTTTTTCAGAAACTTTTGGTCTCACGTTGCAAAGCACGTGCACATTGATTTTCATTCGTCATTCCAATACAGTCATAAAACATGGCTATTGACTAGATGCGACTTTATGAAGGTTATAAGGACAAAAGGGGGCTGCTCTTATCGACAAGATTCAAGGACACACTCAATCTATTCTCTCACGTGTGCATTGTGAGTTCATTGTTTACGTTAGATACAAAAAGAGGTAGTCGAGTTGAAGTCATGTTAAGCTCAAGAGTCACTATGACCTACGTTCCGCGACAAGACCGCATTCGCGAGCTCTTTCCAAATGAGCCCGCTTTTCGTTTACGACAAATTGAGGAAGCTCTGTTTCATCCTTCGGTTCGTGGGTGGAATGACATCACCTCGCTTTCGCTCTCGATGCGGGAGGCGCTCACGGCTTCCGTTCCGTTTCAATCGCTTGCTGTCGTGAAAATTTTCGAGAGCAAAAAACAAGATACGTTCAAGGCCATCGTCAACGTCGAGGGTGACAAGGAAGTTGAAACGGTGCTTATGAAGAATCCGCGTGGAGCGTGGACGATCTGCGTTTCTTCGCAAGTCGGATGTGCCATGGCGTGCGGATTTTGCGCGACGGGAAAGATGGGGCTCATTCGTCAGTTGCACAGCGATGAAATCGTGGATCAGTATCGTCTGTGGCAACACTTCCTTCTCGATCATCCCAAGCTTCCGCCGCGCATCTCCAACGTCGTGTTTATGGGCATGGGAGAACCGCTTGCGAACTATGAAAACGTGAAAGCGACATTGAACACGATTCTTGCTCAAAGCGATCTTGGCAAGACGCGTATCACGGTCTCGACCGTTGGGGTTCTGCCTCGACTAGAGCAACTGCTCAATGACCCTGATTGGCCTCATGTGCGCATGGCGGTTTCGCTTCACTCGGCTGATCCAAAAACACGTAAGGAGATCGTGCCAACTTCCTACGATGCCTTTTTACCAAAGTTGGAAGATTGGGCGAAGCGATACTTGGCACGCTTTGGAAATCGTCGCCATCACCTCACGTTCGAGTATGTGATGCTTTCTGGTGTAAACGACACGCCTCACCACGCAAAGCTTTTAGCGGAGTTTGTGAAACGTATTGGGAATGTGCGTGTGAACCTTATTCCTTACAACTTCACGGGATGTGAATTTACGTGTTCAACTAAAAAAAATCTCGATATGTTTGAAGAGGCTTTGGAAAAATCAGGTGTGACGGTGACTCGTCGTCGCACGATGGGAGAAGATATCGAAGCGGCGTGTGGTCAGTTGGTGCGGAAAGAAGAAGCAAACACGTGATGGGAGTCTCTCACGTGTTGCTGATGGGGAACCGTGTTTTCATTTCGTCGAGACGGCCTTCAATAATCATCTTTCGTTCTTCCTCCTTGTCGAGTTTGTAGATCTCGTCAGACTCGCTGTACTTTGCTTGCGTGAGTCCGTGGCGCTTTGCTTCTTCTGGGGTGATGGGCGAGGCAAGACGCTCAAAAATCACTTGGCAGACTCGTTCGCCCGGATACATGCGGATGACTTGGTTGCCTGCCTCGTTTTTCATGGGGAAGATGAGGTTGCCTTTGTAGTGCGCATCGATGATGCCAGAAAGCGAGAGGTTGATCCCGCGGCGATTCGTTGAAGTTCGAGGAAAGAGGAGAGCCATGAGATTTGGGGAAGAGAGCTCGACATGCTCCAGACTCGTCCCGATGACGAATTCGTTGGGCGTGAGCTCGAAGTATTGTCCGGGCTTCAAGACGATCTCGTCGTATTGCTCTTTGTGCGCCTCACTCTCGTCAATCGAGGTTTTGATGGCCTGCCGTCCGTGCGTCTCGTGCGCTCTCCAATTTTTTGGGATCAAAAACTTGTATCCAAGCCTCAAATCCACCGCATGAGGCTGAAGCTGGAAGCCGTCAATGGCGGGCGTGAAGCGGATGGCGCCGGAGTGAAGCTCTTCAAGGATTTCCTTGCGGGTGAGGATCATACGGGCACAGTTTAGCAAAGGGAGTAGGGAGTAGCCAGTAGGGGGTGCCGAACCAAAAATCACCTCTTGGGTGATTTTCGTGGACATTATTCTGCAATCTTGAGCCCCGGGCCCATGGAAGTCGTCAGAGTGATCTTCTTGATGTAGATGCCCTTGGCGCTTGACGGTCTTACTTTATTGATGAGATTCAAGAGAGCTTCGAAATTTGCTTTGAGGTGTTCGTCGGGGAAGGAGACTTTGCCGATCATCTGATGGACGTTGCCCGTCGCATCGTTGCGGAAGCTGACCTTGCCGCCCATCTGGTCGGCCACCATTTTTTTCACATCCGTTCCAATGGTATCAGTCTTTGGGTTCGGCATAACGCCGCGGGTTCCCAAGATCTTTGCGATCTTTGCGATCTTGGGCATCATGATCGGCGTAGCGATCGCCACATCGAAATCAATCTTGCCCTCTTTAAGGATGTTCGCAATGAGCTCTTCTCCGCCGACGATGGCGGCTCCGGCGGCTTTTGCGTCGGTCTCCTTGTCCGGTTCCACGAACGCCGCCACGCGCTTCATCTTTCCCGTTCCGTGGGGAAGGGTGAGCGTCCCGCGGATGTGCTGGTCTGATTTCTTGACGTCAATCCCGAGGCGCACATGCACTTCCACACTGGCATCGAATTTCACTTTGGAAGAGGCCTTCACGAGCGGGATGGCTTCTTCAAGCGAGTAAGTCTTTTTGAGGTCGAGCTGTTTCATGGTCTCGATATAACGATGACTGCGCTTTCTTGTCTTGGTAGCTTTCTTCATAGATCGTGGTACTTCGGCAGAGCCGAACCCCGCCAAAGGCGGAGGAGCCCATCCGCACAAAACGGATGGTCCCACAAATTAAGAATGAAATTATTCAACGATCTGAACGCCCATCTGGCGCGCCGTTCCGGCAATGATCTTCATGGCGGCTTCGATGTCCTGCGTATTGAGGTCGGGGAGCTTTTTCTCCGCGACTTCGCGTAGCTGTGCCTTCGTCAACTTTCCGATTTTCTCCGTGAGAGGATTGCCGGCTCCTTTTGCTATGCCGGCCGCTTTCTTGATGAGGTCGGAAGCCGGAGCCACCTTTGTGACGAAGTCGAAGGTGCGGTCTTCATAGACATTGATGATGATTGGCACCGTTTCTCCGCGGCGGTCTTGCGTTGCCGTGTTGAACCGACTGACGAAATCGGAAATGTTGAGTCCGTGCTGTCCGAGAGCCGGTCCCACGGGCGGGGCGGGCGTGGCCGCGCCTCCGGGTATTTGAAGCTTGATTTGCGTAACAAGTTTTGCCATAACCTTTCTTTTTAAGTGGATTCCCGAATGGTCGGGCAACCACGGTTATTAACTGAATGGCGGGAGTGTACCTTACGACTTCTTTACCTGCAAGAAGTCGAGTTCGACCGGCGTCTCGCGTCCGAAC
>DNYJ01000031.1 GCA_003505155.1 Candidatus Uhrbacteria bacterium | reverse complement strand
ACATTTCTATTTCCCGTTGACATGCAGAGATTTCCACTTGACGAATTTTAGCGAATCCCATACCATCCCGCTCATTATGCCAAATCTCAAAGCCGCTATTAAGGATCTGCGCCAGTCAAAGGATCGAGCCGTGCACAATAAACTTGTCAAAGACGAGCTTCACTCGTTGCGTCGTTATCTCCGCAAAGCTTTGGAAACTAAGGATGTTTCAAAAGCTCAAGAACTTGCCAAGACTTTGATACAAAAATTTGATAAAGCCGTGCAAAAAAATATCCTCAAGCAAAACACCGCCGCGCGCTACAAGTCCCGTATGATGCAGAAAGTAAACGCGCTTTCGCAGAAATAAATTCAGTTGAGCAGATCACCGCGATATAGGCCAAGTGGTGCCTCAACCCCATGACCAGTTCGCCGAGTTGGAGGCTCTCGAGCAAGCGCTGAAGCAACCTCCTACGACTGGTGGGTGTGATAGACGCCTCCCTTCGCTGGCAGGGACGCAAGAAGCGTCGCTGACTAGCCATCTGCCAAGGACGGCAGATCCCAACTCTTGAGCATCTCCACCATCACGCGCTCTACCGCCAAACCGGGATCTACACCTTGTTTTGTTTTCTGATCAAAATCAAAGAGAAGGTCGTGGGCGCGGATAAGGTCTTCGAGTTTGAAGTTCCGAGCTTGGGTGACAGATTTTTGTGCGACAAATGGATGAANNAGACTTCGCGCTCCGAGTAAGAGACGAACTTGTCGCAAAAGCATTTGCCCCAGATACCCGTCTGCCGAACCGGCCGCGCGCTCTCTCTCAAGCAAACGCACCGCCTTGCGCGTGTTCTTCTGACTCACCGCATCAATAAAATCAAAAATCTTTCCTTCGAAGTTGCCATGAACAAGCATTTCCACCATCGCCGAAGTGATGGTTTCACTCCCGGCATACGCCGCAAGCTTTCTCATCTCTCCCGCCATCTGCCATGTATTGTCGCCCACGCTCGCAATGAGATTCTGCAAAGCCTTCCGATCAATCTTTGCACCGAGCTCGCCAAATTCATGCACGATCCAACGCTCCAAGTCGCGCGACGAGAGTTTTTCAAACGCATAATCATGCCGGTCGCGAGCGTCTTTGAGAGCTTTCCCGAGAGGTTGGCCTTCAACCTCCTTAGCCGAAAGCATTTCATGAAGTACGATGATCGCATCTGTATCCGTCTCGCACAGCGCCGCCGCCCACACCTTCACCTCCGCCGTTTTCACACGCTCGATGAGACCGCTCACAACAACCATGCGTTTGGGAGATAAAAGCCCTCCGCTTCGGATCGCCGAAAGAATCTCGCCGACAGGAGCCTTTGCGTCAAACTCGGAAAGATTCACCCCGCCGGAAAATTTCTCTCGAAAAGAATCCTTAAGTTGAGCCACCTTCTGTGACGCACGGTATCCATCTTCTCCGTACACGCAGATGAGCATATTGAAGACAGTATATCACGTCTCGTTTTCACCTCATTTTACAGCCATTCCAACGTTATCCCCCTTGACAAAATCATCATTTTATGCTAAATTGAGGGCAATAAAATTGAAATTATGACAAGAAATATTGACCACTCTCCATTTGACACGGCACAGCCGAGCTCGGAATCAGAAGATTGGTTGGAGGATCTCAAAAAGGGTGTCGAGCTTGTAAATAATGGGGAAACCGCTCGTGAGCTTTCCGATCTTCGAAAATCGCTAGAGCTTCGTCTTGTTTCGCTGACAATTCCACAATTGGAAAAACGTCTGGAAAGCATTACTTACAGGCTCAAACCATTGATCCAGGAACGAGACCTTCGCCAAAAAGCTTCAGAAGGAAAGGATAAAGTCGGATTAACTGCTGTCAATAAAAAAATCCTGCCGATTGGGGTTGAGAAAGATGTTATTCACAAACTTATCACACAAAAAGAACAGCAACAGGCAGAGGTAGATCGTGTCGCTTCAATTGAGGATGTCGTCGTGCCAGTTGTTGAAGGCTCTCCGAGCAAGGAGGAAGCAGAGAACACGGAAATGGACCGTCTTGTCGAAGAAAACCGATCTCGATCCGGAGATCGTATCATGAGCCAAGTAGCACGAGAAAAGGAATTAAAGATAGCGCAAGAACACGCAAAGCAGGTGGCGGCTCGAGAAGAAGCCAAGGCGCATGCCTACGACGTCAAGAGCGCTCGAACAAAACAAGAATCCTTCTGGGGTCATGTGAAGCGATCTTGGTTTGTTGATACGCCGGAATCAGTCAAACAGGATCGACGTAAGCAGGTTGCTTTTGACAAACGCGTGAGTGCTCAAGATAAAAAGCGAGAGACTATAAAGCAAACTCATGAGGATCTGGCACAATATCGAGTCATCAGCGCACGCAAAGGAGGAAGTCCGACACAAGAACCCAGTTTCTTTGGCAAGCTCTGGAAGAATCTCTCGGGTCAGTCTCGGCGCGAAGAGCGTGCTACAACGTACCGAAGCAATATTGAAAAGGTACATGGCCGACTCCCTGACTATCGAGCTGGAATTGGTCAAGACGCGCTCCGTCCAAAAACAACGCAAAAAAAAGAAACCCCCGATCGAGAAGAAGCCGCCTAAGCAATCACAAAAACTCCCCGCCATGCGAGGAGTTTTTGTGTTATTTGAGTTCGCCCCAATTCTTTCCTTTGCTCACTTCGACGATAAGCGGGATTTCATACTCAACAACACCCTCCATCGTCTTCTGAATATCCCCCATAAACACATCTGCCTTGTCGGCCGAGACCTCGAACACCAACTCGTCGTGTACCTGTAAAAGCATCTTGGCCTCGCCTGCATAGATTTCCTCGATACGTTTCTGCGCGGCAAGCATGGCAATTTTCAAAATGTCCGCTTCCGTCCCCTGCATGGGCATGTTGACCGCCATGCGTTCGGCGGCCGCCACGAGCATGGGAACGCCCGATTTGATTTCGGGCAGATACCTTCGGCGGCCAAAAAGTGTTTCCACATACCCGTCCCGCCGAACTTTTTTCTTCGTCTGCTCAATGTACTCCGCAAGCTCTTTATGCACTTTGAAATACTTCTCGATGTACTCCTTTGCTTCGGCAAGCGTGGCGTTCGTCCCTCGAGAGAGAGCCCGCGGCCCCATGCCATAGAGAATGCCGAAGTTGATTGCCTTGGCCGCCCGTCGCTCGTCTTTCGTCACCTGATCTTCTGGCACGTCGAACATTTCGCTTGCGGTGCGCGTGTGGATGTCGGCGCCTTCCTTGAATGCTTTGAGAAACGCCTTGTCGCCGGCAATCACCGCCGCAAGCCGAAGCTCGATTTGCGAGTAATCGGCCGCGACGAGAACACTTCCGCGCGACGCCACAAACGCCTTACGAATTTCGCGCCCAAGCTCTGTGCGGATGGGAATATTCTGCAAGTTTGGATCGGAACTTGAGAGCCGTCCCGTCGAGGCCACCGCCTGATTGAAACTCGTATGCACGCGTCCATCTTTGGCGACAAGAGATGGGAGCGCGTCAACGTAAGTAGACTGGAGCTTGGCCACTTCGCGATATGCGGAGATGAGAGGAATAATCTCGTGCTCATCTTCGAGTTTTTCGAGCTCGCTTGCCGCCGTCGAAAGACCTGTTTTCGTTTTCTTGATGCCCTTCGTTGGGAGCTTCAGCGTCTCAAAAAGGACTTGTGCCAGCTGGGAAGGGGAGTTGAGATTGAATTCGATGCCAGCAAGCCTGTGAATGCTCTTCGTCAGCCGATCAATCTCGCGCGCAAATTTTTTCTTAAGATCATCTAAGGCCTCCACATCAAGTTTGATACCTTCACGCTCCATTTGATAGAGCACCGATGCCGTCGGGACTTCAATGTCCTCATAGAGCTTCATTTGACCTTCGTCCTTAAGTCGAGACGTGAGCTCACGCTCGAGAGCTGGCAAGAGCCCGACCGCTCGCTCAAGATTCTTCACCGAAAGCTCGGAAAGACTCTTGTCGAGCGCATCTTTCACGACCGACTCAAGGTCATGCGCGCGAGAACCGGAGTGGAGAAGATAGGAGGCAAGCATCGTGTCGAACACCTCGGCGCGAGGCAGGTCGTTGGGATTCGCTCCAAGCGCGTGCCAGAGCGCTTTCACGTCATGGGTCACGACTCTTCCAGCGGAGCTAAGCTCCGAGGTTATGGCTAAAATATCAGCTTTATTCGGATGCTCGAACAAACGAACTTCGGAGGCCTTCTGGTAGCACACCGCGACCAGACTCCCGCCAAACAAATCCGGCTGACCATCCAGCGCCAAAATTGCAATCGTGCCGTCCGGAAGTTTGTGCTCTTTTGAACCTTTTGACTTCTGACTTTTAACTTCTGACTTCCCCTCAAACGGCGGCGCCGGCACTTCGCCACCTCCGAGCTTCCTCACAAGCGTGCGAAACTCGAGCCCGCGGTACAACTCGAGGAGTACCTTCGTATTTGGCTCCAAAAGCTCCGCGTCACCAATCTTAAACTTCAGCTTCACGTCGCGAATGATCGTTACGAGCATCTTCGACTCTTCCAGATCGTGCTCGTGCTCGAGAATCTTATCTCGAAGTTGCTTCTTCACACCTACCTTCTCCCAATCCCCATCATCTTTCTTGAAATCCCGGAGCATATCCTCAACGGAGTCGTAATGCTCGAGCAAACCCGATGCCGTTTTGTCTCCCACCCCAGGCACGCCTTTCACGTTGTCCGACGTGTCACCCTTCATCGCTTTGAAATCAATGAGTTTCTCCGGACCAAATCCATACCGCTCCTTCACGGCCGCAGGATCGTACTCCTTCACTTGCGAAATGCCTTTCACGAAAAAGAGCACATGCGTGTTCTTGTCGACAAGCTGGAGCGCATCGAGATCGCCTGTAACAATCAGCGTGTCGAACCCCTGCCGTTCTTCGAGGTTCGAGACGGTGCCAATCACATCATCTGCCTCATACCCCGCGGCCTCGAGCGACGGAATCCCGTAACCCTCAAGAATCTCCTTGCAGATCGGAATCTGATCATAGAGCTCTTGTGGTTGCTTCACACGTGTCGCCTTATAACTCTCCACAGCTTCATGCCGAAACGTCTTCCCTGGCAAATCCCACGCCACCGCCATGTAGTGCGGTTCGTACTCCTTGAGCATTTTGTCCACCGCCATCGCAAACCCATAAGCGGCGTTCACCACTCGTCCGTCCTTTGTGGTAAGCGGCGGAAGAGCATGCCACGCGCGATGCAAAAGCGAATTGCCGTCGAGGATGATGAGTTTTTTACGGGTGGAGGGCATAGATGTCAGAAACGGGTGGGAACATAGCGAGTTCGAACGTTGAAGTATTGAGAACTCCGCAAACATCTATTTCACTGCGTAATGTTGCGCAGCAAAAATATACTGTTCAATGAAGATTTTTTTGAACGGGACAATAGAGTTGAGTTCATAGAACACCATGGTGGCTTCCCGATAGTCTTTCTCTTCAACACTCCGATACGAAAGCGGGGCACAGTTGTGCGCAAGAAGCAGGGCATTGGCCATCATGCGCGCCGTGCGTTTATTACCGTCTTCAAACGGCTGTATGTAACTTATGCCGATAAGAGCCAAAAGCGCCTTGGCGTATGGCGTGTCTGCTCTTGATATCGCAGACGCGAGCGCTTCTACCGCCTCTGTTATTTGATGGATGTTGTCAAGCGGCCGATACTTGGAGCCAGTAACGCCAACCGGTTTTTGGCGCAATCCCGTACCCACGCTTAAACCCAGCACGATCATACTATGTAGGTGTTCCAAATTGGCACGCGTGAGAGTAAGAAATTCTTTTTTGTGATTGCGAATAAACTCAAACGCTTCCTTGTGGTTCAGAATCATCCGTGCTTCCGCTTTATCATGTCCGGGCGCTTTTCGATGCTCCAAAATAAGTTTCTCCGTATCCAAGAGTGTATACGTGTTTCCCTCAATCTTGGACGACTTCCATGAAAGTTCTATGATGAGCCGTTCCAATTCTTTTTTTTGGATAGCCGTCGGCACATCGGCAGTCCTTTCGCGATATTCGTCGGTTGCGCTCTCAAGCGCCGTGAGCTCGATAGAGGTAAAAATTTCTGATGGGAATAATGCCAGTATTTTTTGCTGTTTTTGGCTGATTTCAATCATAATCGTATCATTTATGCAAGATAATTGTATCAAAAAGATACGATTATGTCGCCTTGATTCCCTATGGGGATCTTTGAAAAACGAGATACTGTCTAAGTGTTTTCGTCCTTCCAAAGCCGTTCAAAATATTCCCTTTGCTGACTGGCGACGGCTTCATGTTCAATCACAAATGCTACCGTCTCTTCCCGATTGATCCAGACAATGTTGGCCACGTAATTGCCAAAGATCCATGTGACGTTCTGAAAGACATCAACGTTGGCTGTGCGAGTTTCCGCCAATTCAAGACCTTGAGTTTGAACCGCATCAACACCTCGCAAAACCACCGCATCAAAACGCATCTTCTTTTCCGTGCGACGCTTATGCCATGCCTCCCAAAGTTCCGGATAGATTTCCTTAAATCGAAGATGTGCTCCAATCAGTTTCACCGGTTCGCCCGCTGCAAGAACAAACTCCATAAACGATTTGATTCCGGCTTCGCCCTTGAACGTCTGCGTAGTGCGATCCCAAAGCGTGTTGAAGTACGAGCGAAACGCCTGCGCCGCCTCCTCGTTCTCAATCCGAATGAAGGTGCGTTGATTGGGAAGAGAAATCATGATTTTGCCCGCATAGATAAAAAACACCGACGGCGTTACAAACCCGGGTTGCATATAACGCACGGTCGTCACATCAATACGCGAAAGCATATCACCGACATTTTTTGCACGGGCATTGAGCAAGATCCGAGAGGGGATACCCGCCGCCGCGCGCTCTTCGTGAAATGTTTTAATCATGCCTTGAAACTCCTCATCAATGTCAAAAATACCCATAATGAGAAGCTCCTGCCCCGGCTTGAGCGTTTCAATCATATCCCAAAAGGCGCTTCTGAACCCCGTGTTGCCTTCATACAGCGAGACCTTCTGCTTCATGATCTTCGCGCGGGAGCTTAGCTCCTGCACGATTTGTTGTGCCGTAAGCTCCTGACGCTTCACGAGGTGGAGAAGTTCCGAAGGATCATTAGCTTGAAAAATGGTGGCTCCTGAGCCTTCGATTTTCGTAAGAAGTCCTTTTTCCTCCAAAGCCTTGAGAGACTGATAAACAAGATTCCGATGAAGTCCTGTCTTTTCAATGATATTCCCTGCGCCGGATTTGCCTAATTCTTGCAAAGAAACAAAAACATCCGCCTCATTCTTCCCAAAACCGAGGGATTTTAGATCATCGGTAAGCATAATCATGTCTTTTATGACATCATTATCTTACCAAACTAAGCGGATTAAGTCAATAATCTGCCTAACATCGTCACGTCAGAAATGACGTTTTTTGACTAAATTAAGATACTTTTGCCTTGACAAGTCACTGATTTTGTGATACTATCCAACCAAGCTGAGGGAGGAGAAAGTCAAACCCTGAAGCTTGAACTAAAACACAGGAGTAACGACAGTCATGGAAGTTTCCGACATTCAAGATGAGACCACCAGAAGTGCGGTATCGGACGCCATCGCCAAGACCATCACGCGCGAGACGCGCAACTTCGCGTGGAGCAGCGCGTCGCGGGAGCTCCAGCAGCTCGGTGAGTTGATGATCCAGCCCGTCGATGTCAGGGCGTTCGTCTATAACGAGGTGGCCGGGATCGGCGCCTTCGTCCTCACGTACACGGTCGACGTATTCCGTGTGCCTCTGAAGAGCGACGTCCGATGCACCGTCTTCTCTGTGACCAAGACTGGTGACGTGCGACGAATCTACAGCAAGGATACCTCGTTCTTCTACCATGGGGAGAACTGGTGTGGTGTGCTCTCCCTCACCTGCGTCCAGCCAGTCCCCAAGTACAAGGTCACCGATCTTCGGATCGAGGAGAAATCCATCGTCGCCAACGACGCTGATGGCCACATCATCAAGATGAGCTTCAGCGACATCTCCTCGGACAGGAGTATGGAGACGTCGAAGTCGTAGAGCTCACCAGCTCCGACTCTTCGCCCGGTTCTCGGGCACTCGCTCCGCAGATGCACTCTGCGTGAGCCTACCCGCCGCATTCCCGGCGGGTTTCCAATTTTATTTCCACTTTGGAGCTAATTAAAGAAGCGTGTTGGAAATAGAAGCCCCCGCAATTGTGTCGCGGGGTGAGAAGGGTGGTGGGCAGGCTACGTCCGGTGTAGCTTGACCTCTGCAAGCTGGTGCTCGACGAAGGTGACGAGACTGCCGACGGTGAAGAGGCCGCGGATCGCGCTATCGAGCGCGTTCGGATCGAATGGCTCCACGCCGAGGAGGTTGTCAGGCACGTCCATGTAGAGCTCTTCGCGAAGGTGACGAAGCGCCTCGCGGGCACCCTCTGTCGTGCCGTTCTCCTCGGTCGCGTTGAAGATCCAACCAAGCTCGTCCGTCGGGTAGGGGAAGCCGAACGACTCCTCCATCCGGAAGCTGATCTCGAGGAAGTCGATGGACTCGAGGCCAAGGTCGCCGAAGAGCGTGGCAGTCTCGACGACCTCGTCCTCCCTGCACCCTCGGGTTTCGACGATGATCGTCTTCAGTTCTTCCAGGATCGTTACACGTGTCCAATCGTCCATGGGTTCCTCCGGTGGAACAAAGTGAAGGGGATTCCTCCACGTTTGTGAAGCAACCCTAAGCCATCGGCATTGTTTTGACAAGAGACTCAAAAGGAAGACATCGTCTATAGACCTTTTGCTTAATAAGTGAACGCGGTATCATGGGTACAAATAAGCAATGGGTCTAATGACTTTATGATAAAGACTCCCAACTTTGACTTGAAGATCAAAAAGCTTCTCGACGAAGTAAAACCAGGCGAGCGAATATGTCCCATGTCGGGCGAAACATGGCAGATGACAGACGAGGAAATTTCCTGGTATCGCAAGTTTAATGTCCCACCGCAAGAGCGGTCTCCTCTCACACGCATCCGCGAGATGATGACGCTGTTCATTGGATACGAGTGGTGGTATCACAAACATCCGCAGACGGGAAAGCAAGTCGTCAGTCTCGTACACCCCGCAACCGGCATTCAGGTGCTTCCAGATAAGGAGTGGTTCGAGAAAGATTTTTCGAATACGATCATGTCGTATGACAAAGAGAAGCCCTTCTTTGAACAGTTTTTCGATTTCTACAAGCAAATTCCCGTCAACGCTCTGCGCAATCTGATCGAACCGGAAAACTCGATTGCCATGGCATCGTTTGGAAACACCAACAGCTATTTCACGGTCGCCTCCAAAACAAAAAACTCCCTCTACTGCTCACAAACCGAAGCGGAGGACTCGGCGGAGATCTACGCGAGCAAAGACATCCACCGTTCCTACAACGTCGCCTTTTCCCAACGCATCCATGGAAGCAAATTCATTCTCCAATCGCGAGATTGCTTAAACTCCGCGTTCCTCTTCGACTGTCGCAATTGCGAGTTCTGCTTCGGCGCAACTAACCAACGCAATAAGACATATCTCTGGTGGAATGAACAACTTTCCCAGAAAGAATGGGAAAAGCGGTTCGCCGAGATGAATATCAGCTGCCGTTCAAAGCTCCAACCACACCTGGAACAATTTCATAACCTTGTTGGAGATGCCGTCTGGCCGGAAAACTTCAACGAAGGCGTAGAGAACTGCACAGGAGAATATCTCTTCGACTCAACAAACTTGAGTCATTGCTATTACGCAGCTAATGGTTCGCAGGATCAGTACCGCACAACATTCTCGTTCGGCGAGTCACGCGATTGCGCCTACTCGGTCGTCTTCCAGTTCTCAAACAATCTCTACTCCTGTTGGCTTACGGCCCGCTCGGCAAATTGCAAATTCTGCATCGCCACCACGCAATGCGACGGACTGGAATACTCCATCAACTGCTACAACTGCACGGACTGTTTCGGATGCATAGGACTCCAACGCAAGAAGTTCTGCATCTTTAACGTACAATACGGCGAGAAAGACTATTGGAAAGAACTCGACGAGATCAAATGCATCCTACTGGACCGTGGCGAGTACGGAATATTTTTCCCAGCATGGATGTCGCACGCCTACGTTCCAACGAGTGGCGCCGTCTTCATGTACTTGGCGACACGAGAAGATCTTCAAAAGCTTGGGGCGCGATTTTTCGAACCAGAATCAAGCGGAGCCGCCGGAGCCGCGCTTGAAGGAACCTCCTTCAGGAGTTCCAGCGAAGTTCCTGATTGCGCGAATGGCCTTACGAACGAATGGCTGAACACGCCAATTCTCGACGAGAAGATTGGACGGCGCTTCGCTTACCTCAAACCCGAACAGCGGTTCTATCAAGATCTAAAAATCGCTCCACCCAACAATCACTTCACGGAGCGCATCAAAAATCTCTTCCGACAATGCAATACAGCCATTTCGGAAAAAACGACCTGCTACGTTTGTAAGAAGGACGTCACAACCTATAAAAATCAGACATACCAAAATCGCAAGATCTACTGCAAAGCCTGTTACCACCGCCACCTCGAAACGACATAATCTCAAACCTGCCATATTCCCGGCGGGTTTCCTCCTGAAAAAGAGAAGACCCCACCCCGACGTACATCGGGGTGGGGCAGGCCCCGCGAGTGTCGCGGAGTGAGAGAGTACGTGGAAGAAGAGCAAGATCAGTCGGAGCGCCAGGATGCCATCTCGCGCCGGATGATGTCGTCGGCTTCCTGCGATCGACCGAGAGCCGCGAGGACCGTGACCCGCCGAACCACATCCGGACGATCCTGGCCGACGCCCGTGAGAAACATGTCCATACGGAACTTGCGGGAGTGAAGGCCGGCAGTCCAGTACGAGAGGTGCATGCTCATGGAGGCAAGGAGGAGGATGGCGGAGACGACGGTCGGATACTTGACTACCTCGACCGCGTAAACACCGAAGGCGATGAGCGGCATGTTCTGGAGCAGGAACGTGTTGATCCTCTCCTTCTCGCTGAAGGCGGCAAAGGGAACGAGGAGGCTCGCCACGAGCGCCACGAGCATGAGGACGCCGACGATCTCGAGTGAGGTGTGAATCTCCTCGACGGAGTAGGGGGCGGCGCAGACCGCTCCAATGGCGAAGAATAGGGCGTAGAGCTTCTTCACGACAGACCTCTTTCACCTATCTGCGGTCATTGACAGAAAGGTGGCTTCACTATAGACTTTCTCAAAGGAGTGGCCAATATCACCTACGGGTGGCTTTTATCACCACAGGAACATATGTACGCAGATACATTCGAATCTCTCGGACTATCACCGAATGAGGCAAAAATTTACGAAACCCTTCTTTACGCGGGCGAGGCTGGCGTAAGCGAGATTTCCGTAAAGTCGAAGGTGCACCGTCGAAATGTGTACGACGCCTTGAGTCGCCTTGTCGAGAAGGGACTCGTGTTTACGATTTTCCAAAAAGGAGAAAACCGCTACCAATCCGTGACGCCCGACAAACTCATGGAAATCTTGCGTGAAAAAGAGCGACAGCTGAACGACGTTCTTCCAGACCTACGAAAAATTTACAAAGAGGACGAGCCGATTGAGACCGCATTCATCTATAAAGGTCTTGAGGGATTCAAAAACTACATGCGCGACTTGGTGCGCGTAAGTCAGGACTCGTACTTTCTCGGCGCCAAGGCGTTGTGGTTCAGTCCGGGCATCGACAAATCATTTCTCAAAGAGTTCGTCCGTGTGTCGAAGGAGAAAAAACTTAAGTATTACACGATCTACGATCCGCGCGTTCCGGAAAAAGCTCCGTACGCGTTCCAAGAAGTCGGCGGCGCATACCGCGTACTTCCCAAAGCGTACAAGACTCCCGGCGTCCTCGACATCTTTGGCGACTATGTCGTGACGTTCACGAGCGTAGACATTGCAAACTTCGGAGAAGACGGAACGATTTTCGTCATGCGCAATCCGGAACTCGCTGAAAGTTATAGAACATGGTTTCAATTCATCTGGGATCACTGCTCCGCGCCGTCTCTGAAAAAGAAGTGATGGGAGAATAAGAAGACCCTGCAGTACGTTGACATGCAGGGCAGGGACCGAAGCTCCGTGTTTTGAGAGGCGTCCCGCCGCCCCTTCCATCTTGCCGTTACGACCACTTTGCACGAGAGGACGGAACGTTCTTGGGAAGGGACGGCGGGGCGCCAGGGTGGACTGCAGGAAGTCCGGTGACCGATCCCATGCTCCGCGCGTCGGAGCGAAATCGGTCAAGGTGACGTCCGAGGACGCCTAGTTCGCGGGGGCGGAGGCCGAGCTGGTCTCCATGGTGGGCGAACCGACCGTGGTCGAGTCCTTCCACGACTTGGAGATCTCCTCGGGCAGATCGCTCGCGGGCACGAGGAAGATCTCGCTCTTGCCGCCGTTCTCGTCGCGCTTCATGAAGCTGAACATGCCCGAGGCCGAGCTCCCCATGAAGGCGGTGTCGGTCTCGACGCCGATGTCCGTCTCCGAGGCGATGATGTAGTGCTCGTCGTCGTAGCCGATCTCGACGATCGAGGTCTTCGTCGTCACCTGCGCGACGATCTGCTCGCCCGCGAGCGCCTTGCCGATCTCGACGATGGGCGAGGTGGTCCGGATGGCGACGGCGATGTCCTCGGTGCCCTCGGCGATCTTCTGGAGGTTCACCTCGTAGACCGTCGTGTCGCCGATCTTGGAGACGAGGACGACGCCGTGGTTCGGGTCGACGCAGTGGGTGATCATGTCGCCGTCGCGCCAGGTCCCCGGGATCTGGGGCAGGACGTAGTCCCTGCCGCCGATCGTGAGGACGAGGAGGTTCGTGGACGCGGGGGTCGCGAAGTTCATCACGTTGCTCCTCGTGCCCCAGCGCAGGAGACCGTCGAAGTCGGCGAACCGGATGGCGTAGGCGAGCGCGGCCCGGAAGCCGATCTGGTCGGCGTAGGCCTCGGTCGTCGTGGCGGTCACCGTCGCGATCTTGCCGTCCACCATCGTGCGCGAGACCGCGCCCATGTAGTGGTAGCCCCTCAGGAACTTGGCCTGGAGGTAGGTGAAGGTCGTGACGAGGGCGGCGATGAAGCCCGCGTGCAGGCGGATCTTCGTGCCGTCGTTCCGCCAGCCGAGCGTGACGAGCTTGTCGTTGTTGGTCGCGGTCTGGGACGAGGCGGTCATGAAGACGTCGTCGGGCCTGCCGGTGACGTTGACGGGCTCGAGGGTCTCGATCTTGGCGTCGGGCGCCGCGAGCGCGTCGCGGAACTTCTGGAACAGGGTGCTCATGCTCATCGGGGTCTCTCCACAAAGGAAAGATTGGGGCGGGCTTGTTATAACCGAGGTTGCCCCCGGCGCCCGATGGATCCCCTTCGTCGGCTTCAGGTCACCTCGACCTTCCGCCGACGGGTGGCTTTCCTTCCACCCAGGCCTCCCCCTCACGGGTTTGGCTTCTTAGCAGTCCTTATGAAAGTGCGAAACGCACAAAGGACTCTCGTTTCGGCTCATTTCCGTTAGAAACGGGTCAAAATGAGAGTCCTTCAATGCGAATGCGCGGTAGTCTATAGGAGACTCCAAATCGCGTCAAGCGTTCGTTCGTTCGTTTCGCATTAGCTTGTCTACTTCCATCTATTGTTGACAAAGAAGGAGGTAATACTTATTATGGAAGTATTACAAATAGAGAATGTAAACCCATCTATGGCTTACCAAACAACAATAACAACAAAGGGACAGATCACGATCCCAAAGGCTATCAGGGATATGCTCGGGCTTCGACCGTCCAGCAGAGTCTTTGTTGACTTTGACATGGAGAAACAGGAGGCAAGTATCAAAGCCTCAAACGACTTCTTAAGCGTGGCAAAATCTATCCATGTGAAAAAACCGGCCGACCCGCTTGTGGCTCGAGAACGGATGGAATCAGTGTATGAACGCGAATAAGTACTTTATTGATACAAATATCTTTCTTCGCGTCATCGCGAAAGATGACGAAAAAAAGACGCGAGACTGCGAAGTGGTTATTGAAGCCTTGACGAATGGGCACATCACAGGAGTAACTTCGACTCTCGTGCTAGCAGAGTTTGCCTGGACTTGTTTGAGTTTTTACAAGCTGAAAAAAACCGCGTTCACCCCGGCCATCAATGCGCTTCTTGGAATCAAGCGCCTTGCGATCCTCGACGATTACAACCATGTTCTGGCACTTAAGCTCTACGAAACTCACTCGGTGAAGTTCATTGACGCTCTTATCACATCCCACGCCACCGTTATCAAGGAGCATCTCCCCATTCTCTCCTATGACCGCGACTTCGATAAACTGAACGTCAGGCGCGTTGAGCCTGGAGAGCTTGATCTTTAGGCGTGTTTCAGATAGTTTATGGGAGCAGAAAGTCTCCGGTAGGTTCACCGGGCCCGGTAGCTCAACTGGACACCCGCCCGCCCGACTCTCATGCTGGCCCGGTAGCTCAACTGGACAGAGCAGGAGGGGTCTAACCTCAAGGTTGTGGGTTCG
>DNYJ01000016.1 GCA_003505155.1 Candidatus Uhrbacteria bacterium | reverse complement strand
GGGGCGCACGAGGCGCTCGTTTCGAAGGCCGAGTTCGACCAAGTTCAGGAGATCCTCGGCAAGGGCGGCTGCCCCCGTGGCCGGGGTTGCGCGCGTAGGTTCGCCTACACGGGCCTCGTTCGCTGCGGGGAGTGCGGCGGCACGCTGACGGCCGAGCGCAAGGTGAAGCGTTGCAAGAACAGCAATGTCCACCGCTACACCTACTACCACTGNNCTCGGGGAGTACCTGGCGCGGCTGAGCATCCCGGCCGAGTTCCACACCTGGGCGCTGGAGCAGTTACAGGGACGACGGGGACAGCTTGTGGACGAGCGTCAAGTCCATCTCGACGCCCTGCGCCGGGCGCACGCGACCTGCACTCGCAAGCTCGACCGGCTTCTCGACTTGAGGCTCGGCGACGAGCTGACCGAGGAGGTCTTCGCGCGGAAGTCCGCTGAACTGGAGCGCGAGAAGTGGCGGTTGCAGGAGCAGCTCGACCGTAACGACGGCGTGCAGGAGGAAGCGTCACTCGCCGAGGACGAGGAGGCACTCGACTTCTGCCGGGATGCCCTGGAACGGTTCCGCAACGGGAGCATCGAAGAGAAACGGGAGCTGGTCGCGGCGCTGGTTTCGAACCTTTCGGTCCGCGATGGGATTGTGCTCATTCAAGCAAAGGAATCGATAGCAAGGGTGCTGAGTCTGCGTTCTTCGGGACCAGCCGGAGAGGACGCCTTCGAACCTCTGAGAAATGGCTCAACCAAAACGAAAATCGCCGCTTCATCAGCGCCGACTNNATGTTAGAAGTAACGGTACGACCCCATTATGTCCTCTCCATCCTCTTCAAAAAGATCGTGGCGAAGAATGGAGGCCTACACAAGCTCGTTCTCAACGAACCGCTCGACTTCTTGCTGCGCGATGTTCCCTCAATCAAAAACTTCTCCATCAAATTCGACGGAGAAGCTTTTGGTGACCCCACAGGGAGTCGAACCCTGCTTACCAGGATGAGAACCTGATGTCCTAACCGATAGACGATGGGGCCAAATTGGAAAAGCATCGGCAGGATATCGAAGTTTTTACCTATCGTCAACGATTGACGCGGGGAGGGATTTCCGATACGCTCCCGCTCGCTGTGTTCTTGTTCTTCTACACCAAACATGGAGAGCTTCGTTGTCTCTGGTCTCCGCTTCTGAAGCTGATCCTGAACCTTTCACCATCGTTGTGGGGGGTGTCGAGCTCCACGTCGCGCGCGAGCTGAACCCTCGGGCGCAGAGACGACATCGTGCGCTCCTTCTCGCCGACGGCACGGTCGCGCACGTCCCCACCGAGGACGCCGAGAAGAAGTCCTTCAGCCGCATAATGCTCATGTTCGTCGTGATCTCGAGTCTGCGGCCGCCAACTTTTCCGGAGTTCCTCGACCTCATCAAGACCAAGAAAGGAACGGTCGTCGGCTTCCGCCGCGAGTTCATTCCTCTGCACGCGTGGGACTGGAGGGAGATCTTCCCGTGCCTCACGCTCGAAGGGTGGCTACGCGCGGGGATCATTCTCGCGCTTGGTCTGCACGATCTCCACCGGCACGGATGGGTGAATTGCGACGTCAAGCCGCAGAACGTCTGCTTTCGGGAAACACCCCGCGGCCCGCACCCCGTTCTCTTCGACTTCGACATCGCCACGCCGATCGGACAGGTCTGCGCGGGCCGTGTGCCCGGCAGGGTCCAAGGGACGCCGGCGTACATGGCGCCTGAACAAACGAAGGAGCACGTCGTCTCGCCCGCCACCGACGAATGGTCGCTCGCCCTCACACTCCTCTCCATCCTCCTCGGCATCGAGGGCATGGCCATGACAGGAGAAACAGCAAGCCGTGTCATGAAGCGCGCCTCACGCGGCGTCTTCCCCCACTGGACGCTCGTGCGACTGGCCTTGCCGGAAGAATTGATCGCCGTGTTCCAAAAAGCCATGGCGCCCAACCCGAAGAATCGGCACAGCTCGTGCTACCAGTTCGCGCATGAACTCATGCGTGCCCTCCACTCTCTGCCTGAAGAGCAGCGCGCCGCCCTGCTTCCGAATCCGATCGGTGTCGAGGACACCTCAAGCGCCTCGCGCGCCGGAGACGAAGACAGCCGCGGTCCCTCCGCAGAAAACCGTCCGCCCAGCCGCGACGACACCCATGATCCCCCCTTGTTCGTCTGAAGCACGATCAGACAGAACCCTCGCCTCGCGACAACCTTGCGAGGCGCTTCTTTTTCAACACTCCATGAATCTTCCAGGAAAAAGTGGACAAATACGGCTTCCATGTTTTCCTCCTCGTATGATACGCTTTTGAGGCGCTCAATTTCTTGCCTGGTGAGCTAAATGGTGTGTTTGTATGTTATCATCTCAACAAGATTCATAATCGGGATACTATGATCATATTAGGACTTCAGCTTCAGAATACCGATAAAGTTCCGGAAAAGATTGCAGCATGGGTTGAGGAAAGAAATGAAGCTTTCCCGGACATAAAATTTGAAATCAATAAATACACACCTCCAGCTGAGGAAATAGGACGAGAGGGGAGAACCCTTGTGAAAGACTACCAGCGTAGCTTTTCTGGTTCTGGGTCTTATGGTGATTCAGCAAAATCAGGTGTTCTGTTCGTCTCCTTTTTTTATGGTAAAGAAATTTGGAGTGTTAAGATAACAGGGGGCATCAACGAGAATGGCGACATTCGTAATATGTTTACTCTGCCCGAAGGTGAGAAAATCGTGAGACCTCTTCCTCCGGAATTGCGCAATAAGATTGCCGGGTTTGAAGCGGAGAACTATCGAAGGTTAGAAATAAAGGGGCAACCTGAACGAGGCGTGAAAGACAGCGTGGTCTACGTTGAAGTTCGATCACATGAAAATCCCTTGACGGATCATGCTGAACATTTACGTGAAATCAATTGGGAAGCACGCCAAACCAGCACGCTTTCGATGACTGGGAGTGAACTCGGCGAAATGATGCAGGATCCTAAAAAGGTAGAAATAGCGTCTTCGATGCTGCGGGATGGCAAGGAAGGCAAACACATGAATTAGCTTTGGATGATACACTTTGTCTATCGTTCTAACCAAGATTCTTGGTTATATCCATGTTCTGTATTCCTATGTTTCAAGCCATCGCGCGTCTTGGCGGACGAGAAGTTCTCCGGCTCGGAGAGGTTCAGCCATGATGTCTTTAACCGCTTTCTCCATCCTGGAGGATTGCGAGCCTTTCACGAGAACGATATCGCCCCGACGGAGCTCTTGATCGAGCCACCTCCCCGCCGCAACCGAGGTTTCAAATTCATGCACCGTTTCCTTTTTCATTCCCGCCTCCTCAGCCGATCGCGCAATGTCGCGTGCGGCTTCTCCGACGCACAGTAAAATATCAATGCCCATCTCGGCAACCATGAAGCCGACGTGGCGGTGTTCATCTTCCGTATAACGCCCAAGCTCCGCCATGGAACCCAAGACCGCAATGCGCCGCGCTCCTTCCTGCGGATCGAAATCCGCAAGTGTCTCGATCGCCGCGCGCACGGCCGCAGGCGACGCATTGTAGGAGTCGTCGAGAATGAGCGTACCCTTGATGCCGGGAAGGAGACTCATGCGTCCGGGAACGGAGCTCATCTTTGAGAGCGAGGCGATCAGATCCACGACGTCGAGTCCGAGATGTTCGCCAAGCGCGATCACCGCGGCCGCAGTCGAGGCAACGGGACGCCCCGCCATATTTTTGAGCGAGAGCGCATAGATCTCGCGCGCGCCTTTGACGGTGATGTTGAGTTCCGCCGCCGTCTCGTCAACCCCGAACCAATCATCCGGCCGCGTGACGAAATGCATCTCAACAATGTGCGCATCGGCATCCGCCGAAAACCCGTAAGTGAGAATTGAGGCGTTGAGATCTGCCATGCGTTCGCGCAGATGCGTCTCGTCCGCATTCAAGACAACGAGGCCGTGTTTTGGAACCGCACGTGCCAGCTTCATTTTTTCTTCCGCCACCTCCGCGACATTCTCATAGCCAACCGCGTGAATCGTACTCACACCCGTCACCACCGCGATCGTTGGCTGGGCAATCGAAAGCAAATGATCCATGTCGCCCTTCTTATCAATGCCGTATTCGAGAATGAGCGTCTTGGGAAAGTTTTTGTCTTTGCCGCGAGCGATACGGCGAGCTTGAAACAGAATGCGAAGCCAGCCCATGCTCGAACGGCCGGCGCTTCCAAGTCCAAGAATGCCGAGAGGAAACCCAAACTCGTTGTTATAGTTTTTCTTGGGCGTTCGCACGGATCGTCCAGCATCCTCCAAGAGGCGCGTCGCGGCAAGCCTCACCGATGTCTTGCCTTGAGAACCCGTAATGCCAATCACCGTCGGCTGATAGCGTTCGACGGCCTGTCTCGCATAGTTCGTAAGAAGGTTGAGCACAAATCGTTTCATACATCATCGGCTTGGCGCCACATCCAAATACTCTAACAAGAAATCGGCAAGTTCGCCAAAGAGTGGCGCGGCGGTGGACTCCGCAAACGACACGTTTTTCGGATTGTCAATGCGCGTGACCATCACAAAGCGCGGATTCTCCACAGGCCCGAACCCCGCAAACGATCCGATGGTTTCCGTCGCCGAATACGCTCCGTCCTTCGCCACCTGCGCCGTTCCCGTTTTTCCGGCGATATAATAGCCGTCCACGCCCGCCCGTTTTCCATGCCCCTGTTCCACGACGGAAACGAGCATCGCTCCAAGCAGACGCGCCGTTTTTCCCGAAAGCACGCGGCGAAGCTCCCGTCCCTCGAAACGCTCCACATACCCATCAGCATATCGCATCTCCCGCACGAGCCTCGGCTTCATCAAGACGCCGCCATTGGCAATCGCCGCATACGCCTGCAAAAGCTGGAGCGGCGTTACCGTGATGCCCTGTCCAAAGGAAGCGGTGATGGAAAAAATGTCCCCCTCTTTTTCAAGACTGGAGACGTCCCCCACCGCTTCTGTGTCGATTTCTAATCCGACTTTCTCTCCAAACCCGAACGCTCGAACGTAGCTTTCAAACGCCCCATAGCCGATTTCCCCGACCAAGTACGCCATGCCCGTGTTGAGCGATTCCTCGAGCGCCTCCGTCATCGTGACCACGCCGTGCGCTTTGCGATCGGAGTTGCGGATCGTGTGGATGCCGACCTTGACTTCCCCCGTGTCCTCAAACGTCGAAGAGGGCGTGACGGTTTCCGTGTCGAGCGCCGCAGCCATCGTGATGGATTTGAACACAGAACCGGGTTCATAGGCTCCGAACGTTACCGGGTTGTTGAACGTCTTGATCTCTTCCGTATCGCCATAGGAGCCGGGGTCGAAGTCCGGATAGCCGCACATGGCGAGGATATCCCCCGTCTGCGGATCCATGACCACGACCGAACCGCCATCAGCTTCATGCCGCATGACCGCCTGACGAAGGGCTTTGCAGACAACGAACTGAATCGTGCGGTCAATCGTGAGCACGATGTCCGCTCCGTTGACCGACGGAATGCTCACGCGCTCCCCCACGCCCACGAACCGCCCCGCAACATCTTTGCGCGTCTCAAGCCTCCCCGGCGCTCCGGCAAGCTCTTCCTCAAAATAGCCTTCAATGCCATAACGGCCAACCGGGTTCCCTTGCTCATCGCGCCCGACAAACCCGAGCACGTGCCCGCCGATGCCAAGTTCAGGATACAGACGCGACGGATCGCGCGTGTAGGAAATGCCAGGGAGATCAAGCTCGCGCAGACGAGAGAGAGCCTCTTCCGGTACGCCACGCTTTACCGGTTCATACGGATCGCTCTTGTCGCTCAAGCGAGCAACAAACCGTTCATATTCACTCGGTCCTTTATCTTCTACCGGCTCCGGCGCGGGAACCTGCTTCGATTCTGACTCGATCGCATCAAGTTCTGTGCCGACAATATGTGGTTCGTCGTCCGCTGTTTCAGTCTCCGTGGTTTCTAGATTTGCTTCCGCAGTTTCTTGGGAATCCCCTTCGTCGAACCGCAATCCCAGAACCTCCACCAATGTCTCCACCGTCTTTCCTACATCGAGCATCTCGCTTGGCACGGCAAAGACAAAACCCAAATCTTGACTCAACGCGGCTGGAACGAGCGAGTTCGTTTCATAGTCCTGAAAATAAATTGTCCCGCGCTTGGGAGCCAGTTCCTCCACGAGAAGATTTTGATTGGCCGCTTGGACGCGGTAATAGCCGTGGCGAAAAACTTGAAGATAAGCAAGGCGGGCCGCGAGAAGGATCGTGGCGGCAAAGACAAAGAACAGGAGCATACGCGCCCGCACGCCGATCGCGCTCAAACTGCCAGCTCTCCGACCGCGAGCATCATTCGCAAGTCTCATAGCGTCGGGAGTCCGAAATTAAACAGCGTGCCGTTTCCCGTGGGGCTGTACCCATTCTTGACTTCCGCGCCGTCGAGGTATCCATCGCCGTCGGTATCGGAGTTGTTCGAGTTGCTTCCGTAGAAGCCTTCGAGATCGTCCGTAAGTCCATCTCCATCGGAATCTCCGACGCTCGGAAAAATTTGATTGGATCCGAGGTTCGCATTTCTGGTATTCGAACTTCCGCCAGCCCGTTCCGAACGGAAACGTTCGGGCGGGGAGTTTCTGGTTTCGTCTTCCGGAGTTTCCGAAGAGTCCTCCGAAAGAGGCAGACGATCATTCTCCGGTTCCTCAATCACCATCTCCCCATTGATCTCCTCAAACTCCACATCGAGAAAATCTCCGTTCGAGAGCTGGACGACGAGCCGCCGCAGTTCGTCCGTGCGCTGGTCAATCCAGAGATTGACGCGGGCGTCCTCCCACCAGGTTCGACGAGCCTCGATTCGAGCCTCCTCATCCGGCGTCGCCTCGCGTCCCTCCCGCAGGCGTTGCCATTCGCGCTCAAGAGCAAGGAAGCTTTCGGGATCAAGCTCGGCGGTGAAAATTCTCGTCACGCGGCCGTGGACAATTTCGGTCAGTGTTGCTTTGGGATCAAGCACCCACCGTTGAGACGAAACCAAAACGCGCAGAGCGGCAATATTCTCCGAAGTCAATAGTGTCCACCGCATCTGTTCTCCGAAAAGCGCCAGCACGTCCTCCGTTCCTTTGACGCGGTTCCATTTCCCGAGCTCGATTCCCGACGCTTGGAGCATATCGGCAAGGGCATCGGGCGCTTCCGCGATCTGCACGCTGGTGTTCCCCCGCAGAAGGCGCGCCAAAACGAGAGCACGCTCTTCGCTCGCGCCGGCAACCGCAGACACGTCAAACCGCAGATCATAAGCTGGCTGTTCTGGAGCGCGAACATCCAAAGAGCCTTCAAAGCGGATGTCGCCAAAAAGGAACGGCCGGTTGGCCTCGCGCGGCGAGCGTTTCAGCACGCCCGACACTTGAGCCGTCTTCATCTCCGACATGGTCCGCACCATGCGCTCGATTTGCCGCGGAGCATTTCCATAACGATTGAAGAGGACGAAGCCGCCATAGCCAAGCGCCGCCGCAAGAACTATCACCAAGACAAAAGCGAGAACCTTTGACATAGATGATCTTATGATACCACGCGACACCGATCTTGACTTCCGTGGATAACTCTGTTTTTAATTGCTGGCAAATGCGTTATCCTTTCGTCAATTCAACCTAACTTCCTACTCCCTCTCTTACCCCTATGAACGTCCACGATCTCCTCGATCTCGACATTGATTCACACCTCACCATTTCCACCGAAGTGTTTACGCTCGCCGGCAAAAGCGTTATTGAGCTGGAAGACGGGAGCCGCTCCGTCTGGCTCTTCGCCGACGAGGATCTCTTTCTCGCTTTGAGTCCGGACGCGGAGGAAATGATGCTCTTCACGCTCCTTGAAACAGCCGTCGAGAAAGACGACGAGGTGGTCGTGGAGAGCGGCAAGGATTACGAATTCAGCTACGAGGACCGCGGAAACATAAAAAAGTCCGAGGGAGAAAGCCCCTACGACGAAGGCGATGATCTCGAGTTTGCCGACTACGAAGCCGACGACGGCGACGTCGTGCGCATCATCACCAACACGTTCAACGGAGAATCGCAGTCGTTCCGAGGACACATCGTAACCGACGAAGATATTTTGCGGCAGGAGTGAGGGTATAGGTCGCATAGGTCTTAAACGACCTATAAAACGAGCAAAGCGTGCGAAATACATCGCACGCTTACGTTTTTTTTCGGTGGGTTGCACCGAAGGGTTCCGCCGTCCGTGCATGGCACGGACGGCGGAACCCCGAGTTGTCGGTTGGCTAGGAGGCGGAGGACGCCTTGGCCGCCTCGCGCGTGGCGCGCTCGGCCTGCGCCTGCGCCCACCGCGCCCGCTGGTTCTGGAGCACGACCTCGGGGAAGATCCAGCTCGCCGCGCGGGCGCTCTCCTCATGGCTGGGGGGATCGATCTGGAACTGCCGGTCGGAGCACGCACCGATGATGCGGGTGAGCATGGCCTCGAGCCGATCGAGATGAAGCTCCTCGCCGTTCTTGAGGGTGCGGTAGACCGCGGTCGAGACCTGCGCCCACCCGTAGGCGGCGAGGCGGGTCTCGCGCTCGGTGGCGAGGGTGGAGTAGGGGTCATCCTCCTCGTCGAGGTAGAGGGGGAACGGCCGTCGGGCGTTGTTCGGACGCCAGCAGAGGTGGAAGATCGGCTCTCCCATCTCCACCG
>DNYJ01000032.1 GCA_003505155.1 Candidatus Uhrbacteria bacterium | reverse complement strand
AGATCGGCTCTCCCATCTCCACCGGCTTGCCCGAGAAGGGCATGTTGACGGTGACGCACGTGTCGTTCAGGTACACATACACCCCGTCGTAGGTCGCCATCTTGGCGCCCGCACCCGAGGGGTAGAAGATGCGCTCGATCTCGTCGAGCCACTCCTCGAGCGGCTTGTCGTGAGGCGTCTCGCGCCCGTCCGGCGCGTCCTTCTTCAGCCACACGAGGGTGGTGCGGAAGGACACCTCGTCGCGGTCGGTACGACCATGGCTCGTGTCGCCCAGGATGTCCACTACGCGGTGGGTCTCGGAGAGGTCGCGGATGAGGTCGTAGGGCGTCACGCGCATGGCGCCGGAGACGAGGCAGAGGTTCTGGCGGCCGGTCTCCCTCGACCTGTCCCCGCGAGCGGGGTCCACCTGCCGGCGTTCGTAGTCGAGTCCGCCGACGGTGTGGTCCGGGTTGCGGGAGAGGAAGGTCAGCCGGACGAGCAGGGGAAGGTCACGCAGGGTTTGGGACATGAGTCCCTCCGTGGTTGGGCTTCCATTTGCGGGAGCCACAGGAGTGAGTCGCCCCCTTACGATCAGGGAAAATGACGACGCGAAAAACTACCTCATTTTAACGTTTCTGTCAAGGCAAATCTATTCGACACGCCTTGACTTTTCATCTAAAATGGCCTATACATCCTCGTCCAATCACGGACACGGATAGGAGAGATTCCACGTGACCCGCATCACCGACCCTTGCGCGCTTGTCGTGCCCGGTCGGTACCGGGTCACAAGTGAACTGACGGCTCCGCAGGAGATCGTCATCCTCAACCGTCCCTACCCCAACCCCGACACGAGCCCCGGGAAGAGCCCGCTCGTGAGCGTCATCACCTTCCCCGGAGGTCGAAGGCAAGAACGCCAGCTCCACACGCTTGGCCTTGCGCCTCACCCAACTCGTGGTGGGTACGTCGCGACGATCGAGTTCCTCGGCATTCCAAGCAAGCTCGAGTTCAACCGTCTTCAGCGAGCAACCTTCCTCTCCTCAACCGCATACAAGGAAGCGATCGCAAGGAAGCTCGCACAGCTCTTCCTGCGGCTGAACGCTCTTGGGTGGACATCGGCGCGCATCGAAGGCGTCTGGGTGTACGGCGGTATCGCCATCGGCAAGGAGGCGACACACGACATTGACATGGGGCTCTTCGCAGATCCTGCAACGGTTCGGCGGAATCTGGAGCTCCCGCCCGACGGACGGCACACGCTCGCTCTTTCCTCGGACGGCCAGCGTCTGCGGGAGAGTTTCATCGAAGTCCTCGGCCTCACAAGCGAGGCTGTCAGTCGCATCGAATACCTCCTGCGAGGTCTGCAGAGTGTGGAGAGGTTGGAAGAGGCGAAAACCGAAGGCGACTTCACCGCCGAGCTCCGCCTCATCCCCAAGCTCGATCTCCAGATATGGGCCAATCCCATGCCCCGCGATCTGCGAAGCGTCTACAACGCCGCCGCACGAACGCTCAAGAGCGACCCCAATTTCTCTCGGCGTATGGCAAGCCGCCTGCGCCTCTACAACAACGACGCCGACCGGTTCGATCCGATCGGCGCCCATCCCGTGCAACTTGGCTCGCCCGACTGGTGAGCACGCTCCGACCATCTTGCGTCGGAGCCTTCCTTTTTAAAAACCCCTTTATATCGTTAGCTTAGCTAACGATTCTCGAACGATTTTCGGGTAGACTCTCACCGAGAAGTGCCTTGACCGTATCAAATGATCCAGACCGCACGATGCATTTCCCATCCACTTCGCCGGATCGCACCCAACCAGGAACCGGCTCGCCTTCATACAGACGATAGAGATACATAAGAAACGTTGTCGCGTACGACCCTTTTCCCAACGAAAAATCAAACACAACCCCCTGATCCACCTTCGTCACCCGATGGACGACGGGGACCACGCGCGTCCTCAATGTCGCCCGTCGAAAATTGACAAACGACGCAAAGGGCTGGAGCGCACTTCTGAAATCCGTCACGCCGTCTTCTTGAAAAAACCCGCGATACGGTTCTTCTCCTTCCGCCCCCTCTGAAAACGGAAGGACGAGTTCGTCGGGCAAAGGCGCGCCGGAGCGTGCGTGCAGGGAGAGCGTGCGATTAACAACCCAGCTTGTGTAGCCGCGGATGTAAAGCCGCAGGGCGTCTTTGATTGAGCGCAGAGCATTCTGTGTCTTCTTGGGATCCTCGATCAATTTTTCGACGACAACAAGCTCGCGGGAGAATGTGTAGGGAAACGGCGTCATGATTTCTTTCATGCGCCTCCAGTCGCCGTAAACACTCGCAAGGCGTTCACGTAGATTTCGAAAGAGCGGAAGTTCGTCGGAAGACGCATGGAGAAAAAATTCGCGGATGGCGCCGTTGGTATCGCCTCGGGCCAGAAGACAGCCGATCCGGTGTCCTTCCAAACGCAGGCCGAATCGCTGAAGGCCAAAGTAATTTAAAAAACCGTGCTCGCGATAGGCCTCAAGAAGTGGCTTGAGACGTTGGGCAAACTCCTGTCCGTCCGTACGGACGAGGATGGTAAATCGGTTTCCCCCGAGCTCCCCGATGCTCACCGATCCGTTTCCGTAGGCCACGGGCTCGAGATACACGTTGGGAATGCGCTTCCCCGCGATGTCCTTCCAAAGCACATCTCGCAGACTGATGCGCTGGCTTGTCAACGCCGCGCCGTCCTTAATGCCGGCGTAGCCGATTTTTTCTTTTGGGATTCCAAGAGACGCACTCACAGATTCGATGGCGGCAAGCGTGGATGCCCGCGTCTTGATGAGATTGACATAGAGCGTCCGCTGATCGTCTTCAAGGTCGTCCGGAACACTGCGCGTCGGCTCGATGGAACAGAGCGTCCCGTCTGGACGAATTTCTTCCACAATAAAATCCTGCGGCAGATAACGCAAGTAGCCGCGCGGACGATCGGCGTCGAGTCCCGTGATGCCGACTTGGGCCAAGGTGATGTCCGAATCCTTTGGAGAAGCGCGTTCCAAAAGAGACGGATTCTCCATGCGGATCCTCTCGATTTCTTCTTGTTGTTTTTTCCACGNNGCGTTCGCGCAGAGCGACGACGGACCCACGGACATCCCCGCCCCGTCGCCGAAGCTCGAGGTGAACCCCTGCCGAGAGGTGCTGGCCACCGACGGGCAGAACTACTTCCTCGTCAAGCACCACCTCGAGACCGACACCTGCGTCCCGGACGCGCCCATCGTGCGCGTCGAGATGAACGCCCAACCCTCCGGCGACTGCGCGCCGATTCTCGCCATCAACCTCGACGAGGGCGGCGCATTCTTCGTCCCGAGGATGCGAAGGAGCGAAGGCTGTGCCTTTCCGATAGGCGTGAACGTGGTTCAGCCGAACGCTGTTCCCCGACCCCTCGCCGCCTCGCCAACCCCCGCCCCGCCTCCAGCACCTACCGGCAATCCGACTCCGTTCGCGGCCGCCTCGGCCGACCCCTTCGTGTGGAGGTGGATCGAGATCACGGACACGGGCACTATCGCGAGCGCGGTGGAGAACGCGATGGGCACTCGCGCCGAGTTCATCGTCTCCTGCAACAACGACGAGGTGGTCTGGATCGAGACGCTCCAGGATGCCGAACTCCTCGACCATCAGGCGGTTGGGCTCACCGCGCGAACCCCGCACATCAACCGAGCCGTACGCTATCCCGTGAACCACCCAGAGCTTGCCGTCGAGCTCACGGAGGCCACCGTCGCGCTCGCGGAAGCCGCGAGCCGCCTCAAGGACTCCTCCCGCGCCGACCACGCACCCCTCGCGAGCCTGTGGACCAAGCGCACCCTCCGCGACTACGGCCCCTCCTCCTGCGGCGAGCTCTACGACTTCACAATCGGAGTCGTCAAGCGCCGCGTCGAAATGACCGTCAAGGCCTCAAGCGTGGGATACCTCTCCCGAAACGCCGTCTTCCTCGCCGAAGGGCAGGAGGCCGCCGACCGGCACTGGGAGTTCCTGAACGCTTTGGGCGACGAACTCCTCATCCCCGTCGCCTCCTCCCCCTGATCCTTCCTCTCCCATCCTCCTCGGCTCGACCACCCGGTCGAGCTCTTCATTTTCTATGACACGGCGCGTTGGAACTTTTCTTTTTCTTCTCGAAGAACAAAGAAATCCGTGAATTTGATTTTCTCATTATACTTTTGCAAAAGATCCGAATAGGTCTGAATCGGAACCATCTCATGTCCGCTGATGGTCTTTCGGCGTACAAAAAGATCACGCACCTCTCCCGTCATGTCAATCTTTGAAAGTGCGTTCACCGACTCGTGAACAAAATACTTGATCGCTGATCTTCGGCAGAGCTCGACGAGTCCCATGAGCTGACGGCGATCCTCTTCCCGACTTTCATGCAACCGCATGACGTGAGACGCCGGCACCCGCTCCATTAAATGCTTGGACCAGTACTTCCCTGATTTCGCGGCGGCAATAAGCTCTTCAATGACACGCCCATCGCGAAGCTCCGCGTAAGCATGCGGATCGCCGGGAACGACCAAGGGAATTTCCCGCTCCAAAAACGCCTGCGTGAGGTAATGCTGAAATCCGACTTTCGTCTTGTGAAAATACACCTGGTCAATCATGTGATAGCGAGCGAGAAGCAGATCTTCAAATGCCCGTACACCGTTCTCCGAGATCGAGAGGACAAGGCCGCCTTCATGAGCGCTGAATCCGAGCGAGGAAATCAGCCAATCGAGATCGTAGTGTCCGTAGGTGACGCCACAGTAATAACTGTCGCGCAGGAGATAATCCATGCGATCACAGTCAATTTCGCCAGAGATAAGCGACCTACAGGCGCGGTGAATACCGGACACAACCAGTTCCAGATCCTCGAACCAAGACGAGGGAACGATCTCGCCATGAACCAACGAGGCAATGTCCTGCGCCATCGTTTCAGAAAGAACCTCTTCCTCGGCAAGCATCTGAATAAACAGAACGGAGTAATCCTCGTGGCGAGCCTGTCGAAAAGGACGGCGTTCGTCGCGCCACCACTTATTGTTGAGTGGGAGATCGGTGAGTTTTGGAAACACCGCCTCGCTCGCATGGCTGAAAGGGCCGTGGCCGATGTCGTGCAGAAGTCCCGCAAGACGCAGAACCTGGGTCAGTTCTCTCCACGTCTCTTCCCCAAGCCGCACGGATGAACCTTCGAGAGACTCCTTCATGCGGCCAATCAAACGCCCCGCAACCTGCATCGCTCCCAGCGCATGGGAAAAACGATCATGTGTCGCGCCCGGATACACATAGCTTTGCAAAAACGAAAGCTGGCTTATAAAGCGAAGCCTCTGAACCAGCCGGTGGTCAATCACCTTGCGCTCAAACTCGTTAAAGGCGATGCGCTGGTGGATGGGGTCGCGGATTTCGAAGGTGGACATAAGAGGTCTATAGACCTCTTTTACTTTACCACCCTTGAATCCAAATCAGAAACAACACCGTTGCGAGCAAAATCCGATAGACTCCGAACCAATAAAATCCCGTTTTTTCGATCAGCTTAAGAAGAAGGGAAATGGCAAGATACCCGCTTGCGAAAGCCGCGACAAACCCAAGCGCAATGGGGAGAAGATCAATCTCGACCGAGCCCGAGACAATGTCGCCCGCTTTCGCGAGACCGGCGAGAGCGATGGCAGGAACGCCGACGAGGAACGCGAGACGCGTCGCGAGTTTTTTGTCGAGTCCCGCAAAGAGCCCAGCCGTAATCGCGATGCCCGAGCGCGATGTCCCAGGGATCAGTGCGATCGCTTGAGCAACACCAACGAGAAGCACCTTCCACCCAGAGAGCTGTGGGGTAAAAACTGTGAGCGGCGGTCGACGAGACGCATAGGTATCGGCGATCATGAGCACGATGCCCCAAAACGCGAGCGAGATAAACACGACGGGAAGAGAGCGCACGCCTTCGATTCGCTCGAGCAAGAGTCCAACCGCGCCGACAGGAATCGTGGCAAGAAGAATCATCCACACGAGACGGCGATGATGACGGACCACGTCGAGAATATCCTTGCGGAAGTACACAAGGATCACTACAAGCGTCGCAAGGTGGATCACCGCGTCAAACGCCACGTCTTGCAGAGGCCAGCCGAANNCCTTGAACCAGTCCGAGAATGATGGCTTGAAAAATAGTCATACCTGTGGATAATTGTCACGACGTGACAATATCATCAATGTTTATAGGGATGTATTGTCACGTCGTGACAAGTTTAGGATTGCCGTTCGAGAAATGCTAGGTAGCACTCCTTGCAATACACCGTTCGAACAGGAAATTTCTTGTTCTTTGCTACCAAGATGGCCTTCGAGCATTTCGCGCACGTTACATCTTCCTCCACGGCCATATTAAGTTCGCCGTAGAGATCCAACATACGACGCGTCGGATGTGAACGTGGAGCCGCAATCCCAAGACGGCGATAAATTTCCAATTCGGGTTTGAGGTACGAAAACCGGCGACGAGAAAGGTCGTCAACGTACATCGTCCCCGCCATGTCGTCAGAAATCCTGTCTGGAATTTCACTTGACACATGAAGTTTTGAGGGATCTATCGGCTCACCTTCGGCTCCATCGTCTCCCGGTGCAATATCCTTGACACCAAGTTTCAGGAGTTCCTCTTTTGTTGCGTCGTAGATATGTACAGCACCGCACCCCGCCCACTGCTGGGTGGAGAATCCGGCGGAAGGAAAGTCTCCATATTCGCCTCGATCCAACATCGCGCATTTGATAGCATCCACCTTTTCCCAATACGCTGCTTCCGAATATTGTTTGTTGAGGATGCAATACTTCTTTCGACGTAACCCCACGCATCCAAAACAGAACTCACAATCCATACAACACGTGCAGAACTCGCACTCCAGACAGCGTGTAAGAATAGAGAGGCTAAAGCGATTTTTCGAACATTCGGCGTTACCCACGCCATAGTAACAATCCGATCCGGCCACCACTGCGGCACACAGAGCACAGTCATTGGATGCCTGACCGTACGCAAGATTCACCCAGTCGAGGTCACGGCTTCCCTCGCAGGCATAGAAGGAATTAAACACGCGCGTACAACCGTATAAATAGTCCCCGGAAACGTCTTCACAACGTACGTTCCAATCCTCCGGCCAGACAGCTTTAGCAACAAGATCCGCAAATCTGGCTTCGTATTCCCTACGCAGTTCATAGGAAGAGAGATCAACGGTCGACCGACGCTTCTTCCATTCCGCCTCACCGAGCTGTTCGTTGAACCAAAGATATTTTTTGTGTCGCTGGTTCGTAGCGCCAAAGCAATACTCGCAATCGCGACAATCAAACAGAAAGGCGCTTCCGTAACAGTTCAGACATTCTCGAATAAACAGACTGTCGGAGATGTTTTGAGAATGCAGGACGTTGTAAGAACGCACGACGTGATAGGAAAGTTCAATCTCTGCCGAATCCTCTACGTCCGTTGCGTTCATGGAGTACACGGTGTTCTTTGACTGACAAGCCAAGACAAAATAACTGTTCACGTCCCCCCTCGAGATGAACGCAAGAGAGTTTTCCGGTTTGACGTAATTGAAGTTTGCCGAACGTGGCACGGAATACGAAAGCTCGGAAAACTGATCTAGAAAAGATTTTGAAACATCTACGGCGCGGCCAAGCAAAGAAAAATCCCGATTGAACCAATCTCCATCCGGAAGCACACGATAACCCGTTGCCGGGTGGATAATGGAAGCCATCGGCTTCCCCGTTTCGACATGGCGGTTGTACCACAAGTCAAAAATCACGATGTGACTGTTCAAAAGTTTCATCCGTGTTAGGGGAGCGTACTTCGAAGGCGGGACGTTGTACTTGCGATACATCTCGATCTCAGCCTCATCCATCATCCACTTCGTTCCGAGCACTGTGCAGGTACGCTCACCCGGCCCTAGTTGATCAAGAATGATTTTCACTTTCGCATCGTAATTTGGAGTTTTGCTCATAAGCTTACCTGTGGATAATTGTCACGACGTGACAATATATCCCTATAAACGTTGATGATATTGTCACGTCGTGACAATATCATCAGTGACAAAATCTTCAATTTCTTTTAACTGGTCACGGTACCTTGTGCTCCACTGACGCATGTGATCTATATACTCCTCGGGGGAACCATACATACCATGTAAATATCGCTCATCCACAACAGGGAGATCTTGTGACCGCCTCATGGCGACACCATGACTCGACCACGGGTGCCGGTCGAGCAATGCCAACGCCCCAGCCCAATCCTCTACCACCCCCTCCCTCCATGGTACTCCGTAACGATCCCCTGAGTTCCAATGAATATAGATGGGTAGAAAATCAGCGTAAGCCGCATTGTTCACGTGCTTAGCCTTAAATGGTCGGTTGAACAATGAGCCTGACCGATCCAGCCCAAAGTTTAAGTGCTTAGAATGGCTCATTTGAAGCTTATGCATAAAGATCGAAACACCGTCTTCGACCGCGGGTATTAAGCCCATGTGAAAGTGATTGTCCATGAGATTAAAAGCGATAATATCTACAAGTCGTTCGCGAGGATCATATCCAGTCACTCGCATGGTATTAAGTTCAGCCATCCTCGCATTCCAACCACCTCCAGCGTCTTCAAAGTTGACATCGTTAAATAAGTACATGGACTCATAAAATCTGCGGAAGTGGGCATCAGTAAGAAATGTATTCCGCCCATCAACCCCACGATTGTAGACGTGGTAAATTTCATCAACGGAAAGCTCAATGTCTCTGGTCATACCTGTGGATAATTGTCACGACGTGACAATATCATCAATGTTTATAGGGATGTATTGTCACGTCGTGACAAGTCTACCCTACTTTTTCAATAAATGCATTATAACAGCTCATGCAGTAAACCATCCGATCGTCGCCAAAGACAAAGTTCTTGTACGTTTGCGTTTTTTTCTTGCACTCCCCGCAAACAACCTCCTCAGAGAATGGCGAGTTCGCATGACGGAGCCAGCGCGTGAGGCGCGCGATGAAGTGGCGGCGCGGCAGAGGCCAGCGTTTTTCTTGATACATGGCAAGCTCGCGCGGCACGATGCTGAAATCGCGGTCGAGTTCCTCATCATAAATCGGCGAATTGAGAATTCCGTTTTGAACCTCATCAACGCAATCAGGAAGTTCATCAAGTCGGAGCCGCACGACGTGGCTGTCTTCCCGCTTTGGCGCAAGCACAAGTCCTCGCGCCACATCCACGCGAATGGCACCGAAGCGTTCGAGATCGCGTTCACGATAATCGAAGTACACCGCGCCAGCCGAGTGTTCAAATCCGGAAAGAGAAAACTTGCCGGGAAAAAATTCGCCGTAACTTTCATCATCCAGCATGCGGCATTTAAGCTCGTCCACTCGGCGCCAGTACTCCTCTTTAGAATACGGTTTGTTAAAAATGTGGAATTCTTTTTTATTGAGCCCAACACAGCCAAAGCAATACTGACAATTGTCGCACATCGCGCAGTACTCAAGCCCAAGACTGTCATTGTTCCCCATCGTGAATTTATTGTCCGCACCTCCCACACCGCCGGTAGACATGTAACTGCGCGCCTCCCAACCGAATCCGCTGCAATAGGCACAGTCATTTCCCTCGAGTCCAAAGCGGCAACGCACACAATCGATGCACTTCTCCATCCAAAACGCTTCCCGGCATCGTACCGAGTTAAAAATATGCTCGCCCTCACATTCCTGATTATTGATTCCGAACAATGCAGGCCAGACGCCTTCCTCGCGCCAAAACCCGTAGAACTTCGCGAGCCAAGCATCCGCGACACTTCGACATCCAAGATCCGCCTCCGCTCGACATCTCTTCCACTCCTCCTCCGAGAGTTGTTCATTAAACCAGAGAAATTTTTTGTGCCGTTTGTTCGTCGCCCCAAAACAATATTCGCAGTCTCGGCAGTCAAAAAGAAACGAGCTCTTGAGACAACGATGGGAGCTGAACACAAACTCCGAATCCACAATGTTGTGCGAATCGCTGATGGCGTAGGATCGAGCAGCTTCGTAACCGTTCGTCACGTCTATGCAGTCTTCCGCTCCGAACTGTGCGTAGGTATAACACGATCTGGTCGCCCCCGATGAGCACGTCATATAACCCTCGTGCGTTTGAACGGAGCCGACCGCAATGGATTTTTCGTCCACATCGCGATTGCGTTTGGCTCGCACCGGCACGACTTGCACTAGATCCCAGATCTGATCAATGACTGGACGCTCGAGGTTGATCTCGACGCCCTTGTCCGAAAAATCATGCCGGTACCAAACAATGTCGTCTATAACTTTGAACGGGAGATCAGGATGGATGGCAGAGATGATTGGTTTCCCCGTCGAGACATCCGTGTTCCAAAAAATCGCGAGCCCCGTATTGTAACCGTTCAACATGTTCATCCGCGTCCCGGGTTTTATCTTCGACGGCGGCACGCGGAATTTTTTGCAAATAGCAATTTCCGTCTCGTCGAGTATCCACGGTTTGCCCGTAAGCGCGCAAACGCGCTCTTCCCCCGGCTTGAGAGAAGAGAGGATGGCGTTAAGACGTTGATCGAAGTTGGGTGTATTGGACATAAACTATTCGCCTATTCGCGCGAATTAGCCGAGCTCTTAGCCACGTGCTTCTAGATACTTGAGATAGCATGGACGACACAGCACGCGGCGGCGACCGGAGAAGAGTGCGTTCTTCCACGTTCTCACTTCAATCCCGCACTTGGCACAGGTAACATCTTCCGGAATTGGCGTGTTGGCGTGTCGAAACAAGTTCGTCATGCGCGTGAGAAAATGCTCGCGCGGAATTGGGACGCCGTGTTTTTGATAAAACTTGAACTCGCTTGGCGTGATCGTAAACATGCGTCCAAGCTTCTCATCAAGAATCGGCTTGCCGATGTGACGCGCCGGATCTACGTCTGTCAGTCGGTCTGGAAGATCAGACGATCGGATCACCTTGTCCCCAACATCCACATTGCCTTTGTTCGTATCGAAACGAGACGCGCCGAACGCATCAAGCTCCGCGTCTGTGTACCCAAGAAACATCTGCCCCATCGAGAACTGGTAACCGACTTGAGAAATCTCCGCCGGAAAAAACATCCCATACTCTCCGCGATCGAGCATCGCGCACTTGATCTCGTCCACGCGCGCCCAGTACTCGTCCTCCGCATACGGTTTGTTGTAAATGTGAAACGTCTTTTTGCGCAAGCCAACGCACCCAAAACAATTCTCGCAATCATAACAGTCCATGCAGTACTCCATATTCTGCGACCTCCAAAGACGCATGGACATCTTCACCTCATGAGGTGTCAACAAGTCGCTCGACATATACGCACGGTCTCCCCAACCTGACCATACCGTAAACGCGCTCTGCTCCGTTTCCGCATGAACCCAGCAATGATAGAGATCTAGGCCTTTATCAATCCAATACGAATCATGCACGCGCGTCGCCGTGAGAAGATACTCCCCGCTCCAGTCCTCAAGCGGCTCGACGCGAAAATCCTGCGGCCAGTAGGTATCCTCCATTACCATTTTGTGAAACTTCGCCACTTCGGCATCCCAAACACGTCGATCGCTCAAGTCAATCTCGCCAACGCATTTCTCCCATTCTCCTTGCGAGAGCTGTTCGTTCCAGAAAAGATATTTCTTATGGCTGTGGTTGCAGGTGCCGTAACAGTTCTCGAGGTTGTCACAAGCAAAAGAAAACGTGCAGTTCATCAACTGGCCATTTTGAAAACAGTAGCGGCAGTTGTGAAGATCCGCGCACGCATTGATCATATAGGAACGATGAATCGCCTTGACATTCGTCAAAAGGCAGGAATCTTCCGAGAGATAAGTAATCGCACTGTAAAAATTCCGTTTGTTTCCGTACCCGCCAAACATCATGTAGGAATCCTGACTGGTGATGATATCCACACCGACACAATTCACATTCGAGCCATCGTCGCGGAGATTGCCGACGGGAATGGAGTAAGCCAGTTCGCGGAATTGATCAAAGAACGGCTTGGCTGGATTAAGCTCGAGCCTGGTTTGCGCAAACTCGCGGTTGAACCACTCTTTGTCAGTGATGATTTGATACGGACTGTCAGGATGCACAAAGGAGAGAATCGGCTCGTGAGTTTCCGCGTGAGGCTTCTTCCAAATCGCAATCCCGGACGGAAAACCCATCAAATGCTTGAGACGCACCAAAGGAGCCCACGGATGCGGCGGCACATTGAATTTTTTGTACCACCCAATCTCTTCCTCGGTCATTATCCACTTCTCTCCCGTCAAAGCANNATACTCCAAGTAACACCCATAACAATACACCTTCCTGTTCTTGAACGTCAGGTTGTCGGCGACGGTGATGGATTTGGAGCAGTTGGCACAGGCACGTTCGCTTGAGGTGAATGTGTTGGCCATCCGAGCAAGAGAACGGACACGGGTAATATAGTGTCGGCGCGGGAATGGCAGGCCGAGTTTTTGATAGAACTTGTAGTCGTCGCGGCGCACGGCAAACGCGCGACCGAGCTCTTTGTCGATCAATGGCTTCCCGACGTACTCTTCACCGTTGTCGAGATGATCGGGGAGCGTCTCGGGATCCGTCATATTCGACGCATCCTGCACGGCACCGACGCTGGGATCAAACCGGACAGCTCCGATGGCCTCCATCTCACGCTCTGGATAATCAAAAAAGTTTGCCGTG
>DNYJ01000036.1 GCA_003505155.1 Candidatus Uhrbacteria bacterium | reverse complement strand
TCGAACTATCACGTTAACCGATGGCCTCTTTTCCGAAGACTTGGGAGACACGGGCGCCAGCCCGGCGTACGCCGCGATCGGCGACGCGATTTTTGCCGACAATGCGGCCCTGTATCTGCGCGTAACCGTCGGGGGCGAGCCACTTTCTCCACGCAAACGACTGACCGCCGCACCCTACGCGCTGAATGCTGAAACGCTCGACGGCGTGGATTCGGCCTCCTTTCTTCTCGGAAGCAACAACCTTTCCGACGTTGGCAGTGCGGCAACGGCTCGCACGAACCTCGGTCTTGGCTCGCTTGCGGTCTTAAGCAGTGTGGACATTTCCGACAACACAAACCTCGTGGGCGGTTCGAGTCTGACGCTGACGGGCGACACGCTCGACGTGGACGATGTCTTCCTTTTCAACTCGGGCGACACGGCGGCTGGCAGTTATGATTTTACGGGAGCCGTTTTTGCCGGAACGAACGCGCTCGTATTTGAGGGGTCTTCCGCCGATGATTTCGAGACGATTTTTGCCATCACGAATCCTACGGTTTCTGATCGCACCATCACGTTTCAAAACGGTACGGGAACCGTGGCCTTCACCTCCGACATTCCCGCAGGCGCTTCGCTTTGGGAAGTGGGGACGAACGGCACGTATGAAGACGATGCGGCCGCGATTGTGGGAACCGACGCGGCGTTTACCTATGTGAGTTCCTCCGGCGCGTCCGACTTGCGCGTGGGCGACGACTTCGAGGCCGTGGACGACGGTTTCTTCGGAGGCGATCTTGTCGTAGGCGCTTCCACGTCCGCGACGGAGACGCTGGCGAACGTCGGATTCAGTCTTGGAGGAGACGATCTTTTCGTTGCGGGGCTTTTTGGCGTCGAGGGGAATTTTTACACCGACGGTTCCGTTCTCTTCGGTTCGGACATGACGATTTCTGCCGGCTCCATTGAGACGGCGGCGGGCGGCACGCTTTCCATCAACACAACGAACAATCAAAATATCAGTGCCGGTACGGGCAATTTCGATATCGGTGGACATACGGCGATTGGCGGCACGGCTTCGGTCGGGACACTCGACACACTGACGCTCACCGAAAGTCTTGCTTGCACTTCCAATTGCTCGAGTGTTTTGTCTTCTCTCACGAACACAACGGCGGCATTTACGACAGAAGCCGCGGGAGGAAAATTCACCTCCGCTTCGGCGGTGGCCTCCGGCGGGTCCGGAGCCTTGATCGGCTTGAGCGGGACGGCGTCCACGACGGGGGCTGTTACCTACGCCGGATCCATGTCTGGCGTGCGCGGAAAAGCGTCGGCTTCGGCGGCTTCAACTTGGGCGGATGTGGACGGCGTCTTGGGTGAGGTGACACTGAACGGTGTCGCCGATATTGATAGCGCCGTCGCGGTAAACGGATCCCTTCTTTACAATGCTTCTCCCGGAACGCTAACGGGCACGCTCGATCTTTTTTACGGAAACTTTGCGCCGTCCGTTGCCGCAACGATGGAGACGTTCAATGGGCTTGAGCTCGGACTGGAAGGCACAGCCGGCACAATCAATAACGCCCGGGGGATTTCCGTCTCGCTAGATTCTTCCGGAGGCTTGACTCTTAACAGCGCGAACACGCCTTCTGGCATCAACGTTACGATGAACACGGCGCAGGCAAGCACCGATCCGACGATTTACGGCGTGAATGTCTCTGCGACAACGGGTGTTGACGGCACGACTGCGGCGTACGGCGTACGCTCAACGGCTTCGGGCGGGGACACGAACTATTCCGGTTATTTTTACGGATCGCTTTTTCAAGTGGATGGCAATGCGACACCTGACACGAATAACGCGCTTGCGACGGGCGCGGGCGACCTCTATGCCGTGGGCGATATCGAAGCAGACGGAGATCTGCGGCTCGATGGAGGCGATGCGTCGGTTCGGACTGCTTCAGGAGATTCAACACTTGATGTCATGACGGGCGACACGGCAGGATTCGCCATCGTCAGCGTGCTTGGGAGCGATGGGGGCGGGACCGCCGGCAACTGGCAAATGTATACGGCTTCCGGCGCGGCGACGATTACGAATGGGGCAAGATCCGACTTGCGTTGGACGATTGGCGGCGTTATCAGTTCTGACAATGACCTCATGCGTCTCGAAACGGACGGAACACTTTTCTTAGACGATGCTGTAGGTGTGGGTGCCGCCGACCTTGCAGAGGCGTATGTGGTGGCGGACGTGGCGCTTGGGGCGGGAGACGCGGTGGCTCTTACGTCTGCGGGTGATTTGGTGAAAGCCTCGGGCACCTCGGGCGAACAGCTTTTCGGTATTGTCTCGACGAGCCCGGGACTTATGCTTGGCAACGGTGAGGACGATGTTATGAGTGCGAACGAACGGTTTATCGCGCTTTCCGGACGTGTGCCGGTAAAGGTGAATTTGGAGGGCGGGGCGATCGCTCCGGGCGATGCGCTCACGAGTTCTTCCGTTCCGGGAGAAGCGAAGAAGGCGGATGATCCCGGCATGATTCTCGGGTTTGCTCTCGCGAGTTATACGGGAGCCGAAAGTCCCATCGAAGTGTTTATGAGTTTGCAGTGGAACCCGGTGGGAAAAATTGTGGCGGATGGGAGCGCGGTGGGTGTGAACACGGATCTTGTGCTCTCTTCGCTCTCGGACGCGACACCCTCCGCCACAGCGGTTGATTCTTCCTCGCTCATTCTGCGCGGCTCGGCGTTCGACATTGCCGTCTCTGACCGCGACTTTTCTCTTCGCACCAGCGTGACGAACGCGACCGATTATCGTCTCTCGATCAAAAATGCGGTGGACGCGGAAGTGGCGTATGTGGATCAAGATGGAGGCTTCTCGGTGGCGGGCGACGTCGTCGTTGGCGACCATCTCTATCCCTCCGACCGCGGGACTCCCCAAACCAATCGTTACATTTTCTACGACGGCAGCGCAGGCTCTGGCGGCGACTTCATGCGCACGAACGCGAGCGGCTGGGCGACGGGAAGCTATGATTTTGCCGAGATGTTTCCTTCTTCACAAAATCTCGAAGCGGGCGACATCGTCGTCTTTGCTTCGCAAAAAGAATCTGTCGAGCGTTCAAGTCTCGAGACTCGTGCGCGCATTGCCGGTGTTGTTTCCACTCGTCCTGGGTTTCTTGCGGGCGACAACAAGGAGGGGCAGTATCCGATCGCGCTTGCCGGTCGCGTGCCGACACGCGTGTCAAACGAGGGCGGGGAAATCAAGATTGGCGACGCGCTCACCGTCTCTTCCGCTTCGGGCGTGGCGATGAAGGCGGAAGACGCCGGCATGATTCTTGGGTTTGCTCTTGAGAATTTTTCGGAGGCGTCGGGGAAGATCATCGCTTTCATCAATGCGACGTACTGGAATGGTCTTCCGACTTCAGCGAAAAATACGGCTTCCGGCTTGGGCGGCGCTTCACTTTCGAGCCTCGACCTTTCTGGCGATCTCTACATCGGTTCAAATGACATTTTGAATATCGGCTCGATGTCGGGCATGGGAATGCTTTGGGAGATCACGACGGAAGGCAATCTTCGAACTCGCGGAACGCTCACAACAACGATTGAGGCTTACAACGGCGATCTTGTGGATACCTACGCGACGACCTCCCCCGAAGTGTACGTAACGCTTGCCGGCACGGCAGAACTTTCCGGCGGCAAGGTAGCGGTGGATCTCGTCAAAGAAGATCCAAACTTCCTTTCGGTCGTTTCCAACATGGCGCCTCTGCGAATCCTCGCAAGCCCCAACGCACCGATTGCGGTGTACGTCACGAATCGTAAGGACGGCAAGTTTGACATCGTCCAAGTCGGCGGTTCATCCTCGGGCGTTCTTGTGGACTGGTATGTCATCGGCGTGCGCAAAGATTTTGAGCGTGAAGAAGATCTTGTCATTGAGACGCCGGATGTTCCGAAAGAGCCGGAGGTGGAGGAAACGGATTTGACGCCGAAGGTTGAAGAGGTCGAAGCAGTTCAAGAAGTTGAAGAGATGCAAGAGGTTGAAGAAACTTTACCGGTTGTCATTCCGAGCCCAGCCGAAGAATCTTCGCCAGAAGGAGAATCGGATATTGAGGAAGAACCGGAGCCGATTGTTGAAGAGGTGGTATCCGGCAGAGCCGGACCCGGCCGAGCAGAGCGAGCAGCCGGGGAAGTGATAGAAGTGGTAGAGGTTGAAGAGACTGAAGAAGTTCAAGAAATCGAAGAGGTTGTTGGGGAAGAGCCAGCGAGCGATGGAGAGTCGCCTGAACCCGAACAGATCCCTTCTGACTCTTCTCATGACGACGCGGGAGTCGCGTCGGAAGGTTCGGAAGGATAGATCTGCGTTCTTTTACATGTCTGCTTTGTTCGAAGCTCGTCTTCGGACAAAACATGACTCATCACCGTTCGGCCCATCAAAGAGCCGGACAAAAAACACACCGCACCCCACGCGGTGTGTTTCGTTTTTTGGTATACTGTGTCCATTATGAAACCATCTCTCGCGCGTACGCTCGTTCTTGCCAACGAATGGCTGATTCTCGGCCTCGTGTTTCTTCTCCCCCTCTTTTTTCTCCCGTGGACGCTCGACGTCTTGGAGATCAACAAGCAGACGCTACTTTTCGTCGCCGTTTCGATTGCCACGCTCGTCTTTGTCGGTCGTGTCTTGATTGAGCGTGAAGTGGTGATGGTGCGCGGGTGGCAGAATGCTCTTCCGCTTCTTTTTCTTCTCTCCGTCGTTCTCTCCGGCATTTTTTCCATTGCCGGATACGCGAGCTGGATGGGCGGATCCGCGCAGGAGTATCAGAGTGTTCTTACCATCGCGGCACTGACCGTTCTTTTCTACCTCCTCACGCACACGATTCGCAAAGAGTCGCTTGAGCGTCGCTTCTTTGCCGCGCTCTTGTTCTCCGCCGCGCTCGTTCTTCTTCTTGCTTTGTGCAATGTCCTTGGCGCGTCGGTTTTTCCGTGGGCATTTCTGCAAGGCTCGGCGTTTAACACCGTGGGTACCGCAAACGCGCTCGGCGTGTTTGCAGTAACGATGAGCGTGTTGGGGATTGCCCTCTCTCTCGTCTCCGGCCGCGAAGAGCGCGACGTGTTTCTTGCGGGCTCGAAAGGCGCGGTGGAAAAAAGTCTCGTCGTTTTCATCACGCTTGCCACGCTCTTCCTTCTCCTCGCGCTCGACTTCTGGGCGCTGTGGGTGCTCGTGCTGGTCGGTTGCGGTCTCCTTTTTCTCTTCGGTCTTCTTCGCACTTCCGAGTTTCCACAAACCAACCGTTTCATCCTTCCGATGATTCTCTCGGTGACGGCTATCTTCTTCCTGTTTCTTCCGCGGCCATACGCGCTTCCTCTCCCCGTGGAAGTAACCCCGACGTTGTCGGCGAGTTGGGACATTGCCAAAGGAACGTGGCAGGAACATTCCTTGCTGTTGGGGTCTGGTCCCGGCACTTACGTTTTTGACTACACCAAGCATCGTCCGGCGGACGTGAATCAGACAGTCTTTTGGAACACGCGGTTCGATCGGGGGCACTCCTATTTTCTTACAATGCTCTCGACGCTCGGCGTTCTGGGAGCCTCGCTCTTCATTCTCTTCCTTTTGGGGCTTTTTGCGGGAGGCCTGCGCGTTCTCATGCGAGAGCGCGAGCACGCCGTCTGGAAAATTCACTTCGCGCTTGTCTCCTCATGGACGACGCTCGCCGTCTCGGCCTTTCTCTATTCATGGAACCTCACGCTTCAATTTCTCTTCTATAGTTTGAGCGCTCTTGTGGTGGCTCAACTCTTGCGCGGAGTTCGCGTCAAGCTGGGACAGTCGCCTCGCCTCGGCCTTTTGATGAGCTTTATCTTCGTTCTCTTTTCCGTGGGCGTGCTGACCCTCTTCTTTGTGAGCGTTGAACGGCAGATGGCGGAAGCGCAGTTTGCGGGAGCGATTCGACTTGACCGTAACCGCGCGTCTATCGAAGAAGTGGTGGCGCGTCTTAGCAAAGCCGTAACGCTCAATCGCTACAATGACGCGTATGTTCGCAACCTTTCAGAGGCGTTCTTGTTTGAAGCGAGCGATACGCTCTTTAATCGGCCGGAAACAACCCTCTCGTCCGAGGACACGCAGAAGCTCACTGCGCTCACGAGCGCGAGCATCAATGCGGCAAAGCGCGCGACGGATCTCTCTCCGTACAATGTGTTGAACTGGCGTCTTCGCGCGGATGTCTATCGCGAGCTTTCGTCTCTCGTGCAAGGCGCCGACCGTTTTGCCAAACTTTCCTACGAGCGTGCGATTCTTCTTGAACCCAACAATCCGTTGGGGCTCGTGGGTCTTGCTCGCACGCACCTCGCTTCTGCAACGGTGGCTGGCCAATTGACGCAGGCGACGGACGAAGCTGTGCGCAAGGAAGCGCGGCAAACGCAAAACGCCGAATTGGCATCGGCGGAAGAGAGGCTGGGCGAGGCGATCGCGATCAAATCCGACTATGCTCCCGCACACTTCTATCTCGCCCGCGTGTATGCAGAACAGGGGAGACTCGATGAAGCTTTTGCGAAGCTTGATGCTATTCGCAAGTACCATCCGCTCGACGTCGGCGTCGCGTTCCAGCTTGGTCAGCTTTCCATGCGCATGGAGCGTTATGACCGCGCGAAAACGGAATTCGAAGCCGCGATTGAACTTCAGCCGGATTTCTTAAATGCCCGCTGGTTCTTGGCGTCGATCTATGAAATCGAGGGGAATCTCGACGGCGCCATTCTTGAGATAGAGAAAATTGAAGAACTCCAGCCGGGGCATCCGCTCGTCGCCGCCCGGCTGAAACGTTTGGAAGAAGGTAAGCTCCGCGCCGCGCTTCCCGAACCGCTGGAGGAAGCAATGGAAACAACAATAGAGTTACCCTAATCTCCAGAGGTAGCTTGCGATTGGGGACAAATTTTGAGAGCCTGCGGTTCAAAATTTCGTCCCCGATCGCCGACAGCTCCAACAGTCCCCGTTAGGTGCTCACGCGGAAATGCACCGTGTCTCCGTCGCGCACGACGTAGTCTTTGCCTTCGATGCGGAGCTTTCCGGCTTCTTTGGCTCCCGCTTCGCCGAGTTCTACGAAATCTTTCCAGTTGATGACTTCCGCGCGAATAAATCCTTTTTCAAAATCCGTGTGGATGACCGCGGCCGCCTGCGGAGCTTTGGTTCCCGATGGAACCGTCCACGCCCGCGTCTCTTTTTCTCCGGAGGTGAAGTAGGTAACGAGATTGAGCGTCGCGTAACACTCGGAAATGATACGATCGAGTCCCGTTTCCTTGAGACCCAACGCTTCCAAAAACTCCTTCTGCTCTTCTTTGGGGAGATCAACGATCTCGGACTCTGTCTTCACGCAGAGCGAGAGGGCGCGCCGAGTCTTTCCAAGCGGACTTGTCCAGCTCGCATTCGCCGCCGCTTTTTCATCCACGTTGACGACGTAGAGAATCGGCTTATCGGTGAGAAGATTGATCTCACGCAAGAACAGTTCGTCTTCCGCTGTGCGAGAAAGCGTGTTTGCCGTCTCGCCGCGTCCGAGTTTTTCTACGAGCTCTTCCAAGAGGGCGAGGCGGCGCATTGTTTCTTTATCTGTTCCCGACTTCGCTTTGTTCTTGAGTGCATCCAGCCGCTTCTCTGCCGTTCCAAGATCGGCAAGCGCAAGCTCCGTTTCAATCGTCTCCACGTCGCGCAAGGGATTCACATCGCCGTCCACGTGCACGATGTTTCCGTCTTGAAAATCCCGTACGACGTGCAAGATCATATCCACCTCGCGGATGTTGGCGAGGAATTTATTGCCGAGTCCCTCGCCCATGGACGCGCCTTTGACGAGCCCCGCGATGTCCACGAACTCGATCGCGGTCGAGATCACTTTGGCCGAATTGGAGACGCGAGCAAGCTCGTGCAACCGCTGGTCGGGCACCTCGACAACACCCACGTTGGGCTCGATCGTGCAAAAAGGAAAATTTGCGCAGTCCACCTGTTTCTTAGTGAGCGTTTTGAAGAGTGTGGACTTGCCGACGTTCGGGAGCCCCACGATACCGACTTGCAACATACGCGCTCGAAGATAGCATTATTTTTTCTCCCGCACAATCCGAAGAGCTCGAAAAAACAAAACACCGCCACGCGTGTGACGATGTGTTGGCGGTGTTTTGGTGGACCCTACCGGGATCGAACCGGTGACCTCCTCCATGCCATGGAGGCGCGCTACCAGCTGCGCTAAGGGCCCTTGTAGTATCTCCCATTATGACACTCCAGAATGTAAAGCCCAATTTTCATACTTGTCACTCACATGACTCTTTATACAAAAAAAAAAGCGAGAGGTCAATCGATGATTTCTTACTCATCTCGTGAAGAGCTCTTATTTTAGAAGAAATGCGTTGACAGAAGCTTTTTGCGATGATAGACAACGACTGTCCGTTTTTCAAAAACGGCGAACTTTCACAGAGGTGCGTGATGACGAAGCGATCCTTCACCATCAATGGTTCTCCTTCCTCCTTTGACGTGCCCGACGGCCGTACACTTCTCGAGCTTCTGCGCGAGGATGCCGGTCTGACTGGCACGAAGCAGGGGTGCGACATGGGGACATGCGGGTCATGCACCGTCCTTAGGGACGGCCAGCCGATTCTCGCTTGTCTGACCCTCGTGGCTTCCGTCGAAGGACGGGAAATTGTGACGGTCGAAGGTCTCGCGGAGCAGTGCCCCAAGGGACAGGCTCTTCAGGAAGCCTTCGGGAAGTGTGGGGCTGCTCAGTGTGGTGCCTGCACGCCTGGCATGCTCATGTCTTCTTCAGCTCTTCTTCTGCGGGCGCCCAAGCCGAGTCGTGTTGAGATCGCAGAAGCGCTCGCTGGCAATCTCTGCCGGTGCACGGGCTACGGCCCCATCTTCGACGCTGTTGAGGTGGCATCTGGAACGCGTGAGCCTCCCGAGAATCCCATCGTCAACATCCGTGCTCCCGAGATGTCGGACGGGTCTGCCGTTTACGGTGATGATCTTCACCTTTCTGGCACGCTCGTAGGGAAGATCTTGCGTTCGCCTCACGCGCACGCTCGGATCCTCTCGATCGACACTTCGGTTGCGCTGACACTTCCCGGTGTTCGTGCCGTGGTCACCATCGCGGACTTCAAGAAGGGGGAGGACGGACGAGCGATCCGCTACGGGATCATTCCCTGGGCGGGGGACGAGACGGCTCTCGCTGAAGGCGAAGTCGTGTTCGTGGGGCAAGAAGTCGTGGCAGTCGCGGCTGACGATGAAGCGACGGCGCTTACCGCGCTCAACCTCATCGTGGTCGAATACGAAGTGCTTCCGCACGTCGTTGACGCGCTTCAGGCTCTCAAGCCGGGTGCGCCTCTTGTTCACACGCTTGACCCTCGCAAGGGGTGTCCTCTTCGAAACAACGTTTTCAAGGAGGTGATTCTTCCGGACTTCGGTGATGTTGACGGTGCGTTTGCGCGCTCCGACGTCGTCATCGAAGAAGACACGTTTGTCTATCCGGGATCCAATCACGTCGCGATTGAAACGCATAGTGCCACGGCTTTCTGGGACAAGGATGGGCTTCGGCTCTTTTCCTCCACCCAGGTCCCGCACTACCTTCGCCTCACGGCGGGGCTCGTCATGGGTGAGCCGATCGAACGGGTGCGGGTGACGCAGACGAAGACGGGTGGCGGATTCGGCGGGAAGTCGGATATTGGTCCCTTTGAGATGATTGTCTGCCTGCTTTCCAAGTTGGCGGGCGCTCCGGTTAAGATCACCTTGACGCGTGAAGAGGTCTTCTACCTCCACCGCGGACGTCACACGACGGTGATCAAGATGCGGATTGCGGTCGATCACGAAGGCAACGTGGTTGGCGTCGAAAGCGACGTGGTTCTCGATGGAGGGGCCTTCGCTTCCTTCGGCCCGATTACGCCCTACTACCTGCTCCAGCTTCTTGGTGGCCCCGTAAAGATCGGCGCCTATCGCGCGCGATCGGTTCGGGTCTACACCAACAAGCCTCCGCAGGGTCCTAAGCGCGGACACGGAACGCCCCAACCCCGCTTCGCCTTCGAGATGTTGCTCGATCGCGCGTCGCGTCGCCTCGGAATCGATCCGATGGAAATCCGGCGTCAGGGTGCCATCGCCTCGGGTGAATTCACAGTGAACGGTTTCCCTGTTCCGTCCTCGGGTATTCTCGAATGCCTCAAGAAGGTTGAACAGGCGAGTAGTTGGCACCTGCGTGATAGGTTGCCTCCTGGCTACGGCCTCGGAGTCGCCGTAGGGATGTACATCTCGGGCACTGCGGGAGCTATTCACGGAAGTGACGACGACGATCAGTCCAACGTCGCGATCCGCATGGAAGCGGATGGCACGCTCGTCGTTTCGACGCAAGCTTCCGAGATTGGTCAGGGTATCGACACGATGCTTGCCGTTCTTGCTTCGGACGTCACGGAGGTTCCGCGCGATCGGATTCGAGTCATCACGGGTGACACGGCGCTTGGTCCCAAGGATCTCGGCGCCTACTCTTCGCGAGGAACCATCATGCTTGGCACCGCCTGTGTTCGTGCTGGGGAAGCCTTCGTGAAGGCACGCACTTCCGGAGAGGAGCTTCCGAACGTCACGGGCACCTTCATGACGATTACCCCAGAGCGTGATCCGAGGGTCGAAGGATACCGAGGTGACATGATCGGAGCCTCTCCAACCTACAGCATGACGGCTTACGTGGCGCTAGTACATGTTGATGGAGAGACGGGTGTGGTCACGGTGAAGAAGATCTGGGTTGCGCACGACTGCGGTCGAGCCGTGAATCCAGATGCCGTGCACGGGCAGGTCCAGGGGTGCGCCTCCATGGCGGACTCCGAAGCTCGCTTCGAGTGTCTCACCTACGACGAGGAGATGGGTCTGCCTCATCAACCCCATCTTCTCGGCCACCTCATCACGACAGCGCTTGACGCGCCCAACGTGGTCTCCTTCATCGTGGAGACGGAAGACCACATGAGCCCGCATGGTGCCAAGGAGGCTGGTGAGGGTCCGCTTCTGCCGGGGCCTCCCGCGATCGGCAACGCAATTCTGGCGGCGATCGGTACGGCTCCAACGGAACTTCCGTTCACGCCCGAGCGCGTGCTCGAGGCGCTTGATCGGCTCAACAAGGAGGGACGCTGATGCGCCCGCTTCCCGCAGGGACTCGTTACCTTGCTCCTCGTTGCGTGAGAGAGGCTCTCTCCATGAAGGCGGATCACCCCAGAGATGGTCTTTTCGTGGCCGGCGGAACGGATCTCTACTACAACCTGAAGAGTGGTCTCGGCCCCACGGCTCCGGTTCTCATCGACCTCACACGACTTCCTGCGAACGATCTTCGCGCTGTCGGGTGGGAAGGAGATGGAACTCTTCGCGTTGGGGCACTTGCCACGCTCGCGGAAGTGTCAGGCAAAGAAGGGCTTCTTCGAGCCTGCTTCCCTGCACTTGCAGAATCGGCCGGTCTTGTGGGGGCGCCTCAACATCGACAGGTGGGTACGATCGGGGGCAACCTCGCGCTCGATACCCGGTGCCACTACTACAATCAGGACCCGCTGTGGCGCGAAGCGCTCGGCGGATGTCTCAAGGCCGAAGGAACGGTCTGTCACGTGACGGGCAGTTCGTCTCGTTGCGTCGCGCGACGTGCTGGAGACACGGTCGCTCCGTTCCTGCTCTATGGTGCTCTCGTCGAGTACGAGACGCTCGAAGGTGTGGGGCAGATGCCGATTGCGGGTGTCTTCACGGGGGACGGTCTGTTCGGACCTCACCTGGGCCTTCCGGACGGCGCCTTCATTTGGGGGATCATACTCCCTTCACTCAAGGAAGGGTTCAGGGCAAGTTACGAGAAGATTGCCCCGCGTCGGGCTTTCGACTTCCCACAGATCTCGCTCGCGGTGGGAGGTCAGTTCACGCCTCTTGGCTGTGAGGAGGTCACGATCGTCGTCTCCTCCGTGCGTCCGAAGCCTCGCGTCATGCGCTTCCATGTCGGGGGCAACCTCACACTGGATCGCATCGCGGAGATTGCACACACGGTCGAGGCGGGCGTGAAGCCCATGACGAACATCCAGGGCGACCCCTCTTTCCAGAGCTGGCGTGCTCGCGTCGCGGGCGTTCACGTCGCGCGCGCGCTCACCGAACTCGTTCGTTCAGATAACTGAATTCTTGCTCCTTCGGGAGTCTTATCTCACAGACCATGCTTCGATGTTCATCGGGGTGGGGTCCTTCATTTCTCGAGAGTTTCCTTCTTTTCCTTACGGCCAATGGCCGTCTCGTGGGTGTCTACAAATGTAGCACCCTCTTCTTATTTTCGGCGCAGTTTTAAAATCTCACGACCGATGCGTTGATGAGGTCTTGCGTAAAGAAGTCCCCGCTCCATGGTAAAGCCCTTTGGAGTTTCAATGTGTAGGAACTGTTTTTTCTGCCCCGTTTGGAAAAAGGGGATGGCGATGATAGCTGTGCCAGATGCGTTCAGTTTTGAGAGGATTTGTGGGAGGGACTCTTGGTAAAGCTCCTCGATTTCTCGGGAAGCTTCTTCTGGATTGAGTCGGCGTGAAGGTCCGAGGTAGCCTTCTGCGACAATCAGTTCAAAAGTTCCGAGTTCTTCCGGAAGAGGTTCTCTTGCGTCGTGAACAAGAGTTGTGACTTCTGATCCAGTCTTTTCATGGTGTTCCAACCAGCGCATGTTACGTTCCGTGTCAGCAACCGCTTTCTCGGAGAGATCACTTCCCACGATCTGTGTACAACCGAGCAAGGCGGCCTCCATGAGAATTGTCCCCGAGCCGCAGAAGGGATCCCAGAGCCGCGCTCCCCTTGGGTTCACTTGGGTGAGATTCACCATCAGGCGGGCGAGCTTGGGCGGGAGCATGCCCGATTTCGCATCGCGCGCCGGCCGTCCGTAGTCGCGCGTTCCCCATGCTTCGAAGTCCTGCACGAAGGTTGTTTCTCCCAAGAGGATTTTTTCTGGCGTGACGACAAGCACAAACTCGACGCCGCTCTTGAGCAGATGATTTTTTTGAACAACAACTGTCGAAAGCGTCGGCTCACGGCTTGTAACAAGGCGCACGCTCCGGCCGCTCTCTTTCAAGAATGACTTGAGCTCCAATCCGAGACGTGAGCTGTCTTTTTGGACATCTCGAAATGTCGCGTTATCACCATCATAGACGGAGACGCCGATGTGGAGTTTCCCTCTCCCCGGCTCGATCGTGGCGGCAAGAATGGAAGCGATGGTTTTTTTGTCATAGGTTTCAACGGCTGAGAAAATCACTCCAGCCTTCACGATGCCGGCCGAAGCGTTCAGAACCTCTCCCGCCGGACGTGAAAGCTCTCCGACAAGAACCTCGTCAGTAGAAACAGAAAAGGAGAGGGAAGGGTCGAGGGCGATCAGCTCCGCCTTCGACAATTCAGGATGCGTACCGGGAATGAAGAAATGCATGTGACGAAAGTGTAGCAAAGGCAGTAGGGAGTAGCCAGTAGGCAGTAAGGACGTTGCCTGCAACGTCCGTCCAACGCGCAACGTCCGCCTATCTCTGATGGAGTTCGTTATCGGACATGGGTCTCTCCTTTCGTCTCGCCACCTTAGCCCTCCAGAATACACCTGTCAGTCACAACACAATTAAACATTTCATTAAATGTTTAGAAGGCTCTCTCATGGAGTTAAGCTCCTGCAAACGTCAGTGTTTATAGGGGCTTCTAGTAACGTCGTTACCAGACATGTTTGACGAAAGGGGTCTTGCGGGTTACACTGCCGGCCGTAAATCATAAGTTGTCCATATCCATTTGGATGTCCCGACACCAAGCGGGACCAACACTATGTACGAACTCCTTTATATCGTTTCTCCAGCGTTCACCGACCCACAGGTTAAGGAGGTCATGAATAAGGTGGAAGCGCTCGTAACGGGCGAAGGCGGCGAAGTGAAAAAGCACGACGTGCTCACGAAACAGCCTCTAGCCTACCCAATTAAAAAACAGAAGCATGGGACGTATGTTCTTATGCACCTTACGCTCCCGCCGCCGGCGATTTTGAAGGTGGAGCGCATCCTTCGTCTTGAAATGGGAGTGGAGATTTTGCGCCACATGATGATCTCCATGACCGAAGTGGAAGCACAGGCCGCCTTCGAACTTCAGCCCTACGTGTATCCACTCTCCGAACGCGAACGTCCATCCTCGCCGCGCCCTCGCGCTCCAAGACGCGAATTGCCCCCGCCTCCCCCCACGGTTTTCGCTCCAAAGATGAGCGTTGAAGAGCTCGACAAAAAGTTGGATGAGATTCTGAAGGATGATACACTCGAAAACATCTAATCTTTGACGGATTCTTTGTATGGCAAGTTCACTCAATCGCGCTCAAATCATTGGAAACATGACTCGCGATCCGGAACTGCGGCAGACGGGGAGCGGTCAAAGCGTCACCTCGTTTGGTGTTGCCACCAACCGCGTCTGGAAGGATGCGTCCGGCGCGAAACAGGAAGAAGTGGAATTTCACAACGTCGTGGCATGGGGCCGCGTGGCGGAAATCTGCGCGCAGTATCTGCGCAAGGGAAGCAAAGTCTATATTGAAGGACGGCTCCGCACCCGCGACTGGGAAGGCCAGGACGGACAGAAACGCCGCACCACCGAAATCATCACCGAAAACATGGTGATGCTCGGCCGGCCTTCGCCAGGCGGGTCTTCTTCCTCCGACATTCCATTTTCTCCTGCTTCCGTGTCATCTTCTCCGGCCGCTTCGAGTCCAGTGACTGCCTCTGACGGCATTGACGATATTAAACTTGAAGACATCCCGTTCTAATATGATGCAAAAGAAATCCTCGACTCCCAAGCTCAAAAGGGAACGCCCCTGCCTGTTCTGCGTCAACAACACCGATCACGTTGATTATAAGAACACGAAACTTCTGCAACGCTACATTTCTTCCTACGGAAAAATTGTGGCGCGCAAGCGTTCAAGCGTGTGCTCCTTCCATCAGCGCAAGCTTTCTGGGGCGATCAAGAAGGCGCGTCTCATGGCTCTTCTTCCGTTCGTCGTCAATTGATATGAAGTCAGCCGAGACGATCTCGACGGTTCAGCTTCGCTCACCGCAGATCGCAAAGATTCGGATGGACGCTCTCTCCGCCATCCGATTCTTTTTTGTCTCTCGCGATTTCGTGGAGGTCGAAACACCGCTCCTTGTCGCAAGTCCCGACATGGATCCGGCGCTCTCTCCGCTTGAGGTACGGCTCAAAGCTGGTGGCAAAGCGGCTCTCATCACCTCCCCGGAGTACAGCTTAAAGAAGCTTCTTGGATCGGGGATGAAAAAAATTTTTTCGCTTAACAAAGTGTTTCGTGACGAAGAGGCATGGGACGAACGCCATGTTTCGGAGTTCACGATGGTCGAGTGGTATGAGGCCGGGGCGGATTATCGTTCCGGCATGCGGCAAACCCGCGAGCTGATCCTTGCGGTTGCCACCGCGCTCAACGTCGTCGAACACCCTCTCTTGAAGGAATGGGAAGTGAAGCGGATGGAGGAATTATTCGCCGAGAACCTCGGTGTGGAGCAGGTCGGATTGCGTACGCGCGAGGAGCTTCTTGCGCGGGCGCGGCGGCTTGACATCCATACGCATGAAAGTGACAGCTGGTCAGATGTGTTTTACCGTCTGTATCTTGCGAAGATCGAGCCAACTCTGCCGACGGATCGAGCCACCGTCATCTGCGATTACCCTCTTCCGCAAGCGGCGCTCTCACGTCCGTGTCCTGACGGCGTTTACGCCGAACGCTTCGAACTTTTTTCCGGCACGCTCGAATTGTGCAACGCGTTTACAGAACTGACCGACGCGGACGAACAGCGCCGGCGGTTCGAGTGTGAACGCGCCGAAAGGGAACGGCTTGGAAAAACGGTGTTCCCGATTGACGAGGAGCTTCTGCGCCTGCTACCATCCGTCCAAAATCCGACCTTTGGCAATGCTTTGGGCGTGGATCGTCTCCTCATGACCCTCCTCGGAGCGAAGTCTTTGGATGAAATTCTTCTCTTCCCTCCCGTTCGCCTTTTCGGTCCCCCTTCAACTTCTTAGACCTCTTAGACTTTCTCAACCTTCTTATGTCATCCCCCAACGATATCAAAAACGGCACGGTCATCCGCTACGAAGGCGCTTTGTGGGTCGTTGTGAGTTTCCAGCGGGTTGCTCCCGGCAAGGGAGGCTCGTTCGTGCGCACGCGCATGAAAAATATCCAAACGGGTAAAGTCGTGGAAAATAATTTCAAGTCGTCGGAGACGCTTGAGTTTGAAGAAGTGATGTATCTCAAGATGCAGTATCTGTTCACGGACGGACAGCTGTACACGTTTATGGATACGCAGAGCTATGAGCAGGTGGAAATTTCAAAAGAGCTGATCGAGGAAAGCGTGCCGTACCTCAAGGAGGGTCTCGAAGTAACGGTGTCCATGCACGAAGGCCGCGCGCTTGCGGTCGCGCTCCCAAAAAAAATCGAGTACACCATTGCGTCTGCTCCGCCGGCGGTCAAGGGAGATACTGCGTCTGGGAATGTCACGAAGGAAGCCGTCATGGACAACGACCTCAAAGTCCAAGTCCCCATTTTTATCAAAGACGGAGAAAAAATTCTTGTGAACACGGATACAGGGGCTTATTCCGAGCGGGTGAATAATTGAATATCTAGCGCTGTCGATGACTATAGCGAAGCGGGTTAGTACCCGCTTTTCGATTTGAGGTTTCTCCTTCCCGTCGGGCAGATGTCTTGCAAGGGGCATGCGGCGCAGTTGGGGGTGGATTTACAGAGATCTCGACCAAGCATGATGAGGTGTTCGTTGATAGCCAAGTAATCTTTGGAATCGAGGAGGGTGTTGAGATCTCGTTCGATCTTGGCCACATTATTCGTCTCTTTAGTCCACCCAAGACGCGGTGCGACGCGGCGCACATGCGTGTCCACGGCCACACCGGTGGGTTTGCCCCACGCTTTGGCCATGATGAGATTGGCGGTCTTGCGCGAGACGCCGGGAAGCGTGAGGAGATCGTCGAGCGTTTTTGGCACCTTTCCGTCATAAGCCTTGAGCAGACGCGCTCCGATCCCTTTGAGGTACTTGGCTTTGGAATTGTAAAAACCGATGGAGTAGATTTCGCGTTTGAGCGTTCCCAAATCCGCCTTGGCGTAGTCTTTGGCGGTCTTATAGTTCTTGAAGAGATTTTTTGTTACGAGATTTACCCGCTTGTCGGTGCACTGCGCCGAGAGGACCGTGCCTACCACAAGTTCAAGCGGCGTTGTCCAGACGACAAATGTCTCGTCGGTCTTCTTGTAACGTTGCCGCAATCGTCGAAGAACTTCTTTGTACGCTTCGCGCTTGGTCATGGATTACAAGGCGGCTTCGCTTTCCTTGAGCTTCTCTTCCACCGCTTTGCGAAGATCTTTCATGACGTTTGGATTCTCACGCAGGAATTGCTTGGCATTCTCTCGCCCCACGCCGAGCTTCACCGGTTCCTCGCCGCTTGGGAAGGTGTAGCTGTTGCCGTTTTTTTCGAGGGCTCCGGAGGAAACGCCGAGATCCAGAAGATCGCCTGAAATCGAGATGCCTTCGTTGTACATAATGTCGAACTCGCAGGTCCGGAAGGGAGGCGCCACTTTGTTTTTAACGACCTTCAGTTTGACGCGGTTGCCGACGATGGCCTCGCCCTGCTTGATCTGGGCGGCGCGGCGTACCTCCACGCGCACGGAGGCGTAGAACTTGAGCGCGTTGCCTCCGGGCGTTGTTTCCGGATTGCCGAAGAACACGCCGATCTTGTGCCGGATCTGGTTGATGAAAATTACGATCGTGTTAGATTTGGAGACGACCGAAGTCAATTTGCGCAAAGCTTGGGACATGAGACGTGCCTGGAGCCCCATGTGTGCATCGCCCATATCGCCTTCGATCTCCGCCTTGGGCGTCAGAGCGGCCACCGAATCAATCACGACTACGTCCACCGCATTCGAGCGTACAAGTGTCTCCAAAATTTCGAGCGCCTGTTCGCCGTGATCTGGTTGGCTGATAAAGAGATCATCAACGTTCACGCCGATTTTACGGGCGTATTCTGGATCAAGCGCATGTTCGGCGTCAATGTAGGCCGCAATTCCGCCCATCTTCTGAACTTCGGCAACGATATGCTGGGCGAGCGTCGTCTTCCCGCTCGATTCAGGTCCGTAGATTTCCACAACGCGCCCGCGCGGAACGCCGCCAACGCCGAGTGCAAGATCAATCGAAAGACAGCCGGTCGTTACGGAATCAATGTCAACCGTCTTGGCTTCCCCAAGCTTCATAATGGCGCCGTCGCCGTAGCGTTCCTTAATGTGTGAAATAGCCTCGAGAGCGGCGCTCTTGCGGACATCCTTGTCGTCTTTGGTCGTCATAAAAGAAAATAAAATGGAGGGAAGTTGATTAAGTGTAGCGCGTCTTGGCGGTTTTACAACAAAATTGTTTCCACATCATAACACGAGGCACAAAAGGGAAAATAAAAACGAGGGTTCGTCCTCCTTTTGGTGTCAACGTCTTCTGACGCCGAAGGTATCGTATGGCGTTTATTCGTAAAGAGACAGCGCGGCGCGGTCGCCTGCGGGCGGATCGAATACCACCATACGGTAAATCGTGGCCGGACGCGAATAACGCTTTTTCCCCTCGACGGCGATGATGTTGAGACCTCGCTCAAGCATGATCGTCGCCTCAAAGGTACCGTCTTTGGAAGGTAAGACGGTTTCCCCGTTCACCTTGATGCGGGCCTCTTCCTTGATGACCCCCAAGACTATCAGGATAGCCGAATCCGTTTTGGAACCGTCCTCGGGCGAGACGACGGAGAGAGACGGGGGTTCCAAAATGCTACGCACTTGGAATCCCAAGTAGCCTGTTACGCCGAGCAAAAGAAGAGAAAGGACTCCGAGCTTGAGGAGCCGAGGAGTAACAAGGAACCGTCCTTTGCGCACGCGCTGGCGTGGCATTTGGGATGGAGTCAAAAGATCACAACAGCCACGCTCTTCCTTAAATCGAGAGAGGAAGTAGGCCGGATCTTCTCCAAGGAACCTCGCATAGTTTCGAAGGAAGTTCCTTGTATAGAGAGGTTCAGGAAGATCCTGCCAACGGTTTTCCTCCAGCGCTTTCAGGTAGCGCCGCTGGATTCTGGTTTTCTCCGAGGCTTCCCGCAGAGGAATGGAAAGACGCCGACGAACGGTGGCAAGCTCTTCGCCGATGGTGCTTCCCGGTTTCAATGGTCGGATCATGAAACTCATAGATAGCGCATGTCAATATCTTCTTCTTCGTTTTTGTCCTCGGTTTGTTCATCCTCCTCCAAGACATCCTTATCACTTTCCTCCAGTGTCTTTTGCTCCGTAGGTTCCTCCTCTCGACGTGGCTCGAGGTCTTCGATCTCTCGACGGCGATCAAGACTTTCGGCCGGCGGCCATTCATCAATCAACACTTCGCGCGGGCGTGCTCCGTCCTGCGCTCCGATGATGCCCTGGTCTTCAAGTGCGTCCATGAGGCGGGCGGCCCGCGAATATCCGATGCGCAACCGGCGCTGAAGCATGCTGGTGGAGGCTTTCCCGGACCGAATGAGGTATGGGACGGCTTCATTCAAGAGTTCTTCGTCTTCGTCGCTTCCGTCAAAAACGATGCCGCTTTTCTCGCGCTCGGTCACGCTGTAGTTGTAGTCCGGTTCTCCGGAGCGTTTCAGAAAGTTCACCACCTGCTCGATCTCGCTTTCGGAAACGAACGCGCCCTGCAGACGCTTTGGCTTGGACAATTCGGCGGTGGTGAAGAGCATGTCGCCGCGGCCGAGCAGTTTTTCGGCGCCCGCCATGTCAAGAATCGTGCGCGAGTCGGTCTGCGAGGCGACCGCGAAAGCGATGCGGCCGGGGAAGTTCGCTTTGATGATGCCGGTGATGACGTCCACGCTCGGACGCTGGGTGGCGATCACGAGGTGGATGCCAGTGGCGCGCGCGAGCTGTGCGATGCGGACGATGCCCGCCTCCACTTCCCGTCCAGAAGACATCATCAGGTCGGCCAATTCGTCAATCACGACCACGATGTAAGGCATCTGCTCTTTGGAGCGTTTGTTGAAGCTCTTGATATCTTTTGCGCCGAATTTCGAGAGGACATCCAAGCGCCGCTCCATTTCACGGATGGTCCATTTGAGTCCATTGACTGCGTCGTCCACTTTCGTGATCGGCGGGACGAGCAAGTGAGGGATGCCTTCGTAACTCGTGAGTTCCACTCGTTTGGGATCAATGAGGATGAGTTTCAGATCGTCCGGACCGTTGGCGTAGAGGAGACTCAAAATAATCGCGTTCAAGCACACCGACTTTCCAGAACCGGTGGCTCCGGCGACAAGAAGGTGTGGCATGCGGTCAAGCTCCGCGATCCAAATACCTCCCGCCACGTCTTTCCCGAGGCTGAAGGCGAGTGGGGATTTCTGCTTCAAGTACTCCGACGACTCGAGGATTTCGCGCAGGCTCACGGTCGCTACGCTTTGGTTGGGGACCTCGACGCCCACGAGCGATTTGCCCGGAATTGGCGCTTCGATGCGGATGGGATGCGCGGCCAACGCGAGCGCGAGGTCGTTTTGAAGCGACAGGATGCGCGTGAGCTTCACGCCTCCCGGAGGGCGCATCGTGTACTGCGTCACCGTGGGGCCCACGGATATGGCTCCCATTTCAACGGCAATGCCGAACTCGGCAAGTGTCTCTTCGATGATCGTCTTGTTGCGTTCCGTGTCGCCGGACTTAGCCTTATTCGATCGGTGTTCGAGAAGATCCAGTGGGATTTCGATCTTGCGGTGTGTGCGCGTGGTGAGAGCCGTTTCGGAAAGCGCGGAAATTTCCTGCTCGCGGCTCTTGGGTTTTACTTTTCGAATCTCCTCGCCCTCTTCCTCGTTGGTTTCTTCGTCGAGGTTTTCGTCCTCCTCAACTTCATCCAACTCTTCAAGATCCTCGTCGTCCTCTTCTTCGCCCAAAGCTTCGCGATCCCTGAATCCAAGCCGTCGCAAGAAGCGGAAGATGGGAATAAGAACGCGCGCGTGGGCGTCCACGAGAGTTCGGAGCGAGGCGTTGAAGGTGAGAAGGAGCGAGACGATCATCAGAATCAAGAGAACGAGAATGGCGCCCCAGAAACTCAAGGCGTTTTCAAAGATGCGTTGAAAGAGAACGCCCACGAGTCCGCCTGAACCCATGAGGTCGGCGTCCGATGGGGCGGGCGTGTTTCGAAGTGCGACGAGATTTATGAGGCCGTTCAAAGAGAGGAAGAATAGGATGATGCCGACGGTTTTAAACGTCGTAAGCCAGCGCTTGTCGGGATAGAGGGAGACGGCGGCGACGAGGAGAAGAACGATGGGGATGAAGAAGGCGTCCCAGCCGAAGAGGAGCGATGCGTAGAAATTTACAATGCGCCCGACCTCGCCGGCCAACTCCGCCATGGAAAGAAGGAGAATGCCCGCGAGAGCAAATAGAAATAAAACAGCAATCCCGCGAATCGTTTCGGGATTGATATAAAGCTTGCGTCGGTACCGTCTTCGTCGTGACATAATGAAGGCATTATAGCAAAGGGAGGAGGAAGTAGGGAGTAGACGGTAGACGGCAGAGAGATCTTGCGTTGACAATCGTGTGGAGAGAGCTTAGATTGTGTGGATGATCCCCGCAGGAAGCGGGGCGGATCGCGATCACGGTCAAGACGATTTCCATGATGGTTTGTTTCGCTCAAGCGAGACAGGAATCTCTCTCCTCTGCCGTCTTTGAGAATTGGCCTGACCTCTTCGAAACAGATCGCTCGAGCCGCCTCGCTTCTTGCGGGGATTTTGGATGTCGTGAAGACGATGGGCTAACTTTCAAACGTTGGCAGGATTTAAAAGCTCGTGATACTCTTGTAACCGTATGAATAAAACGTATACGATTTCTTTTAATCAAAGTCTCGCTCAAAGTTTGGAGAAGGATATGAAGCGCGGGAGGTTTGAGAACACCAGTGAGTTTTTCCGGCATATCTATCGGCATTATTTTGAACATCCTGAACCATTTATCATTGAGCGTTTGACTCCAAATGATTCTGATTATTACCGCTCAAAAAAAATTAGTAAAAAGAAAAAATATACTCCTCTTGATCAATTTCTTAATACCTTGAACTGATATCTTCGTTATGTTCCAGGTCTTCATTTCTGACGATGCGGGTGAATTTGTTCGGTCGCTCCCAAAAGACGCACGTGAAAAAATGAAGGATATATTCCGCGCCCTGCAATTTTATCCACAGACGAAACACTTGCGAATGAAAAAACTCACTGGTCAAGAAGTTTTTCGTATTCGAGTCGGGCGTTATCGAATCCTTTGTGAGATTGACGGCAAAATGTGTCGGATCGACATCAATGCAATCAATGATCGCAAAGACGTTTATCGTTGACGATAAGTAAGCACTGGCTCGACATCTTCGAAACCAAGTGCTTGAATTACCTCGCTTCTTGCGGGGATTTTTATTTTGTGAAAGAATTTGTCATGTCACTGTGGATGGACGGATCGGTCAACACCGTCCCCCGAGTTTCTCGGGAGTCTTCGCAGAATGGACGGAATGGAGGTGCCATGCGGACCAAGTGCCGCGGACACACAGGCCTGTGCGTGCTGATCATGCAGAAGGCCGACGTCGAGCTGATCAGCGGCGGGTAGGCGCGCAACGACTGCACTACCCGTCGGAAGAACTCGCGGTCGGAGGTGGGCGACCTTCTCCGGCCGCGGCTCTTCCGCTCTTCTCTCAACCTCAACCTGGCTCTGCCATAGGCGGAGTCTCGATCATGGAGCATCTGCTCGGATCCTACGGGGGCGCCTTGGCGCTCTTTTGAAATTTGACGTTTTTTTACCTTGATGGTATCTTCCCCGCACTTTCCCCGTTTCTTGCCGAACGGTCAACAGGGTTTGCGCCTTAATCATAGGATACTTAAGGTGACTACGCCCCTCAATTTAACCCAAAATTAGTTTCTGCTTGAACCCACAAGCAGTCTTTTTGTTTTCTATGCCTCAACCCCGTTTCGCCCGCATGCCTCTAAAAACTCGCGAGCGCAAGTCGTTCGTGGACACCATGGACGCCATGGATCTCCCCGATCTCATCGAAGTTCAGCGTGCCTCTTATCGCTGGTTCATCGAAGACGGGATGCGCGAGCTGTTCGATGAGATCAACCCCATTACCGACTTCATTGGCCGTGATCTTGAGCTCACGTTCGACGACTACTATCTCGATGAGCCGAAGTTCGACGAACGCACGTCTCGCGAAAAGAACGTAACGTTCGAAGCTCCTCTTCGCGTGAAGACGCGTCTTGTCAACAAGCGTACGGGTGACAGAAAGGATCAGGAGATTTACTTAGGTGACCTCCCCATCATGACGCCGCGTGGCACGTTTGTCATCAACGGTGTCGAGCGTGTTGTCGTGTCCCAGCTCGTGCGTTCTGCCGGAGCCTTCTTTACGGCCGACGTCTACCGCGGTCGTCGCTACTATGGCGCAAAGATCATTCCGAATCGCGGGGCGTGGCTTGAATTTGAGACCGATCCCAAGAACGTGATTTGGGTGAAAATCGACCGCAAGCGCAAAGTGCCGGTTACCGCGCTTCTGCGCGCGTTTGGCATGGCCACAGATGAAGAGATTTTGGAGACATTCAAGGACGCGGATATTCATCCCGTCAACCGCTATATCGAAGCCACCATCGGCAAAGACATCTCGAAGAACGAAGAAGAGGGCTTGAAGGAAGTCTACAAACGCATCCGTCCGGGTGACCTTGCCACCGCCGACAACGCGCGTTCTCTCATCCACTCGATGTTTTTCAATTTCGACCGGTACGACTTGCACAAAGTCGGGCGCTACAAATTCAATATCCGATTCAATCTGCCGGTGGATGAAACGCTTGTCGCCAAAGAGGAGAACCGCATTCTCTCCAAGGATGATCTCGTGCGCATCGTGCGCGAGATTATCAACCTCAACATTGCGCAGGGCGACCCAGACGACGTGGATCACTTGGGCAACCGTCGCGTGCGCGCCGTGGGAGAGCTTCTGCAGGGACGTTTTCGCGTGGGACTTGCCCGCATGGAGCGCATCATCCGCGACCGCATGTCCACCTATGACATCGAGACGCTTTCTCCCGGGCGCCTCATCAACGCTCGCCCCGTGATCGGCGCCGTGCGGGAATTTTTCATGTCGTCCCAACTCTCGCAGTTCATGGATCAGACGAATCCTCTGGCCGAGCTTGAACATAAGCGCCGCCTCTCCGCCATGGGCCCTGGAGGTCTTTCACGGGAGCGCGCCGGATTCGAAGTGCGCGACGTGCATCCTACGCACTACGGTCGCATCTGTCCCATTGCCACGCCGGAAGGTCCGAACATCGGTCTCGTCGGACACCTTTCGAGCTACGCGCGCATCAACGACTACGGCTTCATTGAAACGCCCTACCGCAAAGTGGTGGACGGCGTTGTGACGAATGACGTGGAATACGTCAACGCGTTTAAGGAAGAACAATCCATCACGGTTCCGGCGACCACGAAGCTCGATGCACAGGGCAAGTTCGTTGATGCGTATGTGAGCGCTCGCAAATACGGAGAGCCGCAACTTGTCGCGCGCAACGACGTGAATTACATGGACGTTTCCTCCCGCCAGATCATTTCTGTGGGCACGTCGCTCATTCCGTTTTTGGAACACGACGATGCCACGCGTGCTCTCATGGGCACGAACATGCAACGCCAGGCGGTGCCGACCATCAAGCCGGAGGCTCCCATTGTGGGAACCGGCATTGAGCGCCGCGCCGCGGTGGATTCGGGCCATGTGATCGTGGCGGAGGAAGGGGGAACTGTTACGGCCGTGGACGGAAACCGCATCGAAGTAACGGGCAAGGAAGGCCCGAAGACGTATCAGCTTGTCAAATTCCTGCGCTCCAACAACTCCACCTCGCTCAACCAGCGTCCGGTGGTGAACGCGGGCGACAACGTGGGACGAGGCGACATTCTCGCCGACTCGGCCGCGGTGGATCACGGAGAATTGGCGCTCGGGCAGAATATGCTTGTGGCCTTCATGGTGTGGGACGGCTATAACTACGAAGATGCCGTCATTATTTCCGAACGCGTTGTGCAGGCTGACCGCTTCACCTCCGTTCATATCGAGCACTACACGATTGACGTGCGCGACACGAAGCTTGGTCCCGAAATCATCACCGCCGACATCCCCAACGTGTCGGAAGAGAAGCTGAAGAACCTCGACATGGAAGGCGTGATCCGCGTGGGCGCCGAAGTGAAGGCCGGCGATATTTTAGTCGGCAAGATCACTCCCAAGGGCGAAACGGAACTCTCCGCGGAAGAAAAACTTTTGCGCGCCATCTTCGGAGAAAAGGCCCGCGATGTGCGCGACTCATCTCTGTACCTCGAGCATGGCGAACACGGCAAGGTCGTGGATGTGCGCGTCTTCAGTCGCGAGGATGGCGACAGGCTTTCTCCGGGCGTCATCAAATCCATCCAGGTGTCCATCGCCGATTTGCGCAAGATGCAGGTGGGCGACAAAGTCGCCGGACGGCATGGGAACAAGGGCGTGGTTTCGCGTGTGGTGCCGGTTGAGAATATGCCGTTTTTGCCAGACGGGACGCCAGTGGACGTGATTTTGACTCCGCTCGGCGTCGTGTCCCGCATGAATATCGGGCAGGTTTTGGAGCTTCACATGGGTTTGGCCGCCAACGCACTTGGCTACCATGCGGTCACGCAGGTGTTGAACGGCATTTCGGAAGAAACGGTGGCGGACGAGCTGGAACGCGCCGGATTGCCGCGCACCGGACAGATGCCGCTCCTGGATGGTCGCACTGGCGAATCGTTTGATCATGAAGTAACCGTGGGGTACATGTATATCTTGAAGCTGGCGCACATGGTGGAAGACAAGCTTCACCAGCGCTCGATCGGACCGTACTCTCTCATCACCCAGCAACCGCTTGGAGGGAAAGCCCAGTTCGGCGGACAGCGGTTTGGGGAAATGGAAGTCTGGGCATTGGAAGCCTACGGCGCCGCACACACGCTCCAGGAAATTCTGACGATCAAGTCCGACGACGTGCCGGGACGTTCCAAAGCGTATGAAGCCATCATCAAGGGCGAACCGATCCGCAAGGTGAACATCCCCGAATCGTTCAACGTGCTCGTGCGCGAACTCAAGGGTCTCGCGCTCGACGTCGAGCTTCTCAAAGACGGAGAGAAAGTCGAACTCGACGCATCTTCTAATGGACGACAAGTTTAAACGTATGGCCATGTTTCATCGCACCAACGTCTTAAAAATTTCGGACTTTGATTCCATTCGTCTCCGCCTCGCAAGCCCCGAGCGTATCCGCGAGTGGTCGTACGGCGAAGTGGGGAAGCCCGAAACGATCAACTACCGCACCCAAAAACCGGAGCGCTCCGGACTCTTCGCCGAGGAAATCTTTGGGCCATCCAAGGACTGGGAGTGCTACTGCGGTAAGTACAAGAAGATCCGTTACAAGGGCATCATTTGCGACAAATGCGGCGTCGAAGTGACGCACTCCATCGTGCGGCGCGAGCGCATGGGGCATATCAATCTGGCGAGCCCCGTGTCCCATATTTGGTTTTTGCGCGGTTTGCCTTCGAAGATTGGCACCGTGCTGGACATGTCGGTTCTCCAGCTGGAAAAGGTCATCTACTTTGCGCAGTTCATCATCACGGACGTGAACGAAGCCGCTCGCGAGGCGACAATGGATCAAGTGAAGACAGAGTACAAAACGAAAAAGAATATCATCGAGGGAGAATTCAAGCGCGACACGGATCGTCTTTCCGAGAAGTTCGGAGGCGATGAGAAGAAGATCAAGGCCGAGCTGAAAAATCTCGAACAGATTCGCGACGTCAAGCTCGAAGAACTCGAGGAAGACTTTCTCAAAGTGGATCAGGAGCTCAAGGAACTCAAGGTGATGTCTCTCATTTCCGAAACGACATACCAGGACTGGTCTCTCAAATATGGACACATCTTTGAAGCGTCCATCGGAGCCGAAGCCGTTAAAATGCTTTTGGCGCGCGTCAATCTTGCGGAGACATCCAAGGCGCTTGAGGAAGAACTTAAAACGGCTTCCAGAACCAAACGCGACCGGCTCATGCGGCGTTTGAAGCTTCTGCGTTCGCTTGAGATCAACGGCATTCATCCGGAATGGATGGTGCTCGACGCCGTCCCCGTGACGCCGCCGGACTTGCGTCCTATGGTGCCACTCGATGGAGGACGGTTTGCCACGAGCGACTTGAACGACCTTTACCGCCGCGTGATCAACCGCAACAACCGNNCAGGGCCGCTTCCGCCAGAATCTTCTGGGCAAACGCATTGACTATTCAGGGCGCAGCGTGATTGTCGTGGGCCCCCACCTCAAACTCGACCAATGCGGGATTCCCAAAAAGATGGCGCTCGAACTATTCCGTCCGTTTGTCATCTCCAAACTTATTTCCCGCGAATACGTTCACAACATTCGCAGTGCCAACCGGTTCATCGAAATGGATTATCCGGAAGTGTGGGACATTTTGGAAGAAGTGGTGAAGGACGCTCACGTGCTCCTCAACCGCGCGCCGACGCTTCACCGCCTTGGCATCCAGGCTTTCCGTCCGAAGCTCATCGAGGGGAAGGCTATCCAGATTCATCCGCTCGTCTGCGACGCGTTCAACGCCGACTTCGATGGAGA
>DNYJ01000023.1 GCA_003505155.1 Candidatus Uhrbacteria bacterium | reverse complement strand
CAATCCGCAATCTCATCGACTTTTGCAGGATCCCCATCTGTCTTTGACGCCATGTGGAGAGAGGACGATTTGCCAGAGCTGATTGCGGCGGGCGAGGAAAGTGGCGGAGGAAGAACGCAAATAAAATCGCCACATGCGACGGAAGCGTTCGTCGTAGTTCGTCTCGAGCGCGTTCCATGCGGCCTCGATGTTCTTGTCCCACGCGCGCAGTGTCTTCACGTAGTCCAAGCCGAAGTTGTGCCAGTCTTCCATCATGAAGGAGGGTTCGATCGCTCTTCCGATTTGAACGATAGAGGGAAGCATGGAGTTGGGGAAGATGTATTTGTCGATCCATGTATTGTTGGCGTGGCGCGTTGTATTCGCGCCGATGGTGTGTAGGAGGAAGAGACCTTCGGGCTTGAGCGCTTTTCGGACCACGCGCATAAACTCCGCGTAGTTTTTATATCCGACGTGTTCAAACATGCCGAGCGACACGACGCGGTCGTACGGTTGGCTTGTGTTGATGTCTCGGTAATCCTGAAGCTTGAGTTCGACGGGTAGACCTTTGCATAGCTCTCGTCCGAGCTCGACTTGCCGCTTGGACACGGTAACGCCGACAACCTCCGCGCCGTATCGCTCGGCCGCAAACTTGGCGAACGATCCCCAGCCGCAACCGATGTCAAGTATGCGCATGCCCGACTTGAGTCCGATCTTTCGGCAAACGAGATCAAGTTTTGCCTCCTGCGCTTCGTCGAGGTTCGAGGCATTGTTCCAGTAACCGCAGGTGTAGACCATGCGGTGGTCGAGCATAGCTTGATAGAGATCGTTGCCGACGTCGTAGTGCCGTCGCCCGACCTCGAAGGCTCGACGCGGACTCGCCCTATTGACGAGGCGAGCGGAGAGAGCGAAGAGGAGGGTGCGCCAACCGATGATGTGACGGTCGAGTCCCGCGCGAAATATTCGCGCGAGCATTCCCTCGATATCCTTACAATCCCACCATCCATCCATGTACGCCTCGCCAAAACCCAGCGACCCATAGGCGAGTGTTCGAGAAAAAACCCGCTCGTCATGTACTTGTAAATCCCAAGGTCGCAAGCCGCCCACCTCGATATCCGCCTCCGCCAGAAGTTCGATAAGATGTTGCTTGGAGGAAATCATGTGGAATCATGGTAGCATAAAACTCGCCTAACCTTTCAATTGAAAGGTTAGGCGGATGTTCAAAAACCACCGAGATGATCGGTGATTTTTGGCAGGGGCGCTGGGGCTCGAACCCAGAATAAAGGTTTTGGAGACCTTCGTGATACCGTTTCACTACGCCCCTAAGCGCGGTGGATCATAGCACGAAGCAAGCTCTTGCTCAAGCGTACGGATGGAGTGTACGGATGGAGATGTCGATGGAGAATAATGCTCGGCTAATTCGTTCGAATAGGNNCGAATAGGCGAATAGTTGAAAGAGGACTATGTGTAAAAAAGAAATCACTTCTTCCCGATGTATTTTACGAGAGCGACGATGCCGAGAATCATGAGGACCCAGAGAAGGAGAATGGCCAGTGGTCCGAATCCGGAACCAAAGCCCATCATGTTTGAATAAAAACCCATCATAGAGAGGCGAGAGATGAATAAAGGTGTATAATGAATTCATTATATCCTTAACCCATCTTTATGCCAAAGCAAAATCTCGGCAANNGGGGTCAGGTCTTTACTTTTGCATTTTCCAAATGTATGACTGAATACCATGGTAGCAACCCAGACCACGCACCAAAAGAAGATCGTCAACCGGCCATTGAAGTATCCGTCGCATGGCCTGGAGGCCGCCCTGATTTAGAGATAGAAACAGTGGCGCGAGAAATGTTTCAGACAGCCGTTGTCTATGTGCAAGGTGTTTTTGGTGAGGGATATCCAACACCATCTAAGTATTACCTTCGGATCGTCGGAGGGGAATCACATGGGAATGCGGGCATAGAAATGTATCTATCCAGAGGGCGCATCCTTGCAGCCATGCGTGGCGATCAATCGCAAAGAAACATTGAACACTCATTGTTTGTCCACGAGTTCGTACACAATGTGCAAGAATATGAAGATCTACCAATGCTGGCAGAACTTCTTTATCTTTTGGAGCATGGTGAGCAGGAACGAATAGACGACATCCGGATACTTTTTTCAGATGGCAAATTCAGACAACCTTATATTGATGGTCTTTCTACGATTGCCGGCTGGATGGGATATGCAGATACCATTTCGTTTTTGAACGAACTAAGTCCAACCATGGTTCGTCAGATGAGGAGCATCTTCCATAGGGAAGTCGAAAATATTATGAAGGAGCTCGAGGAACTGCGCCTTCGATCGTAAGTACTTGTTTAGTTTTCCGTGCGTCTCGGCCGCGTGGTTTTGTGATAGGATGGGGGCGTATGAGACCCAGCAGAGAACAAGGCGCGTCTACTGCCGACTTTGGCAAGAGGACGGTTGAGCATGATACGAAGCGTGTGGGATCCGTTGAGGATTCTGGAACGGTTGCGAGGTTTGTAGAAGATTTGCGGGCTTTCATACACGCAGGTCGTTATCCGGACATTCGGAATGTCGAGTTGGCCAGGATGGTTCTCAAACATCTGGGCGTTGTCGAGATACGAGAAGATCGGGAAGACCCATTCCCAAAGAGTTTAAAGACAAAACTTATGAAAAGGTTCAAGGGTTGTGTCGGGTGCGGCGCCGTGGAAGGCGGAAAGTCTCGGCATACGCCGACCATGGAACTTCACCATGTTGTATCTCGCTCTCATGGCGGCCAATCCACACAGGAAAATGCTCTTCTCGTTTGTCGGGATTGCCATGTTTCGATCCATGCTTGAGTTGAAGGCTTTCACGAACAAATATTTGATCAAGAAATTTTATGAATCTCGGAAATAACGATTTGGAACTGAAATTTGAGAAGGCGGTGAAGTTACTCTGCGAGTCCATGCCCGTCGGCGAGGAGCGGAAAAAGCCATTGCTTATGCACGTGCTTCGCGTAGCGATGCACCTTTATGATCGCGACTATTCAGAACATATTGTCCTTGGAGGTTTGTTGCATGATGTTCTTGAATGGACGGAGAGCCCGGATGAGATGATTCGAGGTGAGTTCGGTGAGGATGTGTACGCCATTGTGAAGGCAAATACAAAGGATCGGAGTATTGTTGACCCCGCCATACGTCGGCGGGAGTACATTGATCGATGTATCCAGTCAGGCCAAGAAGCACTCATTGTGAAAGCGGCTGACACGCTTGATAGTTACCGCTATTACACGGCGGTCAGGAATCTCGACGAGGTTGCAAGGAGCGTTGATATTGCCAAAACGATTCTCGAAAAACTTCCATGTGATTTCAATGATCCGATTTTTAACGAACTTGAGAAATTGCGATAGGTCTCGTCCTGTCGCATTGCCCTACCACGCTGGTTGCGATTGACGTGACAGATTAGGTTCACCTCCAATCTTCCTCAAGCTCGGCTAATTCCCGGCGGAGCCGGGCAGGCGCGCGAATAGGCGAATAGTTGAAACAACAACTCGATCTCGTTATGAAATATGCGGGAGATGGTTGGTTTGTTTTTTTGTGAGAAGGACGAGGGGGATTTGGGCGAGGATGGGGAGGAGGAGGCCATAGCGGATGGTTGTTTCCGGGAGCGCTCGGAAGAGGAGGATGAAAAGGAAGAGCGAGGCGACGCGGCCGATGTTCAAAAACAATTCGCGATCGGTGATGTAGGCGTAGCGGAGACTTCCGTCGTGCCCCGCCGTTTCTGCCTCGACCGTCTCGTACATGACGGCTGTCGCGGACGCCCATCGCCAGGAACCAGAAAGTCCGTCGGCGGTAAACATGGCGATGGCGCCTCCGAGTGACGAAAGAATGGCGAACGTACCCCGCCCGATGGCGGTTGCAAGCGTCCAGAAACCAAGAACACCGGCATGATGTCGGTGCTTTACATATCGTCCGACGATGTAGAGAGAGAGCGCGGCGAGCGCGGCGGTGTAGGATTTCACCGCGCCGATGGAGTCCTCGAGTCCTACGAAAACAAGAAGGATCACGATGGGGATGACGGCTTCAAAACCGTGCACCGCGCCATGCAGAACTTCGATACTGCGCAGGCGGTTCCAGTCGCGTCCGGTGCCATGAACAGTAAGAGCCGAAAGCGTGTCTTTCGCGCGGATGCTTCGTGCCACGCCGACTCCGGCGACGAAGAGCGAGAGCAGGGCGAACACGGCGGCGATTTCATACGCGCTCTGCACAGCGTACAAGCCGGTGCGTTCGCCAAGCGTGAGAAACGCGCCGGTGACGATGGGTGACAAAATGCCCGCTGTCGTAACGGCCGTCATGTCGAGACTCAAAAACTTGAAACGCTTGGGTCCGGCCGTGTGCCGTGATGTGAGAAAATTTCGGTTGCCCCAATAGATGCCGCCGGAGACGCCAAGTGCAAGTCCGAGCGGGAGCGCAAGTCCGCTTGCTTGAGCTCCAAGCGTTACGAGTACCATGGGAACGACTCCTTGCAGAAGACAGCCGAGGAAGTAGAGCCGCGCGGAGGCGAAGCGGCGCAGAAGAAAACCGTTGAGATAAAAACCTATGGGAAGTCCCGCAAAGAATCCAACATTGAACAGGGCGAGGACGACCGCGTCGGGCGATTGCCGCCAGAGATACGTGTTGGAGAAGATGGTGAGAATAGGAGCGGCGAGCGCGTAAAAAAACGAGCCGACGATGAGTCCGCGCTCTTCGGGGCGGAGTTGGGACAGGTACGCTCGTTCTCGGAGAATGAAAGCAGAGATCATAACGATGGGGATTCTATCACAGCATGATACAATGGACATCTATGAACATCGTCCAAGAACTCTCATCCATCCTTGCGCGCGATGCGGGGGCGCTTGCTGTTCTCAAGGAGCATGGCGTGGTACCGGAAGCTTATGCGGCCTTCGTGTTCGATGATGAATTGCGCCGATCTCGACGAGTCGGACTTGCCGTCGGGTTTATGCTTACTCTCGGGTTGTTTCTCCTTGCCTATTTTGCCTCCGCCGAATCGGTTGCTACCGCCTTCGCGCAACTCTCCTTCGGCCTCGGCGGAGCCGCGCTCGGGATCCTCATCGCATGGGGAACCTTTCGGCGCATGGAAGGGAAGCGATGGAAGTATCTTGACGAGCCGGACGAAACATCAAGCGGGTTTCATTTGCTTGGCATGGTGAGCCGGCTGGATACAAAGTCATTGAAGAAACTCGATGAGAAAACGTGGGCTTGGATTCGTCTGCACAAGTTCGACCTCAAGGCAAAACGCTATGAACGGCTTCCGACAGAACCGAAGACTCAAACCGAGCGAGCAAAGCTCATGCGCATGACGCCCCGCAAGGAAGCTCTCGTCGCTCGTCTTGGGCGCGTGAAGCGCTGGAGCGTTTACGCCATGCTCCTTGTTATTCTTGTTCCCTTCACGGAGAACCTCTTCTTCCTTTTCTGGCTCTGGTTCTTTGTGGGTGTCTGGCTCGCGCTTGAGGCGGTCGAGGGCGTCGTCAAGCGTTACATTGGCGTGTTTTCTGAAACGACGACGGTGGATCTCTACGGATGGCCGGCTCGTGTCTTTGCCTGGTTTGTTCTCTTCCTCGCCCTTGTCATCTTCATCACCCCCGGACTTCTTGGTATGTCTGCTACTCTCGGATTTGATCTCATGGATGCGATTTTTTCGTGAGGATTCAGAGAAGCTTCAGGGAATCAACATTCGGTTCTCAAACAAACAGGCGTTCAGCTTTTGACATAGTGTTTTGAGCTCGTCGCGGCTGGGCGTCTTTGAGACTTCTCCAAGCATCCGTTCCGAGAGTGTCCCATGCTCCAGATATGTCTCGTAGACGTCCGCGTCGTCCGCCGTCCCCACGGTTTCTATCAGATGTTTCCAAATTGCTCCGGCTTTCATTTTCCTGTGCGGCAAACCGAAGAGTTCCGCAAAACGGCCGTCCATGATCTTGGCATGCCGCGCATCTTGGATTGTTGCAAGGAGCAGAGCCTTCAGCTCGTTCGTCTCCCATCCGGCTTGAGTATCTCGTGAGCTCCAGTCTTCACGCACGAGCGCTTTGAGAACGGAAATGACGAGACGCGCAAATGCCGCATCGGCTCGCGGGCATTCCTGCGTGTCGTTCAAGCGAATCTCGATCGAACCGCGGTCGAAACGGGCGATGGCGCCGCGGGAATTCAAAAAGTATTTGCTTAAGACGTGTTCGGGATCGAGAGGTGCGATCGCCTTGTTGATCGGTTCAAAAATTTCCTGCTCGTATTCGGCCTCGCTCCATACGCGTTCAGGGATGATGTCTCCTCCGAGCGGAGGAAGCCGCTCTTGGTTGGTGCGGTAGTAGTCGAGGCGCGTGTCGGCGAACCCTGTCGTGTGTCCGTCGGCAATCGGGGAGGCGGCGTAGAGAGCGGGGAGGAGAGGAAGGAGGACGCGCACGGCGGCATGAAGACGCGCGAACTCCTCATCGGTTTGGAAGGAGATGTTGAGGTGAGCGCTCTGCACGTTCGCCCAGCCGTGGCGCTGGCAGTTGAAGATGCGGTCGTAGAGCTCGTAGATTTCACGGCTCTCATGAGGCCAGATGCTCGTCTCGCAGGTTGGATCCATAAACGGGTGCATGGCGCCGGGCAGAAGCGTGGCGCCAAGTTTCTCAAGCGACGGACGCATGGCGAGGATGCGCTCGTGAAAGACGCGCTCGATTCCTTCAAGCGAGGAGACGGGTTGCGCGACCTTGATCTCTACGACGTGGTTCACGAGTTCGTTCGACCATTCCACTTCGCCGTCGCGCCAATCTGAAACCGTCATGCCGGCTCGCGCCGAAAGCACCTCGTCCACGATCGGACGGATCATCCAGTGTTTCGGATCCACGACCATATATTCGAGCTCGAGTCCGAAACGTTCAAACAATCCGAAAGGCCTCATAGGGGTGCGGTTTTATAAACGGCGTCCACGCCGCGGCGCAGGTAACCGATGATGTCGTCATAAAGCTGGGTGCCGATGACCCGATCTTCCACGCCGGCGTCCACGTTGGGATTGTCGTTGACTTCAATCACGTACACGCGGCCATTCTGTTCCTTGAGATCCACACCGTAAAATCCTGAGCCAATGAGAGACGCCGCCTTCACGGCCGCTTCGACGACCGCCTTGGGAGCCTCTTCGACGGCGATCGTCTCGACCGTTCCCGCCTGTCCCGATTTTTTCCAGTTGAGCACCTGCCAGTGTCCCGGCGCCATGAAGTATTTGCAGGCATACAGCGCGCGGCCTTCCAGAACGCCGATGCGCCAGTCGAACGGCGTAGGGATGAATTCCTGCGCGATCACAAGATCGGAATCCGACAAGAGCCGGTCGAGCTCGATTTTGAGCTCGATCTCGTCCGCGACTTTCTTTACGCCTTTTGAAGACGAACTGTCGGGTTGTTTGAGGACGATCGGAAATCTGCCGAAACATCCCGCGACCGCGTCGCGGTTCTCTTTGTGTACGATGAGCGTTTTTGGGATGGGAAGATGTCCCCGCTCAAGCGTCTCGGCGAGATACACTTTGTTGGCACAGCGCATGATGGAGAGGTGATCGTCCAAGCAAGGAATTTCTTCTTTCCATGCGGTTCTGGCGAAGCGGTAGGTATGATGTCCCACGGCCGTCGTCTCTCGGATAAACAAGGCGTCGTATTCAGGCAGACGGTCGTAATCGGCCTTCGTGATGAAGTCAACGTCGAAACCCGCGCGCTCTCCGGCTGTTGCGAAACGCTGAAGCGCCGGCTTATTGGACGGAGCGGTAGGGTCGTCATCATTGACCAGAATAGCGAGGTCGTAAGGAGACTTTTTTGCGCGAGGGCGTTCGTAGTGACGACGGCCAAAATAGGCTCCGGCGGCTTTCTGGACAAAGAGGAGATGCGATTCAGGAATATCCTTGGCCGAAATAGGCGTGATGCTTTGTAGGATCCACTTACGCTGAAAGATAAAATGGGCTCGCATCAGAGGCGCTTGGAAGAGGCCGTAGAGTTTGTGCGACAGCTCGTCATAGCGTGGACTTAAATTTTTGCCAAAGTAGATGCTCAACTCGAATTTATTTGACTTGAGGCGAGAGAGCTTGTGCTGGATCATTGTATCGAGATCTTCCGACATGGTGCGCACGATGCTGGCGGATTTCAGATCCTGGATGGTCGTGACACTCGGAATCACCTTGTGTCCGCGCGCTTCGGCTAGGAGGGAGACGTAGTAGCCGGAAGACTGGTACCAGTAGTTGCGGGATAAATTAAAAACGCGCACATTGCGCATGTCATGGTAGGAAGGATCCGTCAAATAGGACCGTACGGAGACGACATCAACGCCGGAGACGTGCGCGTGCCAGTCGCTCGGGTAGTTTACGACGACAAGTTTTTTCATACGGCGCCCATGGGCGCCGGGGTTGTCTTATTGGGGTGAATGCGGTTATTATACTCCCATCATTCTTGTTGTCTAATTATGAAACTCACCCATCCCATGTCCCTTATCCCCCTTGCGATCCTCATCTTGATCGCGGCGCTCATCGTCAATTATCTTGTTCGCAACCGTCAGGTTTCTGCTCCCGAGCCGGTTTCTGACGCCGTCGAGGAAGACGTGTCCGATCAACGCACAGGCCAACCTAATCCGATCGCTGATATCGGTATCGAGATTCTCTCGGAAGGGGCGGATGGGCTTGAGGCTCAAAACGGCGACCGTCTTACGGTTCACTATACAGGGACGCTTGAGAACGGAACCGAGTTCGATTCATCGCGCGGCGGAACTCCTTTTGTCGTTACGCTTGGAGAAAACCGCGTGATCCAAGGCTGGGAGTACGGTCTCCAAGGTGTCAAAGTCGGCGAGCGCCGCGTCCTCACCATCCCGCCGAGTCTCGGTTACGGCGATCAATCCGTCAGCTCCATTCCGGCAAACTCAACGCTGATTTTCGACATCGAAGTTCTTGACATTGAACGTCAGGAATAAAAGTCATATGCAGGAGGAGTCCTATTGGATTGAGAAAGCGAATCATGTACCGGTCTTTTCTTCCGTCTTGCCCGCATCCGCGGATACCGTTGTGGTTGGCGGCGGTATTGCGGGACTTTCAACGGCTTACCACTTGCTTCAAGCGGGTCGGTCCGTGGTTGTGCTTGAACGCGCAGGCGTCGGGCAAGGGGCGACGGGTCATTCTACGGGGATGCTTACGGGAGAAGTCGGATCAGATTATGTCGAACTTTATCGTCGGCGCGGACTTGGGTTTGTTCGTCGTGTTTTTGACGCGCTGACGTATGGAGGAGATCTTCTTCGAGACACCGTGTTGAAAGAGAAGATTGATTGCGACTGGCAGTCCGTACGAGCTCTTGCATTTGGGACGACGATCGAAAGCGTCAGAAGCGCTCGTGATGAATTTGAAATGTTGCGTACCCTTCACGTTCCGGTGGAGTGGCTGAATGGGGAGAAGGTTACGGATCGTTTTGCCTTTCTGCGTCTGCGTGCGGGTCTGCTTTCAGCTGGTCATGCGGTCGTGGATCCTTATCAATTGGCTCTTGGTCTTGCGCGATCAGTGGTGGCCAATGGCGGCACGTTGGTAGAAGAGGTTGCGTATGAAGGATACCATTGCGAGGGTGACGTGATGGTTGTACGGACAAGTCAAGGAACGCTTACGGCGCGTTGTCTCTTTCTGTGTTCGGATAATGATGCCGGAGCGTGGCTTTCAGGTCGTGTTCCGCTTGTGAGTGTGACCGAAACGGTTGCGGTGACGGAGCCGGTTGATATCGTGCCCGGTTGGACACAAGGAGAACTTCTTTGGAATGAGTTTCCTCTCTTTGAGTACGCTCGTCGATTACCCGATCGCCGGATCATGTTTGGATCCGGGCGCTCGTCAAAACTCTCTCACACTTCGCATGTCCCTATGGATCGCTCTCTGATGCGCCGCGTTTTTGAAGAGACCTTCACCATACCCTATCCACGGATTGACTATCTGTGGCGGGGATCGTTTGGTGTTACGGATGACGAGCTCCCCTATGCCGGTGAAGTCGAACCCGGCGTCTATCTGGCCGGAGGCTACAATGGTCATGGGTTGATCCTTGGGTTTCTTTCCGGTGAACTTTTGGCTCGTATGGCCACAGGACAGCCGCATCCGTATGTAGATTTGTTTGGAATTCCACACACAGATGGACGTTTTGGCAAATGGCTATACCGGTATACGCCGAGTTGTGTGCGACACATGGCCACGCAAGCGTACTTGGATCATCTTCACGCTCGCGATATTCGGGCTCGGCGGAGGCCTTAAAGGGAACTGGGGTCACTCCTTAGCTAACCTTTCAATTGAAAGGTTAGCCGTACTTTCAAGGTTTATTGGGATATTCCATAAACAAAACACTCCCGGAAGATCCGTGGATGTTTTTTGGCTTAAGCGGAGAGCCCGCCCGACCCATCGGTCGTTCGGGTAAACTTGGTGAGATCAACTTTCTTTCCCTCCTTGACCCACTTCTTGAATGTCCGGAGTCCTCGGGCGGAGACGGTGAGCTTTACGGGACGTCCGGTGGCGGGATTGATCAACGTCTTTTTCTGCAGATTTGGTTTGAACGTGCGATTCGTCGCACACTTGGAGTGGCTGACGTTGTGTCCCGTCGTCGTCCGTTTGCCGGTGATTGCGCAGGTGTTTGCCATACGCGCGGTAAGATACCGTCTCATGGCACCGGCGTCAAGGGCGTGGGTTCTTCTTTCCTACCGCAAAGAATCGAGAACCAAAACCATGACCACGGGAAGCTCTGCTGTTTGATCTTATTCATTCTATGCAACAAATTTCAGGAGGGACTGATCGAATGCGTTTATCAAAGGAGGACTCTCCAATGGGCCCACTAGCTGGCTCTTAAATCCAAGTTCGTTAAGTGCCGTCACCGCATTCTCACGATCATGACCTCCCCTGAACCCAAGACTCTTCGTCTCCTTGGATGAAATATAAACGCGGTGTACATCAGATCCTTTTCGATAGAAAATTTCGCCGACGGCACCGCGCGTACCGACAAGCTGTGCCTCACCATCTTCTAATCGACCACCCATCTTTTCAAACCTCGATATCGAGACGGTTTCGACCGAAGAACCATTAAGAAATACGCTCAAGTGCTGAACAAGTTCGGCTAGATCGAATGGCTTCTCTGGCTCCCCCTCTTCATCGACATTATCGAGTAGTGATACTGGATTGGCCACTTCTGTCTCTGCCTCCTGCTTTTTTGCTGCCATTTCTCGTGCCGCCGCTTCCTCCGCCGGGTTACGAATTTCTCCGCTCATAGAATTACTATTTTAAACGATTAATTAAGTGTTGTTGTGGGGCGCCGCTTGGGGCGCCCCACAGAGCTAGTTTGTGCGGAAGAAGACGAGGAGGATTCTCACCTCTACGTTGAAATGGAGGATCCTCTTTGTGTGGTTTGGAAGTTGTCGCCCGACTTCCACGACCTTGCTCCTCATCTCGCACATCGGTGCGTTGCACAGGAGCAGAAACACGCCTTCTCCCGGCACGACGCATTGGGACACTTGCATCCCAGCCTCCTTTTCTTTCTGGAAGTTTTATAGAGACTTACCAATCTCTTCATTAATTGAGAAAATAATATCACTTTTTATTCTTTTTGTCAAAAGTTCGCTCGCCCTCCTCGCATCCCTTCCCAAATCCGTCCCAACCAATTCCGATGCCGCAGGCCTTCCCAGACACTGTTGAGATACGCACCGAGAAGGAAGGCGTAACTTACGAGCTGGATATAGAGAATGAGGACGATGAAAAGTCCGATCGCGCCGTAGATCTCAAACCTCGAGGTAGAGCTCAAGTAGAGGTTAAAGAGGAGGCTCCCGATGATCCACGCGAAGGTTGCCGTGAGAGCTCCGGGAAGGTGATGCCGCCACGTTGTCTTCACGTCGTGGTTGGGAATAAATTTATAAGCGAGAAGAACGGCTCCGAGGGCGAGGAGGAAGAGCATTGGCCAGTGAAGGTTTGAGAGGAGGAATGAAAGCTCGCGTGGAACAAAGGTGTGTGAGGCAACCCAGGCAGCGAAAAGATCTCCCCAGACAAGGAGGTTGGATCCGATNNAAAGCCGATGGAAAACACGCCGACGGAACTTGTCTGAAGAAACTTGACAAAGACATCCGCCAAAAGTCCGAAGACATCCGGCGGGACGAACGGCCTCACGTAGCCGAGGATCATCTGCGCGCGCACCGGCGAGGCGTTGAGGACGCCAAAGATGCTGACGATCACAAGGAGGAGCGGGAAGAGACTGAAGAGGAGGTTCAGCGAGAGCGAGGCGGCGTGCAGCCCGATGGGTGTCTCGTGTTGAAGTTCTTTCCACTCGCGCGCGGTTTGAGTCAACTCATGTTTTGTCGAAGACATGTGCACACATTGTAACAGTCTCGTCTGCTATAATAAAGTCTTATGCACGACCATCATTCAGCGCACATCGTTGCCGCGGACATGGGCTACGGACACGAGCGGCCGGCGCGTTCGCTCGAACACTTGGCCGTGAAGGGCGAGGGGATCATTGTCGCCAACAATTATTCCGGCATTCCCGAGCGCGATCGCAAACTCTGGCGCAAGAGCCGCGAGTTTTACGAAACGATGTCTCGGACGAAATCCATCCCGCTCGTGGGCGATCTTATGTTCGAGCTCCTTGTGGACAAGACGCAGGAGATCCGTCCGTTCTATCCTCGCCGAGACCTTTCGAAGCCGTCGCTTCAACTGCGCCAGATGTATGCGGCGATCAAGATCGGGCTTGGGCGGCACCTCATCGAGACGCTTGCCAAAAAGCCCGTGCCCATCATCACGACGTTCTTCTTTGTCGCCTTCATGGCCGAGGAGTTCGATTATCCGGGAGACATTTGGTGCGTGACGACGGATACGGATATCTCTCGCGCGTGGGCGCCGATGGATCCCAAGAAGAGCCGCATCAACTACATCGTGGGCAACGGCCGGTGCGCGGAACGCTTGAAGCTCTACGGCGTGCGCGGCGACCGCATTTTTCTCACCGGCTTTCCGCTTCCGCCAGAACTGATCGGCGGCGTTGATGCCCCGATTCTCAAGAAGACGCTCGTGCGTCGAATGTGCGCCTTGGATCCGCAAGGCATCTTCCGCTCTCACAACGAACGCACACTGGAAGCGCATTTGGGTAAGGGCGTCTGTCCCATGAAGAAAAACGGGCATGTGCCCTCCGTGATGTTTGCCATCGGAGGAGCGGGCGCGCAGGAGCGGCTGGCGGAGACGATTTTGAAAAGCCTGTCTCATCCTTTGCGCCGAGGAACGTTGCGGCTGCACCTCATGGCGGGCGCGCGTCCCGCGTTGGGCAAGCGGCTCATAGAGGAAGCTCGGCGCCTTCGCCTTAGTTCTGTTTTGGGCAAGACGCTTGTTGTCAGCGTCTACAAAGAACGCGCGGAGTACTTCAAAAAATTTCATCGTTTTCTAAACGACACGGACATCCTTTGGACGAAACCATCCGAGCTGTCGTTCTACGCCGGTCTCGGTCTCCCCATTCTCATGGCGCCTCCGGTTGGATCCCAGGAGGAGTTTAACCGCAAGTGGCTTGAGCAAGTGGGAGGCGGTGTGTATGAGGAAGATCCGCGCTATGCGAACGAGTGGCTTTTGGATTGGATCGCGTCCGGAGCGTTTGCCCGCATGGCATGGAACGGCTATATTGAAGCGCCGACGCACGGCGTGTATCGCATCGAATCCGTCGTGTTTGGAGAAAACTTACCCATTCATTCCCTGCCTCTCATCGTATGAACCAGCGCTTGACACAGCTCATTTCGGCCTATCGCGCCGCCGCCGCTCGCGAAGCTCTGCCGGTTGAAGGGGAAACGATCGCCGTCAACGATCTTGTTCGGCGCGCCGCGTCCGTGTACGAGGTGATCCGCAACACGCTCGAGTATTCCGAAGCGCATCTTCTGCGTCGCAACGCCATTCGTCGCATTCTTCGCCGCCGCCTCTCCGACGATTTGATGCCGGAGCGGGTCGCGAAGGAGCTTCTGCAAGAACTCATCTGGGCACGCTATCTTCCCAACAAAGCGATTCCGGTTGTCCGTGAACGAGAAGCGGCCGCCGTGCTCCAGAAATATGTGCCGCTCTTTGAAGCGGCTGAAGCGAACCCTGATTCCAAGCGTCTTTCCTCATGGCTGTTCGATCTTCTCTCGACGGAATTGGAGTACTTGCTTGTTCCGCCTCGCCGCGAAGAAGCCCTCGTGAGCTTTGCGTACGGAACGCTCAAAACGCATGTGGACTGGTCGGAGAAGCTCGAGTTGAGCGAAGAGGAGAAGGATCTTCAACTGTTCATCGGCGTTCACAGGACGCTTCTCAAGTCCAATCAGGCGACTCTGCGCTTCCGCATCTTTCACTTGTTTTATCCGACTTGGTCCAAAGGAGACGGCGCGCTCGTGACGGAGATCGCAGAACATCTCTCGGTTGTGCATCAGGCCGTGGAACGTGAGTTGTTTCATGCCATGGGCGAGCCCGTCGCGCGCATGTTGCGCCGGAAAATGGTGCTCTTCAAAGTCCTGCATGACATTCTTACGAAAGACGCGGAGGCGTTTGGAGAACTCGCGGGCAATCCCTCCGCGCTTGAGGAGGCGGTGAAGAAGGCGGCGAAGAGCCGTTACGGAGTGTTCCGCGCGCGTCTCATGCGCCTCGTTCTGCGAGCGGTCGTCTTTCTCTTTTTCACGAAGCTCGTCCTCGCCTTCATCATTGAACTTCCCTACGAGGTCTTCGTGCTGAAAGAGAGCAACTACGTGCCGCTTCTCGTCAACATCATTTTTCATCCCGTCCTTCTGGTTATTCTGGGACTTACGGGAACCATTCCGGAAAAAAAGAATACGGAGCTTCTCGTGGAGGGTGTTACGGGAATGATTTCCGGCCCTTCGACTTCGCTTGGGATGGATGGCACGAAGGGGTTCGAGCTCAAAGTCCGAGTCAAAAAACCGTGGGCGCAGGGCACGGCGGGATTTCTCTTCAACTTGCTCTACGCGCTCACATTCCTCTTCAGCTACGGCCTCATCATCGTTCTTCTTCTGACGTTTCATTTTAACGCGCTCTCAATTCTCCTCTTCCTTCTCTTCCTTTCACTCGTCATGTTCTTGGGCATCACGATCCGACGCTCCAAGCGGGAACTCGTGATCGTGCCAGGCAAGAGCGGGATCTTCATGGCGATTGGAGACTTCTTCACTCTGCCGGTGATCCGAGCAGGCCGGTGGATTTCCATGCGCGCTCCCCGCATCAACATCTTCCTCTTCTTTCTCGATTTCATCGTGGAGGCCCCCTTCAAGATGGCGATTCAAATCATTGAAGGCTGGCTCGCGTTTATGAAGGAAAAGAAGGAGGAGATTGACGTGGAGCGCTAGATAACCATTATGAACATGAGACGAGAATACCCGTCGCCCATTGAGCACGCCGTCTCTTCCGAAGCGGAAGCGGCGTTTCAGAGTCGTCTTCTTGCGCTTCTTGCCGCGCCTGGTATCAAGCTCCGACGCATCGCAGCTCTTTTAGATGCGGAGTTGTATCTCATTGAAGAGAAAACAAGGAAAGGCTCCGTGCTTCGGTTTGATGTGAGGCGATATGCCCATGATCAAAGAAGCGCAGGCCGTTTTTCTCGTCTCCCTGATACCTATCGTCCGACGCAGGATGTCATCCTTCCTCCCGGGGACGGAGAGATTCATTCCGGAGAAGGCGGGGAGCCCTATCGGGAGACGGAAGTTATTCATCGGACAAGAGCGGTCATTGATCTCTTGAGCCAAATGAGCGAACCATACGATCTCATTGACGGGACGACGACGGAAAGGATGGTTCGCCGCTTGAGTTATGTGGCATTCGTGCTTAAAGAACGGAGGAAACTTCTGCTGGTGAATGATGAGGAGAGGAATGCAACTTATGTGATCCACTTCGTTCAAAATGATCGAGAAACGCAAGAGTATCTTCGAAGCCGAAAAGACGATCTCCGCGATCTACAAGAGCGCCACCCCGAACTCGTATCCGTTCTTGAGTTCCGTGGAAGCATGGAAAGCTATGTCGAAGATCTGCGGGAACTGATCGAACGTCCATACGCCGCAGAGCCCTCGAGAGAGGAAGCCGGCGAGGAGGCCGACGCGGCGAAAAAAGAAGATTCCACTGCCCCAGCCGACAGAGAGGAAGAAGCCATTCTACCGGCTCCCGAGGGGTGGATGACGAGTTACAGTCTTCGAAAGGTTTTACACAAGTCCAATGAGTGGATTCAATCTCGACTTGCAGAACTCACTCCTGTTGAAGGACGGGATGTCAGGATGTGCCTCAACTCGAATGGCCAGCAGTTGTTTCACTACAGCCCCGAGATGTTCCAGAGGTTGCTGGATCTGGCGCATGAACATGAACGTGCTCCCGAAGGCTGGATGACGATTAGGAGTCTTGCGAAAATTTTAAAAAAGTCCGAAAATTGGATTCAAACCCGAATCAAAGAATTGACTCTCATCGCGGAAGTAGATGTCCGGAGGTATTTGACGGAAGCTCATCATACGCATGTACATTATAGTCCCAAAATCGTTCGGCGATTGCGAGAACTGGCTCGGGAATACGAACAAGCTCCGGAAGGGTGGATGACGATGACGGGTATTAAACAGCAGACGGGGCTCATCTATGCAAGAGCGGAGAGATTTATGCAGAGTCTCTCGCCTGTTCAAGGAAAAGATGTGCGTTCCTATTTCGGCGTGCATAATAATCAACTTGCACCTCATTACAGTCCTGAAATTATCGCGCGGTTGCGAGAACTGGCGCAGAAAAAATACGAACATGCTCCCGAAGGGTGGATGACGATTCACCGTCTGGTTTCGGTTCTCGAAAAATCTCCTATTTGGATTGGGAATAAGCTCAAAGAGCTTACCCCCACTGAAGGGCGAGATGTTAAATCGTTCCTTGATGCCTCAAACAAGCCAGCGTCTCATTATAGTCCAGAGATGGTTCGGCGATTGCGAGAACTGGCTCAGGAATACGAACGAGCTCCCGATGGGTGGATGACAGCGGGTGGTCTCATGGCGCTGGGGAAATCTCAAGCATGGATTTCTCAAAGAATGACGGAACTCTCGCTTGTCGAAGGACGTGACGTCAAGACCTATCTGGATCGCACGGGCCACCCCGTACTCCATTATGGTCCCGAGATTGTCTGGCGGTTGCAGGAGTTGGCGACGGAGCATGAACAAGCTCCTGAAGGATGGGTGACTCGGCATCGTCTTACGCAGGTGGTATCGAAATCCGAGGGTTGGCTTCGGAAACGACTTGGAGGACTTGCTCCTGTCGAAGGACGTGACGTCAAGACTTATCTCGATAGCACTGGCCATCGCGTACTCCACTATAGTCCCGAGATGGTTCGCCGATTGCAAGAGCTGGCGGAAGAATATAAGCGGGCTCCTCAAGGCTGGGTGACGGCTAAGAGTCTTCGCCGTGTATTAAAAAAGTCCGAGGAGTGGATTCAACGGAAACTCAAAGAGCTTACTCTTATCAAAGGGCGGGATGTTGCGATGTATCTTGATGAAGGAGGACATGTGTGTTCTCACTATAGCCCTACCATTGTGGACAGATTACAGAAGATGACGAGTGAGAAAAACGTTTGATTTGTGGTCTTACTTTATGCCCCTCTCTCGCCGGAAAAAACGCCATCTGAAACTCTGGAGTGTTCTGTTGGTTCTGGGCGTCCTCTTTGCGTTTGGGCTTGTGCGGTTTGACCGTCTGCGCTCGCCGCTTCTCGGGGTGACGTTTTCTCATGTTTATGCTCAAGATCTCGGGCTCGATTGGAGAGAGGCCTACGCCGCCATTCTTGCGGATCTCTCTCCCGATCATATGCGTATCCCCGTGTACTGGTCGCATCTCGAGCCGGAGCGAGGGGGTTTTATTTTTGACGATTACGATTGGATGCTGAACGAAGCGGCACGGCGCGGCGTTGCGGTAACGCTCGCCATCGGTCAAAAAGTTCCGCGATGGCCGGAGTGCTATCTGCCGCAGTGGGTGGATGCTTTGCAAGAAGACGGACAAGCTGGCGACGAGGCACGCGAAGCGGCCGTGCTCTCGATGATCGAGGCCTTCGTCAAGCGTTACGAGGCGCATCCGGCCGTGGGAAGGTGGCAGGTGGAGAACGAACCGTTTTTGGCGTTCGGGGTTTGTCCGAAAACCGATCTGGGATTTGTACGCAGAGAGCTCGAGCTTGTGCGTTCAATCTCGCAAAAGCCGATTGCCATGACGACGAGCGGGGAACTCGAGCCGTGGTTTCAGGTCGCGCCGTTTGCCGATCAGGTCGGTTTCTCGCTTTATCGGTTGACGTGGAATCCCATCTTCGGTTACTGGGCGTATCCGTTTCAACCAAACATCTATCGCGCGCGGGTCAAAACCCTTGAGCCATTCGTAGACGCTGTCTACATTTCCGAGCTTCAGGCGGAACCGTGGTTTCATGCGCCCATTGAATCGCTTTCGATTGACGATCAGCACCGGATGTTTTCTCCACGTATGTTGCGCGAAAACGTCGCGTTCGCCCGCCGCATCGAAGTTCCCCTCGTTGACCTCTGGGGCGCGGAGTGGTGGTGGTACATGAAAGTGAATGGAGACGATTCGCTGTGGGAGGAAGCGAAAAAGGTGTTTCAATAAGAAGATTTAGCAAGCGCGAAGCGAGGAAGGATTAGCTGGATGTCAAAAATCCAGCACCAGGTGCTGGATTAATCAATGTTTATAGGGGTTCTCCAGCACCTGGTGCTGGAGATTGAGGAAAATGAAGACCCCGCGAGGGCGCGGGGCGAGGCTGGTCTGGATCCGGCTAGGTGGTGGGTCGGCGAGTCGCGGTGTCAATCGCCACCCCGGGTTCTCTTTGCTACAATACGCCCGTATGAAAGGAGGAGCGCGGAAAGAAATCTACGACGTGGTCGTGATCGGTTCCGGGTCGGCGGGAATGTCGGCCGCTTTTTCGGCGCGGGAGACCGGCGCGAGCGTATGCGTGGTTGAGCGCGATCAGCTCGGCGGAGAATGTCCAAACTGGGCGTGCGTTCCGTCGAAAGCGCTCTTGCGCGCGGCGAAGGCGTATCGAGAGGCGAAGGAAGCGGGAAAGTTCGGCGTGAGCATGAGGCGCGCGGGCTACGACTTCGCGGACGTGATGCGCTATTCCCGCGATGTGGTGGAGCGCGTGACCGGTGGGGGAGAATACGGCGGGCGGTATGTGAAGATGTTCAAGAAATCTGGGATTGAGACGGCGCGCGGGAGCGCGGTGTTTGTGAACGCTCACACGCTCTACGTCGGAGGACGCAAGCTCGAGGCAAAGACGTTTGTGATCGCCACGGGCACGAAGGATCTGATTCCGCCGATTGAAGGCCTCGAAGGGACGCCGTTTTGGGGATCGAGAGACGTGATGCGAATCATTCGTCAGCCGAGATCTCTTGCCGTGATCGGAGGAGGCCCCGTCGGCTGTGAGCTCTCGACGTTTTTTGGGAGCTTCGATACGCGCGTTACGCTGATCCAAGGCGCGCCGTCGGTTCTCAATCGAGAGGACGCGGAGATCTCCGCGCTGGCGAAGAAAGCGCTCGAGCGCATCGGGATCGAGGTTCTTATAAACTCAAACGTCTCGAAGGTGGTGTATGCTCGCAATCGCTTCTGTCTTACGATTGAAGGGCAAGACGAACCGCTCGAAACGGATCAGCTCCTCGTCTCCGCGGGCAGACGTCCGGCGACGGACGCGCTGGGTATCGAGAAACTCAAACTCAAACTCGATTCGCACGGCTACATTTCCGTTGACGAAACGCAAGTCTCGAGTTTGGCTCACGTCTTTGCCGCGGGCGACGTAACCGGCGGTATGCAGTTTACGCATGTGGCGCATCCTGCGGGCGACATCGCCGGATATAACGCGGCGATGAAGGCGTTTGGCAAAAACGCGCGCCGCAAAGCGGATTTCTCCGTCGTGCCGCGCGTAACGTTTATCTCGCTCGAGGTTGCCTCTGTTGGACTCACGGAGGAAGAGGCGAAGGCCATGTACAGGACGCTTCTCGTGGGGACGTTCAACATTGCCTCGCTCGGACGTGCTGTGACAGAGAGTTCGGGGGGAGGATTGGTGAAGCTTGTCGCGGACGCAAAAACAAAAAAACTCGTCGGCGGGCACATCATGGCCGAACGAGCGGGGGAGATGATTCACGAAGTCGCGCTTGGCGTGAAGCTTGGCGCAAGGCTGGGTGACCTTGCGAACCTCATCCACGCGTTCCCGACGTACAGTGAGGCGATTGCCGCCGCGGCCGCGAACGCAAAGACTAAGTAGCGCGAGCGCGGAGTTTGCCGAGGTCGAGGTTTTCGTCAATCTTGATGTGTGAGAGAAATGTTTCGTCGTGAGAAACGATGATGAGGGCGCCCTTGTAATCGTTCAAGGCCTCCGCGATGACTGGAAGGTGGCGGAAGTTAATGTGGTTGCTCGGTTCGTCGAGGATGAGAAGACTCGGAGCTTGCAGGATAAGACGGGCAAATGAAAGAAGTCCTTTCTGTCCTTCAGAGTAGGTGTAAATTTGGTTTTGGAGGAGCTTGGAACCCAAGTGAAATCGCGCAGCCGTGGCATACACGCGCTCATCGTCGTTTTCCGCCATGACCTCGTTCAAAGACTCATAGCCCGTCTTGTTGAAATCCAGTCCCGAGAAGTCCTGACGATAGTAGCCGATATTCAGATTGACCCCGAGCTGTGCTCCCGGCTCGGTTCCGTTTGCGAGACGCGAGAGAAGGCTCGTCTTGCCGATGCCGTTCGGGCCTTTCACAAGGAGTTTACGCCCGATGCGCATTTCGATCGGAATCGTGAGTACGCGTTCGATGACTTTGTGCACCTCGCTCATCATGGTGAGCCGCTCGATTTTTACGATGAGTTCCGGATACGGCGTGGCGGGAATTTCAAAGAGCTTGATCGGCTGATCCTCGCGACGCACGTCCACCAGAGACTCCTCGTCTTCGGCGATCTCATCTTTCATCTTTGCGGCGAGCTTGCGCATCTTTCCTCCCTTGTGTGCGAAAAAGTTCACCTTCTCCTTGCGATCTTGGATGTTTTTTTGCAGTTGAGCATTCTTGTGGATGTCGCGCTCGATCTCGGATTGGATCTTCTCGACGACTGCGTAGTAGTCGCCTTGATGCTGTTCGGTTTTGTGGCGGAAGATGTCGAGGTAAATCACGCCTTCGGTAAAAGCGTTCAAAAAATCCGCGTCGTGGGAGATGACGATGACGGTCTTCTCGTACATGAGAAGGAAGGTGAGGAGATGGCCGATTCCCTCTTCGTCGAGATTGTTGGTGGGCTCGTCGAGGAGGAGAATGTCGGGTTCCTTGATGAGTGCGTAGGCCAAGAGGAGGCGCGCCTGCTGTCCGCCAGAGCAATCGTTGACGAGCTTTTCAAAAGGAAGCGTGAGGTTCACTGCCTCCATGACTTTTTTGATATGTCCGTCGAGATTATGAGGAACATCCGTGAAAGCGGTCGCGAAATAATCTCGAATGGTTCGGCACTTATCGTCCTCGCTCATGACTTGCTTCCCGATGCCGATCTTTGCGCCGTCTTTCAGATGGATCTGTCCCGACTTCGGTTTCAGCTCGCCAAGAATCAATTTGAACATTGTTGACTTGCCCGCGCCGTTCTGTCCCATCAGGGTGAGTTTGGATCCTTCGCGAACAGAAAAACTCGCCTCGTCCAAGACGGGTTTCTTTTCGACGTATTCGTAAGTAACCCCATCAAACCGCAAAATCACATTGTTCTCTGCCATACGCGCGCCAGCATAAAGGTTTTCATACGTTTTGTAAACCTTCTCTCCAGCACCAGGTGCTGGACTAATCAATGTTTATAGGGGGTTATTGTCACGTCGTGACAAGAGTGCTGGCTTGTCCACACCAAAAATGTGTTCAAAGTTGATATAATAAGTTCACATGGAGGAGGAATTGCAGACTCTCGTTTTTTCGCACTCTCTCCCCGTCTTTGGCGTGGAGTGTTTTGGTTCGGCGCTTGTGGACGATGGGCGTTTTTCTCGCGCGGTCGGATTGGCTCCCGCGCCGCCTGTCGTGCGCTACAGCGACGGCAAGTGGCTTGTGGAAAAACATTGGCTCGTTTTGGCGCGGCATCAGTTGAATGCACAGCATGGCGCATGGGTTTCATCTCTCGTGGACGTTTCCGAACGGCACGCGGAGCGCATCGTGTCGAGTTTTGACGTGGGCGGTTCACCGGAACATGTGGCGAACGGCTTATGTGATCTCTACGGCGCCATGGCCGCGCCCATGCTGGTTTTCACGCTTCTTGAGGAGCTTCTGGAACAGCGAATAAAAAAACTGTTCGAGCGCGCCGGAATCCCCGCCGATCAGGAAGACGCGTGGCTCGGTGTCTTTCGCTATCCGGAAAAAAAAACCGAAGCGATGAAGGAACACGAAGCCTTCTTTTCGTTGGCCGCTTTCGTCCGCCGCCATGCGATGGATCGCACCACGCGCGAACGCGTCGGATCCTACACGAAGCACTACGGCTATCTTGGGTTGATCACTCCGGCGGCTCGCAAGCTGACGTTTACGGACATGCTCCATCGCGCATCAAGATTTGAAGAGGAACCAGCGGCGATGCGAGCGCGGGAGGGGGAGGATCGGACTCGGGTACTCGAGCGCGCGCAAGCGTTCATGAACAATATGGGGTTGCATGCGGCCGACCGCGACGCGATCCGCGCTTACCGCGATACAGCGTACTGGCACTTGCGGGAGAAGGAGCTTTTAGCGCTCTTGGAGACAGCGATGGCGCCGGGCATTGGGCGGCTCTCGACTTATCTCAATCTTTCCTTCGAGCAACTGACCGCCATGAGAGTGGAGGAGCTTTCCTCGGCTTTGGCGAATCCAAAAGACACCGTGCCTTCTTTTGATCTCGATCATCGGCTCAAAAAGAAGTTCTCGGCGCTTTTTGTGGAAGATTTGATTGAGCCGCATTGGGACTGATGGTACTCTTGGAATCTATGACCGAGCGAGGGAGCATCATCTCCAGTTTCCAACCGTCGCTTNNCAGGTGGCAGATTTTATTTCCGAGCACGGCGAAGATCTCTGCGCCATGGTGCACACGGAAGAGATTCTCAAAACGATTCGGGTGACGGATCCGGAAGTCCGGGCTCGTCTGTGCGATGAGCTTGACTCGGAGTTCACTTCCGAAGGCTTTCTCGTCGGCTATTTCGAAACGCTTCTCTGGCCGACGAAACTTATTTTCATTGATTACAATCGCCAGTTGCACAAGATGAGTGAACCGCCCTGTGCTGTCATGGAGAAACGGAAAGGCAGAGACACCAGCCTTTGCTCCGATGGAGCTACGGACGGGCAGGAAGAGACACGTGTAATCGTGAAGGGGATTCAGGCTGGGACGGGGGAGGTGGAGGGAGTGGTGCGAATCGTTACCGATGATGCTCTAGACGAAATCGAGTTCAATCAAGGCGACATTCTCGTTACCGACAACACCGATGTGAGGTTTCTTCCTCTCATGCGCAAAGCGGGAGCCGTTGTGACCAATCGTGGCGGGATGCTTTCCCACGCGGCGATCATAGCGCGCGAGCTTGGCGTCCCGTGCGTCGTCGGATGTGGCGACGCAACACATAAGTTCGTCGAGGGACAAGTTGTGCAAGTAGATGCCACGCGCGGGCTTATCCTGTCACTTTCTCCACCACCAGGTGCTGGAGAACCCCTATAAACATTGATTAATCCAGCACCTGGTGCTGGAAGTCTCTAAAAAACGTTTATGGCAACAAAAGCGGAATATTCAACGGGTCAGTATTATCACATCTACACTCGAGGTGTAGATCAACGCCGGATTTTTATGGATGAGGCGGATTTTGAGCGTTTTTATACAGCGTTATTTTTATTCAATGATCAGACGTATACCAGCCTCGGTGGACAGAGTGATGATAAGCTCTTGCGTCTCTGTTTTGTAGAGACGACGCTTTATGATCCACGAGAAAAACTTATAGATATCGTTACATTCAACCTTCTCCATAATCATTTGCACATGGTTTTGGTACCTCTTGTGGAAGACGGAGTCTCTCGTTTTATGCACAAGATTCTTATGGGGCACTCACAGTACTTCAACAAGAAGTACGATCGAGTCGGGGCTCTGTTTGAGACGTACAAAGCGAAGGCGATTACAAATCAGGCTCATTTGGATCACATGGTTCCTTATGCCCATCTCAACACCTGTGATATGTTTGGGATTCCTTGGCGTGATGGTGTGGTAGAGAATTGGGATGTTGCGTTAAAACGTTTGGACGAGCACCCATGGTCCGGACATCATGTTGCGATGGGACGAGAGCAACGGTTGCCGGTTATTGCGGATCAGTATTTGGCGGAGATGTATCGTTCCCCGGACGATTATTTGGAACATCTCAAAGGCTGGAGCATGCGTGAACTTTGTCATATCCAAGCAAAGAATTCACCACCAGGTGCTGGAGAACCCCTATAAACATTGATGAATCCAGCACATGGTGCTGGAGAAACGAACTTGTTGAGGACGAGTTAGGATTTATGATCCAACGACAAATTTTGCAAGATCTTCGAACCATGTTCGAAGGGTGGGGGATTTCGCCCGATGACTGGTATGTTACGGGTGAAGCTTCAATGGTGCTCGGAGGTTACCCCGTGGATTATCGTGATGGGATCATTGATGTCCTTATCTGTCGAAACGCTTGGCCATGGCCTCGTCCAGAAGAAGTTGGGAACCTGATGCCTGACGAAGGAACAAAGGCGCACGGTGAGTTTGAAGCGTTCGTCAAGAAGCATGGGAAAACTCCCGATCTTCATCCTCTGCCCCACGTCGGTCTTCGCGCGGAGGATCGCTTTGAGCACACCTATTGGTTGCCCGACGAGAGCGGGGTTCGGGTTGCTTACCCTTGGGTTCAAGCGTTGCATCGCAAGACGATCATTGAGTTTTATGAAGAGAGTTCGACACTCGATCTCGACGTATTTGATCAGAAGAAGTTTATTCGGTGGAAGGAGTTTATTGAAACAATTCAGGATTATGGACGATCTATTGGCGACGAGAAGGCGATCAAGGCGTGTCAGCTGGCACTGCCGGCATGTCATCGGGCCATTGCATTTTTTGACGACGACACATATTACGATCACAAAGATGGTGTTGTGACTGGCCGATCGGCTTATGACGGCGTTGTGGAAGGCGAGGTGCGGCATTGGGAGACGGGGGAGGACTTTACCGGCAAGATCGCCGTCCTGACGCACTTGACACCGGCGCAGGTGACGACACTTCGACACGCCGCGGGCATCATCACGGATCAGGGAGGGACGCTGTCTCATGCCGCCATCATCGCGCGCGAATACAAGATCCCAACGCTTATCGGAACAGGATGTGCCACACGTGTTTTCAAAGTTGGCGACCGTATCCTCCTTCACACGGCATCCGGCGAGGCGCGAAAGCTTGTTTAGTCGGTTTAATCCACCACCAGGTGCTGGAGAACCCCTATAAACATTGATGAATCCAGCACCTGGTGCTGGAGAGTTGGTGCTGGAGGGTTAGGAACAAAATGATTTGATATAATGCTTTCCGCTATGTCAATTTCCGATGTGAAACTTGCGGCGCTTATCAATCTTTTCAAGACACGCCCCATCTGGGGGCTCATCCCCGTTCGGATCGTTTTCGGTTCCATTCTTTTTATTCACGGCGCCACCCGCCTCATCGAGGCGCGCCAGAGAAGTGGAGCGTTGATCGAGGAGCTTCCAAGCGAGGCGGCGTTCGTGCTCGTCTTGCTCTTCGCCGTAACCGAGTTTCTCGGAGGTGCACTTATCATCCCGGGATTTCTCACTCGCGCGGCTGGCTTTGTCCTTGTCGTCGAGATGATCGTCTCCATCACGATCGAGCGCTTGCCTTTGGGATTTTCCGGATCGGGTCTTCCGTTCGAGCTTCTGCTCTTCGCGGTTGCCGGTATGCTCTTTCTCTCAGGAGCCGGCCGTTTCAGTATTGATCGGGCGATTGCGAGGCGTCTTCTTGCGCGTGCTCCAAACGAAAAGCACGAAGCTTACATCGTGGCGGAGACGTTACACACGCGGTATTGGTTCGAGTGAGTATGATAGAGACGGTCATCATCTTGATGCGCGTCGTACAGGTGGTCTCGCTTACCTTGGGGGTTTTTCTCATCTTGTTCATTCTGCTCCTCTGTTTTTATCTGATCAGGGGCCATGTGCCGTGGGTGCCGACGAATGACGGTCAGGCTCGAGCGCTTCTCCGGCTTGCGGGACTGCGGAAAGGCGAGCGCGTGCTTGATCTCGGATGCGGAGACGGGAGGATTCTCATCGTTGCGGCGCACGATTTTGAAGCTGATGGCATTGGCTATGATATCAACCTCGCGCTTCTTTTTGTGGCTCGCTTGCGCGCCTTCAAAGCCGGCGTCTCGCGGAGAATTCAACTTCGGCGCGGAGACCTGTTTCGCATCCCGATCCCCAAAGCCGACGTCGTGGCGCTCTATCTCTACGAACGGGTCAACGAGCAACTTCTCCCGCGTCTGCGCGAGGCGCTCCCTCGCGGCACGCGCGTGGTGACGCGAGTGTTTCCCATCCCCTCGCTCACGCCCAAAGTGACTCAAACGTACGAACACGAAATGCAGTATCTCTATGAGCTTTAACCCATCGACTTCGCTCATGACCTCCGGACCCACCGGCAAGGAAATCGTTCTAGATATCGAGACGCAAAATTGGTTTGACGAGATCGGCTCCAACGATCATGCGCGATTAAAAATCTCCGTCATCGGCTGTTATTTTTACGAGACGGACGAATACCGCGCGTTTGAGGAGAGCGAGTTTGCCAAGCTCTGGCCTCGGCTTGAAAAGGCTGACCGTCTGATCGGCTATAACACGATCGGCTTTGACTATCTGGTGATGAATAACTATTACACGGGGGACTTTGCGAAATTTCCGACGCTCGATATTCTCGCGGAGATTCAAAAGTCGCTGGGACGCCGGATCAAACTCGAGGAAGTGGCGCAGGCGACGATCGGGGAGGGAAAGAGCGGGTACGGAGGACAGGCGGTGGAGTGGTGGAAGGAAGGAAAAATAGAGGAGATCAAAGATTATTGCCTTCAAGACGTGAAGATTACACGCAAAGTTTACGAGTACGGACTTCGCCATGGAGCTTTGGCCTACCGCGATCGGACGGGGGAGCGTCGCGGCATCACGGTGGACCTTGCGTTTCGACAGGAGAAAGCGCAAGCGATCAATTTAACCATGCCATTTTAGAAAACTGTGGATAACCCCCTCTTTGCTCCGGCACAACATGTTGTGGTAAACTCTCACCAAGAGACACAAGATATAGTGGTAGAAGCAAAAAGGCGGAAATGGGGGAGATGACAGCTTGATCCCGATCGCTCCGGCGGTCCACCGAGTGGGAAGTAAGCTGTTTTTTATCTGAAAAAATCATAGATTGCCAGGAGGTTTCGATCGCGTTTTCTCGCGGCGAGCGAAGGCTTCTGATAATCCATGAGAGAATCTTGCGATTTTTGCGGGATCCTTCCCCTGAATGCCGAGCTCGTATGTTAGAAACCAAAGTTTCCGCCACCGTCCAAACGCAAACCGCAGACGTTACCAAAGCCGTCTGGGATTATATGACCTCTCTTAAGTCCGTTACCAAACGCGGCGGGGCCGAGGCGGAGTTTTCGAAAGAGAAGCTTCACAACTCGATTGTCAAAGCGATGTTTGACGCCGGGATGACGGATGCCAAGTTGGCGGAAGACATGAGCTCCTGGGTCATGACGCGCCTCATAAAAACATACGACGGACACACGGTGCCCACGACCGGCGACGTGCGGGAGATGGTCATGCTCACCTTCATTGACCGCGGCCTTGCTCACGTTGCCAAGAAGTACGCCGGACATCATCAGGGGACGCTTATCGCTCATGCCACGGAAGAGCGTTACGGCAACGGGCTCGCGTTCGCGCGCTATTTTACAAAAGACGGAGTCCATCCGTATGATGCCATTTCCTGGGTCAAGCGCGATGCGGTCATCACCGACGCCAAGGGCAATGTCGTCTTTGAGCAGAAGGATGTCGAGGTGCCGGATTTTTGGTCGCAGACGGCGGTGAACATTGTCGTCTCAAAGTATTTCCGCGGCAAAATCGGATCTCCCGAGCGCGAGACCAGCGCGCGTCAACTCATCTCGCGTGTTGCCGACACGTTTGCCCATTGGGGACGACACGACGGGTATTTTGAGAGCGCGCGCGATGCGCAAGTCTTTCAAGAAGAGCTCACTCATATCCTGATCAATCAAATGGCGGCGTTCAACTCGCCGGTATGGTTCAACGTGGGCATTGCTCCACGCCCGCAGTGTAGCGCCTGCTTCATCAACTCCGTGGCTGACGACATGCGCTCCATCATGACGCTTGCCACCACCGAAGCAATGCTTTTCAAGGGCGGATCCGGCACCGGCACCAACCTCTCCCGCCTACGCTCGAGCCATGAGTATTTGGGAGGATCCAACGGCCGCTCCTCCGGCCCCATTTCGTTTATGAAAGGTCTCGACGCGTTTGCGGGTGTGATCAAATCGGGCGGAAAAACGCGCCGGGCCGCGAAGATGGTGATTTTGAACGCGGATCATCCCGACATCGTCGAGTTCATTGAGTGCAAAGCTAAAGAAGAAAAGAAGGCATGGGCGCTGGTGGACGCCGGATATGATGCTTCGCTCGACGGCGACGCTTACAGCTCCATTTTTTTCCAGAACGCCAACAACTCCGTGCGTGTGACGGATGAGTTTATGAAAGCTGTGGAGGCAGATCAGGAATGGCAGACGCATGAAGTGACCACCGGCAAGCCCTCGCTCAAATTTCAGGCGAAGGATCTCATGCGCAAGATGGCGGTTGCCGCCTGGGAATGCGGCGACCCCGGCGTTCAGTACGATACGACGGTGAACTGTTGGCACACCTGCAAAAATACCGACCGCATCCATGCTTCCAACCCGTGCTCCGAGTATATGTTCCTTGACGACACCGCCTGCAACCTCGCTTCGCTCAACCTCCTCAAATTCCGCAAGGCGGGAGAAAACGGCGATCTGGCATTTGACGTCGAGTCGTTCATGAAAGCCAACGAAGTCGTGATCACCGCCATGGAAATCGCCGTGGGCAACTCAAGCTATCCCACACCCGCCATCGAGGAAAACTCATACGCCTTCCGTCCGCTTGGCATCGGATACGCCAACTTGGGCGCGCTCCTCATGAGCCGCGGGCTTGCCTATGACTCGGAGGAAGGGCGCAATCTCTCTGCCGCCATCACCTCGCTTCAGAGCGGGCACTGCTACTATCAGTCTGCCAAGATCGCGGAGAAGATCGGGCCGTTCGCCGGCTACAAACACAACGAAGAGCCTTGCCTTGCCGTCATGAACCTGCACCGCGATGCGGCGTATGCGGCTGACGAGGTTGGCGTTCCTTCCGAATTGCGGGACGCATCACGCCAGGCATGGGATCGCGTTTTGGAGCATGGAAAGAAATTCGGTTTTCGCAACGCCCAGATCTCCGTTTTGGCTCCCACCGGCACCATCTCGTTTCTCATGGATTGCGATACAACCGGAGTCGAACCAGACATCGCGCTCGTAAAATACAAGTGGCTGGTGGGCGGCGGCATGGTGAAGATCGTGAACAAGACGGTTCCGGAAGCCTTGGCGCATCTTCGCTACTCGTCGGAGCAGATTGACGACATTCTTGCTTTCATTGATAAGAACGACACGATCGAGGGAGCGCCGCACATCGCGCAAGAACATTTGCCGGTTTTTGACTGCGCGTTTAAGGCGGCGAACGGCGCGCGCTCCATTCCCTACATGGGGCACGTGCGCATGATGGCCGCGGTTCAACCGTTTATCTCCGGCGCGATCTCGAAAACCGTCAACATGCCGTCTGATGCGACGGTGGAGGACGTCGAGCGCGTTTACATTGAGGGGTGGAAAATGGGGCTCAAGGCGATTGCGATTTACCGCGACGGATGCAAGCGGCAACAGCCTTTGACGACGAGCAAAGATGCCGATCAGGAAAAGGGCAAGCGTTCTGCGGCTAAAGAAGTCTTCACGCCGCGCCGGCGCCGATTGCCGGACGAACGCCGTGCGCTGACGCACAAATTCTCCGTTGCGGGACACGAGGGGTACATTACGGTTGGGCTCTATGACGACGGAACGCCGGGGGAGATGTTTGTGACCATGAATAAGGAGGGCTCCACGCTTTCAGGACTGGTAAACAGTTTTGCGACGTCCGTATCGGTTGGTCTCCAGTACGGCGTGCCGCTCGATGTCCTGGCTCGTAAATTCGTTCATGTGCGTTTTGAGCCTTCCGGATTCACGACGCATCCTGAAATCCGCATCGCCAAGTCCATCGTGGACTACCTCTTCCGTTGGATGGCTCTGCGCTTCTTGCCGGAGGATCAGGCTCGCGAGCTCGGCGTCAACATCGCGCCAAAGGAAGAAGACGTGTCCGACTTGCAGGCGGAACTCACCAAAACCGAAGTGGCACACACTCCGGCAAAGACGGGTGAAGTCAAACAACAGCCGTCGCTCTTCAAGGCGCAGACGAACCAGACGCTTACGGCCACCTTCAACAATTCCGAAGACGCGCCCGCCTGCGGCACGTGCGGCTCGATCATGGTTCGCAACGCCGCGTGTTACAAATGTTTGAATTGCGGTTCGACGAGCGGATGTAGTTAGAATATAGGTCATCTACGACCTATAGGACCTATGTCCGAACGACCTATCCTCGACGCGCGCATAAAAGACCATACGGGGTATGGTCTTTTATCGGTCTTTACCGGCGACGGACGCGGGAAGACGACGGCCGCTCTTGGCACGGCTCTGCGCGCGCTTGGAGCGGGGAAGCGTGTTGCCATTGTTTACTTTGACAAGGGTGGAGACGCGCATTACTCCGAGCGCCGTTTGCTCGAGGAACTCGGCCGGACATTCCCGATCGAGTATCACGTGAGCGGGCGCGACCGCATTGATCTCAAGACGGGGCGGTTTGATTTTTCGATTCTTCCCGTGGACAAGTCAGAGGCACAGCGGGGACTTGCCATCGCTCGAGAGCTGTTCGATCGAAACGAATATGATCTCGTCATTCTCGACGAGCTGAATCCGACCGTCTCGCTCGGCATGCTCCGCGAGTCCGCCGCGCTCGAACTCCTCGCTTCCAAACCGCCTGCGCTCGAACTCATCCTCACTGGCCGCGACGCTCCGGCAAGTTTTCTTAAAGCCGCCCATCTCGTTACCGAGATGAAACTGCATAAACACTACTTCTACTCCGGCGTCAAAGCGCGCGAAGGTGTGGATTATTGACTTTTTGTGTTCGATTGAATAGTCTGGGCTTCGCGTATCCGGAATGATTCCGGTATGTATGGAGGAGAACGCTTGTCTCGTAGCCACTTCATCACGATGAGAACGGCTCGCAGCCGCTACCCCGTTCTCGCGGACTTGCTCCGCGCCCTGACCACCTCCCACAGCGAGGTTGTCGTGAGAGAGGCCGGACCGCTTCCCAGGGCGGTCGCGCGCTCCACGGCTCGCACGAGCGGGAAGGTCGAGGTCGGCTTCCGGCTCGTGAACGACGACACGCTCGTCGAGGTGCCGATGGGGCGGAAGGTGCGCGAAGTTGCGCGTCCGCTCAACCCCTCCCACGTCGTTCAGATCGAGACGACCGACGCCGCCCGTCGCGGGCAGGGGAGGCGCCCCGTCCGCGCGGCCACGGTCACCATCTACAGGATCGAGGCGGCCCCGGTCTAGCCAGCTTTTCGCCATCTCCAACCCCCTCGGCTCGACCCAACGGTCGAGCCTCTTCATTTGGGTCAGGTCTGGATATGGACTTTTCTCCAAATAAGTCCATATCCAGACCTGACCCCATTACATTACAAAACCCGCGGTCGAGCGCGGGTTTTGTGCTAATCAGAGTTCGCGACGGATAGAGAGAGAAATCTATCGTGAACTCTGGGAAGGTGCCGAGAGACCCGCGTACCAGACGTTGCCGTCGGTACGGGGCGAGAGAACGTGTCTCGGCTCACGTGAGGTTTTCTGCGACGCGCGCGATGAGCATGTCCACGCGCTCGTCGCGAGGGGCCAGGACTTCGGCCGCCTGGAGCTCGAGGAGGGCCTCTCCCCACCTTTTTTGCAGGATGTAGATCCGCGCAAGATTGAGGTAGGGGAACTCGCGATGGTCGTATTGGCGCGCTTCCTTAGCGCGCTTGAACCACGCGATCGCCTCGTCGCGGCGTCCTTGCACCTCGAGGTAGGCGCCGATGTCGTTGTAGGAGTTGCCGAAGTCGGGATCAATCTTGATGGCCTCGTGGCACATTGAGATGGCCTCGTCCAGCTTTCCTTCAGACGACAGTGCCCAGCCCCAAAAGGCGTAGGCTTCGGCGGTCGGATGGAGGGCGATGCTCTGCTGGTAGAGATCGATCGCTGTCTCCACGTCCCCCGACAGGGTTAGTTCGAGCCCCTCCTGCCAGAGCTGTGTGGCTTGGCGCTTGGGGTCCTTGGCCGTGGCTCTGATGGTCGCGACCGGATCGCCGCCGCTCATCCGATACCTCTGGAGCGTCCTTCCAAGAAGAGGACGACGAGGAGGCCGATGGCGGCCATGTCGAGGGCGTGGTCCTGGATGAACTCGTCCAGGACATGGGCGAGACGCCGGAGGAAGCGCACCGAGGCGGTGTGGGAGGGGGAGGGGGAATCGCTCATCGTCAGACTCCATGCGATGCGGCCGAGGCCGAACATCGTGGAAAAGGACCAAGTCGCGGGATTGCGACCCATCCGGTCTCGAGAGTTTCGAGAACGAATGGGTCGCCAAGAACCGGGTTCTTGTGGTATTCTTCAGTCCTATGTTGACGCAGTATATTTTGAAACAACTTGGATCCGCTCGGTACAAACTTCTGGAAGACGGCACCTACTTCGGAGAAATTCCGCGTCTTCAGGGCGTGTGGGCGAGCGGGTCGTCGCTCGAATCCTGCCGCGAGGAACTTCGCGAGGTTCTCGAGTCGTGGTTGCTTCTCAAACTTCGCAGTAAGGATCCGATTCCCGGTCTTAAGGTTCAATTGCGGCGATTGTCCCACCAGTATGCCTAAAGCGGTTTCATGGCGCGAACTGGTGAAAGGACTTCGGGAGTTTGGGGTGTCGCTTCTCTGCGAGATTCTGCGACAAGCCGGAATCTCGGTCAAGGAGTGG
>DNYJ01000022.1 GCA_003505155.1 Candidatus Uhrbacteria bacterium | reverse complement strand
GGGCTTGAAGACAACCTGAACCGCCTGCAGGCATTTTCAGAAGCGCTGAAGGGCATCCTCGGGAACGATGCGCAAAAACGCTATCTCTTCGTCTTTCAAAACGACACGGAAATCCGTCCTGCGGGAGGCTTCATCGGATCGTTTGCGGAGGTAGACGTCTTGCGGGGAGAAATTGAGCGCATCAACCTTCCCGGCGACGGTTCCTACAACCTGCAAGGGTCGCTCCAGCTTCGCGTCGAGTCCCCCAAACCTCTTTCACTCCTCAACGCCCGATGGGAATTCCAAGATGCAAACTGGTTCCCAGACTTCAAAGCATCCGCGCAAAAGCTCCTTGAATTCCACGCCTCCGCCGGGGGTCCGACCGTGGACGGCGTCATCGCGGTGAACGCGAGATTCGTCGCCGATCTGCTCAACATCCTAGGACCAGTCGAGATGCCCTCCTACGGACGGACGATCACCGCCGAAAATTTTCTCCTCGAAACCCAGAAGATCGTCGAGGTGGAATATAATCGGGAAGAAAATGAACCCAAGCGGTTCCTTTCAGATCTGGCTCCGGAACTCTTAAGCCGCATTCAAAACATCGAAGGGTCATCCTTCCTGCCGCTTCTCGAATCTCTCAAGCGCGGGCTCAATCAAAAAGACATTCAACTCTATTTCACGGACACACAAGCGCAAGCGGGCATCCGCAAACTGGGATGGTCGGGAGAGATGGCTGACACTTCTGGAGACTATCTGATGGCGGTGAACGCCAACATCGGCGGAGGAAAGACCGACGCTGTGATTGAGGAAGACATGGATGTCGCTTCGACGATTCTTGAGGACGGACGTATTCAAAATACGGTGACGATCACCCGCACGCATCACGGCATCGCCGGAGCGCCGTTCACCGGAGTCAACAATGTCAACTACGTCGCCCTGTACGTGCCACGCGGATCGCGGCTCATCGGAATCGAGGGAGCCACTCCTCCGCCGGAAGATCTCTTTGAATCCTCCGAGGTCGCGCTTTCGGAAGACGCGGATCTTTCTTTCATAAACGCATCGGCTTTCAAGGGACCGGGTGAAACCGACGTCAGCGAGCTGCACGGAAAAACCGTCTTTGGCAACTGGACGCAAACGAAACCTGGACAGAGTACCTCGATCGTCTTCACCTATGAGCTTCCATTCACGGTTGATTGGATGGAAACCAACGCGGGGTTCTTCACGCGCGCAGGCGCTTGGCTCGGGATCGGGAATCCTTCGGCGCATACGCTCATGATCGAACCGCAGTCGGGCATGCGAGAACGCACTACGCAAGTATCCATCTCGTTCCCGGAAGATCAGACACCCGTCTGGACAACCGACCTCGTGGAAAACCATCGCTTAGAGGCGACGATTAAGGGAACCTCGAGCGGATTTTTTGGGCTCCTGTTTGAATAACGGTATGAATAAAAAGGAGCGCGAGGCACACGCCGCGAAGGCGAAGGAAGAAACCATTGAGAAAGAACTGCGATGCATCTACGAGGACGAGTCGGGAGTGATGCCGGATCTCTCAACGCTTGAAGCGCCGACGCGTTCCTGGCGCAAAACCGGCCTCGCCGCCGCGGGCATTCTTCTCGCTCTCTCGGCGGGCATTTCGTTATGGCTCGTGGCTGACGGCTTCCGATTCCGCGCATCCGACTATGTGAAGATCAGCGTCATCGCCCGTCCCGTCGAGGTTGAAGAAGAGATTTCACAGCCGCTTCTGCCGGGTCTGCAAAGCCGCATCGCCGTGCGTTATGAAAACGTCGGCGGAGGACAGATCTCTTCCCTCTCGCTCCGCGTGAATCTCCCCGACGCGTTTGTCGCGGACCGATTCGTGCCCGAACCGACCGCGTCCGGAAACACCTGGGAGCTGGGGAGTCTCGGCGAAAACTCCGACGGCCTCATCGAGCTGTATGGAACGCTCTTGGGAGACGTCCCTTCGGTGCAGAAAATCCAGATCGTCGCCACGTATCGTCCGGCGAATTTTTCCTCCGAGTTTGATACCATCGCCCTGTTCGAGCTGACCCTCGATGAAAGCGCCCTTACTCTTGGAGTCGGCGCACCCGACAAAACATCGCCCGGCGAGGAGGTCGAGCTTTCCTTCGAGCTCCTCAACCCGTCGCGCGGCGCGGTTGAGAACGTCGAGCTGGCGGCCGTCGTGCCGGAAGGCTTCCTCGCCCTTCAAAGCGAACCTCCCATCGGCGAAGGATTCCTCTGGAAAATCCCCCGCATGGAGGCTCACTCCAAAGCCGTGTTCACTCTCTCGGGCTCCATGAGCGCCAACACGCGCGGACTCCATGACGTCGGCGGTCGCGTTTTCCTTGCGCGCGGCGCCAAGCGCTACCAGCAAGTCGAGCAACTGCGAAGCCTAGACGTGTTCGGCGGCGCGCTCGCAACGAGCGTCATTGTGAACGGGTCTGCTCGCGATCAACAGGTTGATCCCGGAACGCTTCTGCGCATCTCTATTCCCATCGAGAACGCTTCAGAGATCGACATGAACAACGTGGAGCTCGAACTTGAGATGAAGAGCGTCGAACACCTCCCGATCAATTGGGACGCGGACGGCCTCAACCTGGGAGGAGGCTCGCGCGCGGAGGAACGCATTCTTTGGAACAAGGAGGATGTCAAAGCTTTTGAACGACTCGGTCCCGGAGAGAACGCAACCGTTGATTTGACATTGCCGTTGTACGCATCGCTTCCGGAAGAAGTGAGCGACAGCCTGACCTTCACCGCGACCGTCGGAGCTTCTCCCGCAACCAATATCAATTCGAGAATCAGTCTCTCCACCACGCCGATCACTCTGCGTCTCAACAGTCTCGTGAGCCTCTTTTCAAGCGCGATCTACCACGATATGAGCGGGAACGCGATCGGATCGGGTCCTCTGCCTCCCCATGTCGGGGAAAAAACAACCTATGCCATCGTTTGGTCGGTGGGAAGCGACACACATGAGCTCCAAAATCTTGTGCTGGAAGCCGAACTTCCGGCGCAGGCGCAGTTTGAAGAAGGGATAGAGACCTCGGCGGGCTCCCTTTCCTACCGCGTGGACGGACGGCGCGTGCGATGGGAAGTGAGTCGTCTTGAAGAGAACGCTTCGGCGAGATTCAACGTGTCCGTTACACCCGAGGAAAACGACATCGGTTCTTTCTTGAAACTCATCAACCCCGTCTCTTTGAGCGCGAAGGACGCGGAAACAGGAAGTCTCGTTCGCCGCGAAGGCAACCCTCTCACAACCCAACTGCGCGACGATGCGTTTGCCACGGACGACGGGATTGTGGTGGAATAGATCCTGATACCACTTCTCATGAAATGGTGGTACCATCCATGGTATGAGTATGCAATCCCAAGACAAATTCAAGAATCTTGTTCTCTACGTTCTCTCGCATGGAGATTACAAAGAGGGCGGTATCAAAAAGTTAAATAAACTGCTTTACTTTATTGATTTCTATTTCTACCGAGATCATGAGCGTTTGATTTCCGGTGTGAGCTACGCAAAGGCTGACATGGGACCCATTGTTGATGACTACCGAGTTGTCTTCGACGAACTTGAGCAAAAAGGTTTTTTGGAACCCATCGAAGATACCGGTTTCAAAGCCTATAAACCACTTGTAAAGGCCGACCTTGCTCAATTCAATCCGGAAGAGATCGACCACATCGGCAGAGTTCTTGATCGATACGGCAAACTCTCGAGCGCGGAATTGGAGGGGATCTCCCATCAACAGCAACCATGGGTCTTAACGGAACACATGGGAGACATCATTGATCCAGACCTCGCCCTCCTTATTGCCGACGACGACTCGGACGAAAGCTATCTGATTGAGAATGATGCTATCAAGAACGAACTTGTTAGCCTGGCAAACTCGGTGTAAGCGTATGGGAAAAATTGTTGTTGAGGTTCTCCCTTCTTTACAAGAGGCTGTCAATCAGGCTGATCCGAAGATACAGAAGCTGTTTTCCAAACAAAAGCAATTCATGACCGATAACCCATTCTATCCGTCACTTGGAAGAACGAGGCTCGAAAATGTTTGCGACAAGTATGGAGATCCTCTGTGGGAGATCAGACTCAACAAGAAAGATCGAATCGTGTTCGTCCAAAGAGACAGTGGCCAGCGAATCATCTGGCTCAAGATCGTAAGTCACGATGAACTCGTAAGAAAAAATACTATCCACGCCAAAGGTGAGTATAAACGTATTTCTTAGACATGGCTTCGTGGCATTTGCGCAGAACGACGGGATTGTGGTGGAATAGGGTCGCCCGATCCGCCTGATGATCCCGTAGCTCAACTGGATAGAGCGTCAGCCTCCGGAGCTGAAGGTTACAGGTTCAAATCCTGTCGGGGTCGCCAGTTCACTCTTTAACTTCGCATCTATGTTTAATGAAGGCCGCAAACCGCCCGAAGCCCTGGCCCCCTTGGAGGAAATTTTCGAAGCGCTCGGGCGCGAGTTGGATCAAAGCACGGCGGAAATCAATCGCTTGGGAGCTTTAATCATGGAGATACGTAACAAAATCGTACACATCCAAGAGTATGCTCAACGGCAGGATTGGACGCTCCCGGATGATTTGCCTCCATCCTTGATGGAAGAATGGCGTCAGAACATGCAAGCACACAGTTCCCTTGTGCACGCCTTTAACACCCTGGTTCAAGAAATTAACGATTTGAACGGAACGATGACTCAACTCATAGGAACCTCCATGCTGGGCAAACCAGAGGCGGCCGACGCTTAAACCTTTCGCCAAAGTGCGCGCAAAATAGTATACATCTTATATGCCCAGTAGGACTTACAAAAATCAAATGTTCCCGGATAGCGCACGCGTTCCATGCCGAAGCCGAGCTTGAAGCGCGTGATTCCCTTCCACGCCGGATTCTCTTCCGAAATCCCCCAAAAATCGTAGGCCGCGAAGCCTGCTTTTTTTGCCTCTGTGATTTCATGCCAATGGAGAGCGTAGGGTGCCATCACGTCTCGATGAGCGCTTGAGGATGCGCCGTGAAGATACGTGCGCACGCGAAAAGCATCCACCATAAGATTCACGGCAAGAAGTTCTCCGCCGTAAAAAGCGCCGACGAGACGCGCTCCCGCAAAGCGATCGAGCCAGTCTTCGTAACGAGCGCGGCTATGCAAACGAAACTTGTCGCGTGCGGCGGTTTCTTCAAAGAGCCTCCACGCTCTCTCCCGTTCTTCTCGCCGGAGCTCCCGCACCAAGACACCCTTCTTCTGCGCAAGACGAATGTTGTATCGCGTCTTTGAATGCATGGCGGAGAGCAGTTCGTCTTCAGATTTCGAGAGATCAAGCAAAAGTGTCTCTTCAGGCGAGACGTGGATTGTTTTCTTCGCCCACGCACCGATAACCACCCCCTGCCCCTCCTTTCCGCCAGAGGCGGATCCGCCTGCGGAGGAAAAAAGGNNAGAGCGACCGCAACAAGATTTTCATTTTTGTAAACTCCCAGCCTTCGAGCCCCTCGCTCCAGCTCCCCATATTCCCAATCATGCAAAAAAGCGCCCAAACGCGGCGCGTGCGTTCCAACGAAAGACTGCCAAGTTTGTTTGTCGGTAATTTCTTGAATTCGCATAACCCCATCATTTTCTGGAAAAGACTTTCAGACATCTCCAAGGGTAGCTTGCGATTGGCGACAAATTTTGAGAGCCTGCGGTTCAAAATTTCGTCGTCAATCGCCCACAGCACCCACACCATCATCTAACGTGCCAGCGATTTGAGCGCCGATTTAATTTTTTCCTCCGTGGACCCCTCAAGTCCTTTTAGGATCTCCAGAGCTTCCTTGCGCTTGTAGCCGAGTCCGACAAGAGCTTGGAGCGCGTCTTCGTCTCCGCCCGTCCGCGTGTTTTCATCTTCCGTCAGCACGCCTTTGAGTTCAAGAACGATTTTCTGCGCCGTCTTCCTGCCGATTCCCGGCACGCTCTGCAAGAACGCAAGATCGCCCTCCATGATCTTCCCGCGCACCTCCGCCCCTTCTCCCGCAAACACGATCTTCTGCGCACTCCGAGGTCCCACGCCCGAAACTGAAATAAGCTTCCAAAAGAGTTCGAGCGCATCAAGCGAGAGGAACCCGAAGATCTCATGCGCATCATCCCGATGAACCTCATGGCAAAAGAGCGACATGGTTCCGTGAAGTTGGAGCATGGCAAACTCCGGAATGACAAGCCGGTACCCAACCGCTCCAACGTCGAAAATCACATAGTCTTTTCCGCGATGAGAGATCACACCTTGGAGTTTGATGATCATAACTTTTTTATCCTACCACGAGCCGCCTCAACACGCGACGAGATCTGTTTTAATATCGAAGCCTCCACGTGAGGCGCATCCCCCTCCCCGCGCGCCCACGCTTGAACTTCGCGCAGACGGTTTCCAAACTCCCTCCCTGGTTTCATCCCGAGAAGCTCCATGAGCGCTTGGCCGTCCAACCCCTCCGCGCGAAACGCGCTCTTCCACGCGCGGTTCTTCTCTGTTTTGCGCAGACGTGCGAGCTCGATTCGACGGCGCGGCAAAGCGCTATTCTCTGCCCGCAAGAGATGCTCAAGCGCGGCCTCATCCTCGCCCAGAAGACGGACTTTCAAAAATGGCAGGAGACGTTCTGGGTCAAGACGCAGACCAGCGATCACATGAACAAGACGGTCATAGGCGGCCGCATCTTGCCGCAAGGCAAAGAGACTCCGAGCCTCAGGCGCAAGGCGATCAAGCTCCCGCTGTGTTTCCTCACTCTGCTGAAACCGCAAAACATGCTCGAGTTCATCGATCTCTTCTTCAAACCCCCGAAGGCGTTCGCGAAGTTGTTGTGTTGATAGATCAAACATAGTGTTCCACTCCCTACTCCCTACCTCCTAAAAACTCCTTCACCTGCCCCAACGTCACCTTCTCCTCCTCTGTCTCGTTATCATACCCCCAGTTGCGGTCCGTTCCGAATGTGAAGCCGCCGAAGCAATGAAACAAATCAAGTGCGCGATCCGTCTCCTGAACGTACAAACGCTCCCCGGCGCGCTCGGAGATGATGACCGTCATGGGCTTCCAGTAGGTAAACGCGAACAGGCGCGAGAGACTCGAGCGGATGCGCGCGGTTGGGTGAAGGCTCACCACAACAAAGTAACTGCCAAACTTTTCCCGATCTTGAAACACGCGCTCCGCCTCCGCACGGTTCACCGGATCGGCTTCGGCCGCGCCAACTTTCTCTGCGAGCTCATCCTTGAACGCGGCGACTTCAAGCGCGCGTTCGCGCGAATATCCCGCCGCCATGACGCCCCAGATATAGCCCGCGTCCCAAAGCCCGATGCCCCGCACGAGATCGGGTTCGTATCCCCAACGCCGCAAATGAACCTCCTCAATGCCGGCATAGGCAAGAAACTGTTCGAGCGAACTTGGCAACGTCGAGCCATCCGGAGCGTGGGCGCGCTCGAGATCGGTATAATTGTGGTGGTCAATCACGACGAGGTGCTTGCCCATCGCGCGGATTGCTTCCTCTGTTTCGGGTCCCGGCATCTCCACAACGATCACTGTTGAAGCGCCATAGTCTTTCACACGCTCAAGAATCCGAGGTTCGCGCTCGAGCCGCGCGCCGTGAGGCTGTGAAGAACGATGCACTTGATACCCCTTGCGCAAGGCAAGCTCGGCAATCAAATACGCCTCCTCGTCGTTGGGAGGAATGATGAGAAGCGTCTTGCCTGGGGTCAGGTCGGGATACGGGATATTTTAACCACCGGTGTTATAAGTTCCTCTACTGATTTTACCAATCATCGTTCGGTCGACATTCAAATGCTGAGCAATCTCCGTCGTAAGATACCCGCACCGTCCTCTAGCAAGCATGATGGCGTAATCCCGTTCCTCCTTCGTCTTTACATCCGCAAAAATCTCCTCAAGCGTAGGTCTGCCCACAATCCTCTCCTCTCGCGGATGTTCCTTGATGTCTTCAGCTCCGTTGGTCAACTCCCAGATGAAATGCGTGAAGCGTGCATCACCCATGATAAACCCGTGCTTTGCTTCTTCGTGAGGATCCTTCGCAGAAATTCCTTCACGCACATACGCACGATACTCACGTTCAGCCACCTTTCGATTCTTCGCAAAGAGAAGAAGCGTATCGTCCACGCACAACCATTCGGGAGCTTTCACATACCCCGCCGTCGCCCTGTAACTGCTCCATTTCCAGTCTCGAGGGTGCTTAACGAGACCGGCACGGAAGGGATTCAGGACGATGTAGAGCATGACGGCAAGAAGGTAGGAATCTTTATCGATCACGAAGGCTTTATATCGTCCTTGAAATAGATGACCAACGCGAGCATGACGCGCATTAAAGTCTTGCGTGTAGTTGCCGTTCAAGTCGCGCATAGCACGAGAGAGATTGCCGTCGGGCGTCTCGACGAAGAGGTGGTAATGATTGCCCATGAGGCAGTAGGCGTGGAGGATGAGATTGTACGTTTTGATCACGTCTTTAAGCCAATAGAGAAATCGTTCTCGATCGCGATCGGTGAGAAAGATGTCCTGCTTTGCGTTGCCGCGAGCAATGACGTGATAGAGGGCACCGTTGAATTCGACGCGAAGAGGTCTTGCCATAGAGTTTCATTGTAACACAAATGGTAAATATCCCGTATCCCGACCTGACCCCAATTACCAAACCACTTTGAGGCGGCTGGCGGATTTCATGGCCGTTGAAATCGTGGAGGCGGCGTATTCGGATGGGTTGATTTTTGCAAGAGTGAAACGCGTCGCGCCTTCGTCACGCGTGAGCACCACGTTGCGCGGCGGGCGTCCTTCGCGCGATTTCCCAGAGTAGGCTTCTAACGCTCGCATCAAACGCAAATCATGCGTGGAAAGCATGACAGTGCCGGGAAAATCCTGAATAGCTTTTACCACCGCTTCCATAGTCGCTTGATCCATGTGGTTGCTCGGTTCGTCGAGTAAGAGCACGTCGGTGCCTTCAATCAGCGCCGCGGCCGCAAACCACAACAAGCGCTGTTCTCCTCCACTCAAAGACGACAGAGGTCGTCCAAGATCACGGTGGCCACTTGAAAGTCCCACGCGCTTCAGTTCTCGTTCAAACATCGGCAACGTCGCATCGCTGTGCGGGTTCGTCTCCCCCTTCACCCAGTCAAAGAATGCACTCACCGTTCCCTCGGCAACCTCCTTGGGCCACATCTGCGGAAGAAACGCGCTTTGTACGCGGGATTCACGCTCGATCACGCCATGCGACGGATGTGCCAGCGCTTCGAGAATCTTTGTCTTCCCCGTGCCGTTTTTGCCCGAGAGAACCGTCACGTCGCCAACAAAAATGTCTGGAGAAGCGGCGTCCTTGATTGGCGAATCGGGAATTGTCAAGCGTTCCGGAAGCACAAAGAGTCGGCTTGAGAGATCTGGCATACCAACCTTCCAGACGATCGGTTCTCGCAACATTCTTTCGCGCCGCTCTTTTTTTCTATAATCCGCATAGGGAGATTTTGAAGTGGTCAGACAGCGTTCCCCTCCGTTATACTCAAGCGTCAGCGTGCCGTCACGGCTTGCCATTTCCAAAAACCATTCCACATGGCTCACAGAGACGATTGCGGCGCCCGCTCGACGATAGGTTTCAAACAGTCCGGCGAGTTTGGAGATGCTCTCAAGATCCAGATGGTTGGTGGGTTCGTCCAAAAGGAGGACGTCGGGTTCGCTCCCCAACAGAAGCATGAGCGAGAGCTTGGTGCGCTCGCCTCCGGAAAGTTCTGAGACCTTCCGATCGAAAAATTGATCCACTTCAAACAGGCGCACGGCTTGATCCATGAGTCCCTCAATGCGCTGTTCGGATTCCTGATTGAGCAAATTTCGATCGTGCGCATCGGGATCCTCCCAGTTGACGGGAAAGTCTTCTTTGAAATGCGCAAGGGCTTCCTTCAAAACGCTCTCCACGCGCGTTTGCGAGAGAGGTGCCAAAAGTTCTTCCTGGTCAAGTCGGGCAATGCGCAGAGTTTCCTTGCTGTGCGCACCGCGGCCGTAGCCGTGGGAGCCGGCATCGAACGATGCGCCGCGCCGAGCCATGACGGCGTCAAACAGCGTAGACTTTCCGGCGCCGTTCTGTCCCACGAGGACAACGCTCTTGCCCCCTTCAAGACTCAAGCGTGGTATTTTAATCGGAGGGTGGCAACGAGAAATCTCGGCGTCCACCGCGCCGACCATCGCGCCGCTCACCTTCCCGCGATCAATATCCCGTCCGTCCCAGAACGGCGGGAGATCAACGACATGCTCGGCAAGGCACCGGCGCAGGGCTTCGCGGATGCGTTCCGTCTCCGCTTCACGGCCGGCAACACCCTCTCCGGCATCAAAATGTCTTGATTTCATAGAGCCTCATTGTAGCAACACGCTCTTGTTATGCAAAACCAAAAAACCGCATTGAGCTTCGTTCATGGTCATGATAGACTTGGCTTATATGAATACGAAAACATTGGAACAAACTATTAAAAGACTCGACGAGCGGCTCGGGCAACTCGAATCTTGGCGTTCACCAAAATCCCAGATCGATGTTCTGGTTGATCAGTCGGCCCACAACAACCAAATTCATGACATGAGAAAAGCAAATAATATTCTTAAGCGCACGGCTGGTTCTGTGGCAAAGAAGAAGGCCGATATATGGATGAGGTGGCTCAAAGCATCCCGCATGTCATGGGAATGATGATGGTCTATGGTGAAGTTTCTTTTGGACACAAACATGCTCATTCTCCATGTATCCGGCCAGACCCGCCTGATGTTTCAACGTGGAGAAGCGGTGATTTCATCCTTGACGCTCTTCGAATCCATGCGTCTCCCAGGACTTTCGGAGAGCGAAGAACAAGCGTTGCGAGACTTGATGTCTCTCTGCCGAATGATCTCCGTCAACGATCGCATCGCGGAAAATGCGGCCATGCTCGGAAGAACACACCCGAAGAAAAAACCAATCGATCTCCTGATCGCCGCAACAGCTCTCGAGCTCTGCGTACCAGTCATCACCAAAAACGTCCGAGACTTCAAAGGGATCAAAAACTTGGAAGTTTACGATCACATTCCATAGAGACCCCTGCAAAATCTTATCAAACCAAAAAACCGCCCTGATGAAAGGCGGCTTTTTGATCCTCATGAGTCCGGAAGCGACCCTCTCATAAACGAGAGATGCCCTGGCGACCCGCCCGACTGAACGACCAAAGTCGTTCGGGCGGGGAGAGATGCAGGTCTCTCCCGTCGATGATGCGAATGCTTCCGAACTCGTGGGGGGCCGCGCGCGAGGCTTTCAGGTTCGCGCGCGGGAGANNGTAGAACAGGGCGTCCACCCAGTCTCCGTCCCACTCCCCCTCGGGGTTCTTGGCGACGCTCCAGAAGTCGACGTGCGCGACGATGCGCACCTCGACTGTCCGACTCGCCCTCTCTGCCCACTCGTGGAGCTGTGCCTCATCGTCGTGGATCTCGATGTCCACGATGACGAAGGCGCCGCACCCGCAGGAGGCGGCGAGGGAAGGGTTGTTGAAGCCGGGAGCGTCCCTAAGCCGCACGGGCCGCGGGAAGTTGCACGCCTGCTCGCAGAACGGGCAGACGAGCGGATTGAGCTTTGGCTTCCAACTCATGGGTCTCTCCTCTTTCGGGGCGGGTTGTTGGTCCCCGACATCAGCGTAGCAGATTTTGCCGCGCTGGTGTTGGAGAAGGTCGGGATTGGACACCCTCCACTTGACCTTGGATCGTGGTGGAATTGCCTCGTGTGTTGTGTTGCGAACCGTGAGCATTTTTGATATGTTGGAAGCATTATGAATACTTCTTCTAAGATTATCGATTCCATACGCATACGGACATCCGCATGGAATCGTTTTATGCAGGCAAGCCAGAATCTCCTCGATTCCACAGAAGAGATTTTGGAAGAAGCGGACGCTTACAAACCGGAATTTCTTTCCGGACTTCGCAAGTCCGTTGAAGAGCATCGCGCCGGAAAATCGAAACGCGTCACATCCCTTTTGAAACTGCGCTAGTATGCGCATACTGTACACGACCTCGCCGTTTCAAAAGGATCTGAAAGCGCTCCCAAAACATCTCTTGCCGCGCATTGACGACACCGCACAGATGCTCCGAATCGATCCGACAAGCAATATGCTCGGGGTAAAGAAACTTGTCGGCATCCATCCGCCGGTCCTCCAACGCTTGACGCAAAGGAGGATTTTGTTTTTTGGATCGCTCCGACCTGCGGCCTTGAACTCACTCAAGAACGCAGGTCGAAGCGCAACGGGTGTTGTGTTGCGAACCGTGAGTATTTTTGATATGTTGGAGGCGTATGAAGAAACTTTTCACCGCAAACAGGAACTTTCATGTCATCTATCGAGAAGAGCATGACTGGTTTATTGCAACCGTTCCGGAACTTCCCGGTTGCCACACACAAGGGAAGACACTCCATCAAGCGGAACAGCGTATCACCGAAGCCATTGAGGTCTACTTGGAAAGCCTTGTAGCTCACAAAGAGACACTTCCCAAGAAAGAACAGCGTGTCTTTCTTAGCTCGGTCATGGTCGGCAACTAAACTATGACCGCCTTCCATCTATTGCCATCTCTAAGGGCTCGCAAAATTATTCGAGCGCTCGAAAAGGCTGGTTTTGTGCAGGACCGCCAAAAAGGCAGTCATGTCGTTATGCGGCATCCGACAAAGAAATGCCAGACGGTTGTCCCAATCCATAGCGGTGAAGAGATCCACAAATCCCTTCTCATGGACATCATCAAACAAGCAGAATTGAGCATTCAAGAATTTCTCAACTTGCTGTGATGAACCAACAGCCCAAACCGGCTGTTTTTGTTTTTCGGATTGCTCCGACATCGGAACGGCAGATTCGACTCATAAGACGAGTCGCTTGGCGAGAGAGATGCAAGCTCCCCGCCAAATGAATGGATTCTGCCGTGCCGGTGTCGAAGCGCAACGTCTGTTGTGTTGCGAGCTGGGAGCATTTTTGATATGTTGGAGGTATTATGAATACAACGATCCAAGCAAAAGTCGGTCACAGGCATGCTGAACGTCTCAATAGGCTGGCTCTGCGTTACGGTTTATCGCTGGAGGGATTTGTTTCTCGTCTTCTTTCAGAAGTCTCAATGGATATTCCGGAAGAGACTCTTTCAGAATATCAAACACCACGAACACTCTCTGCGTCAATTAAACGTGGGCTTGCTGACTGGACATCCGGTCGGGTTTCTTCCAAGCTATGAAGGTCGTCTACGCTGACGAGTTTCGCAAGGCATTTGACAAGTTGCCCGAGAAGATTCAGTCGACCTATCGCGTACAAGAAGAAATTTTCGAAACCTCCTCGCACGATCCGCGACTTCATCTTAAGAAGCTTAAGGGGCATTCGTCAATCTTCTCCTTTCGCATCACGCGCGCTTACCGCGCACTGTTTGCTTTTGTAGAGCGCGACACAGCGCTCATGATCACCATCGGCCACCGTAAAGACGTGTACCGATAAGTTCGGATTCCTCCGACATCCGCGATTGAGAGCATTTGAATGTTCTCACGCACGGGTGTCGAAGCGCAACGTATGTTGTGTTGCGAGCTTCCAAAGAATTTGATATGTTGGAGACGTATGAATACGAAACAGATTCAGACCACGCTCGCGGACGTTCAGCGACGTCTTGGATTTCTCGAAAAACAAATGATTCCCAATCTATGGAATTCTCGCATGCATGCCGTTGACAAACACTTGGAAAAAAGTCAGCAGGAAGATCGCGATCGTCAGGCACGCATTCTACGTAAGACCGGCGGAGTTCTTTCTCATCTTCAACTGGACCCTGTTGCTTGGCAACGCAAAATGCGCAAGAAATGGGGTGAACGTATGAAACGCCAGATGCCCTGAATATGCGGATACTGTTAGATACCAACATTATCATCGAACACCTGCAGAAAAGCATTCTTTCAGAATCCTCTGAAGATCTCACGTTCGCCATTTCCGTCATTACGGAGGCAGAGCTGTTTCAGCTGGCCGGTCTTCCGGAAGTTGAGGAGATTCTCATTGAAGAATTTCTTCGTCTTACGAAACGCTTGAACGTAGACTCTGCCATTGCTCGGCGTGCGGCTTCGCTCAGTCGAACCAGAAAAACAGAACTTCCTGATCTCCTTATCGCGGCAACCGCGCTTGAATGGAGCCTGCCCCTGCTGACAAGAAACACTAAGGATTTTCAAGAGATCCCCGAATTGGAGCTTCTCAAAGAGATTCCATAGCGTCCCTCGTCTGCACTTGACCTTGTGCCGGCCATCCGCCACCCAAGCTTCTTGCCGAAGGGGGATTTTGATTTCCTCGCCGTGATCTGTTTCGGATTGCTCCGACATGCGTCCTCGAGTTCCGCGGTTTCTTTTTCTCAAGAACAAATGTCGGAGGAGGGAGCGTGCGCAACTTCCTCCGAGTTTTTTTGTCGCGTGCATTGCGGCTATTCCGCTCGCGCCCTTGCTACGCCGATGTTGCCACCGACGGATACAGACGCGAGGCGGTCAGATTGGGGTTCTGCTCCCCCGTGTGGCTCTCCATTTCTTCTACACGAAAGAAACGGGGACAAAGAAGCGTGACCGGTTGGGAGGCTAGACCTCCTCGAAGTCGATCCGAACCCCCTGCACGCGGTGCAGGGAGACGAACCGACCGCCGACGACCTTCGCCCAGAGAGGCTTGCGGCCACCCCGGACGATCTGGTCCATGACGCTGTAAGGCGCCACGACCAGAAGGTCGTCGGCCCCCGCGCGGGCGACCCGATCGAGGATTTCCCTGCCGTCCGAAAACGGCCTGGAGTCATCCTCGACTGCCACCCCACCCCCGAAGAGTCGCCGAAGCTCGGCGATCTCCTCACTGGAGGCGGAGTGACGGGTCACCCGCAGAATCCGCGTTCGCGGTTGCGGATCCGCCGGAGCGAGTTCGAGGGTCACCCCCCGCACTCGCTTGTACCCGACGAACCACAACCGCATCCCGCGGAAGTCCAGGTCGGGCTTGCGCCCGGCCTGCGGGGTCCCGACCATCTCGGCCCACAAGGGCTGAAGGCCCTCACGGCAGAGATGATCGAGGGTTGCGAGGGGGACGACCGCGACCAAGTCGCGATAGCTCCCCGACCAGAACTCCCGCGCCACGCTCTGGGCGTTGCGCTCACGGGAGTGGACGATCCCGCCAAAGGCGGGGCCGTACATTTCCCGAAGCAACGCGACCTGCGTCGGCACGGGTGGGTGTTGGCTCACCCAAAGAATCACTTTTCACCTCCGTGGTGTGGGTTGATCCTTCACTCGAAGCTCGAGAAATCTCAAGCGCCCAGTGAAGGAGAGAGAGTGAGTGCAACTCTCTCCTAGGTTGGACCGACTTTGGCTGTGCGAGCCATGCAGACATTGCGTCTGCGGATCCATAGATTGGCGCAAATTACTCCCGCTCATTGCGCCAAGTGAGCGGGGGGGGCTTAGCCGAGGTCGAGCTGGAGCTGCCAGGGGCAGCTCCGCCTCTCCGTCCCCGCGTAGGCGGGGACGGCGCCCTCGACGAGGGCGAACTGGTCCCAGAAGGACCGGCTCGCCCGGATGGCTCCGGGGGACTCGGGCCAGGCGGGGGCGGGGTCCCCCACGTAGGCCCAGATGACCTCCCCCGGGTGGGGGGCACCGACGTCCACCCCCCGGAACTTGAGGGTCAGGCGACGGCTGTGAACCGTCTTGCCGACCCCCTTGGGGGCGAACCGCCCCCACACCGGCTTCCCCGCGCCGGTGTGGGGGTTGTTGACGTAGGCCACCGTCTTCCAGACGGTGGCCTCCCCGGAGTCCACCTGCACGCGGTCCGTCCGGCGGGGGGTGGGGAGGAGGAGGGAGACCGTCGCCTCGTCGGCGAACGGTCCCTCCCCCTCGTTGGCGGCCTCGAGCTGGCGAAGGATTTCCTCCCCCGCCCCCCGGAGCCACTCCCACACTCCCTCGGGGAGACGGGAGCGGAGGTGGTTGGGGACAACCACCTCCTTCCCGCCGGGGAGAGCGATCTTCATCCGGGGGATGATGATCCTCCCCCGGATCGCCTCCCACTGCTCGAGGAGGGGGGAGGGGGACCCCGAGGCGGGGAGCAACTTCTCGAACTCCGCCCACTTCATGGGGCGGACGTCGTCCTGACCCATCCCCGAGGGGATCAGCCAAACGACGGCGTTGGGGTGGGGGGCGGGGATGGGGAGCTGAACCCGCGAACGGGTGTTCCTCCCCTTCTCCCCGGGAAGGGGGCGGTGGAGTTCCCACACGCCCCCCAGTCCGATCTGGAGGAGTCGGCGCTTGCCGTACTCCTCCAGCTCCACGTGGACCACCGCGCCGATCGCCCGAAGGACGACCAGCAGGAGGTCAATGACCTTCTTCTCCATCTCACACACCTTTCGCCCCCAATCTCAATCGGGGGCATGCGGGGTACCGCCCGCGCGGTTGAAGCGACTTTCTCGCCTCGCCAATAGGCACCAAAGATTGCTTCGGCAGAGCCTCGCAATAACTGATGAACATAGGTGAGGTAAGCTGGCGGGTTCCACGAAGTTGTCCTTCGCTTCCCCCGCCAGCCAAGCTTCCCCTCTTGACGCGTCTCGCCCGCTATCGGACTTACAAGCATGGGCACCGCCCATGCCGCGCGAGAATCCGACCACATCCCCTAGGAGAAGCGGGGAGCCAAAACAGCAAGATAGCTGTATGGCCGTCGGATGGTGGGTTCCCCTTGGTGTCGGGGATTGGATGCGAGCCGCTGGCGAGCCGGAGCTCCGCGGTATCGCGTCTCGGAAGCTATTGCCCATGCCTTTGCTTCCACAGATGGATGCCGAGGTTGTTCCTCGGCTTTCAAATACCTCATTGGGGTCGGGATCCATCACTCCGATCCCCCGTGGGTTGTCCCGTTTCGTGGGACCCAGGAGCCGCTGTCGGTCATCCCGGACGTGTGTCGTTACGATCGAGCTCCCCTAAGGGCACCCGCGCGGAGCCGTCTCCTACGCAGTTCTCGTTGACACCCGTGCAGACTGCGGCCTGCAAGCGTCCTCACTCCCCCGAGTCACTGCCTCTGCCAATAGGCCAGAGCGGGAAGTTTGAGGAGATGGGTGTTGGCGTTCCCAGTGCGGAACGGCGTGGATCCCGCTTCGGTCCACGCAACCGGCATGAGTTGGTCAGGCGGTCTCATGCTCCGCCATAAATGTCCGGTGGAATCATCATTCACCTCCTTCCACCAAAGCGTTGTTTGTCACAAGTGGGGCGTTTTTGCCCCGTCACTTCCCTCGGACGATTGCTGTCCGGAAGAAGTGTCGGGGAGGAAGTGAGTGCTACTTCCCCGAGAGAATCCAACCGCTTCCGCGGTTGAAATAAGATGTACGATAAACGTCGTACGTCGCGGTCTACCCGTGGACCAGCCGCCAACAGATCACGCCGTAAACGTGCTGTCAGAATCCCGATTTTTAGCCCCTACGGTGGGCGACACATTGGCATTTACAAAGACACGTCGGGTACGTGTTTTTGCCCTTTTCAGGTTTACGGCGCGTTCCACTCGCGCCAGAACTTCTTTCTCTTTTACTTCTCCTTGTTGTTGCGCCGGATCTGCTCGGCCCGGGCGATCAGGGAAATCTCATCCCTGAAGGTTTCGTAGGCTCCGTCGGAGAGAACCCTCTCCTCGGGGAATCCGATGCGGTGCCAAGCACCACGGACCCCCGTCCCCTTGACGAGCTCCCGCAGGACCTCGTCCGGTTGACCGGCGAAGAATTCCGGCCGGGCCTTCCAGTAACGGACGCGCTCGAGAACGAACTCGAGCTCTTCCTCGACCTTGCGGGGGACGAGGACCTCAGCCTCGGAGAGGTCCTCCGGGGTGACGTCCTCGGGGGGGCCGTCGAACGTGGGAAGTTCGGCGACCCACCGGTAGGTGGGGACGTCGAACCTCGTCCGGCCCCGGTCGGGCCAGGTGGTCTCCCAGCCGTCCCAGGGGGCGACGGCGTCGAAGAACGACCCCCGCCACCAGAGGGGGAGGCCGACGATCTTCATCGCCTCCTCCACCTCGTTCAAGGCGGCGGCGGCGGCCACCGCCGTCTTGGCGGCGGCGGCCCGACATTCGCTGAGGAACAAGGCCGCCATGGCGGCCACGACGAACCCCACGTCCTGGCCGAAGTCGGCCAGGAACTCCCCCCAGGTCAGGGGGGAGAAGATCTTCAGCTTGTTCTTCATGTTCTCGAGGTCGATCATGGCGAACTCCCATTCGAAGCGGTTAACCCCCCATACATCAATGCGACGCTGGGTTGGTAGTTGCTCCGATCATCACTTACCATCAAGAAATGATAAACGCTGATCGGTAAGCGAGGAGGTTTCACTCCTCGCCAAACAAGAAAAAAGTCGAAGGAGATGTCTTCTCCCTCGCTTTTTTTCTCCTTAATATTTGTCCTCTTTAAAACTTGTCTATTCCAACTCCACCCGTTGCCTGCGCAAACTTGACGAGAGACGGATTCGCAACTTGCATCGCAAACCCATGAACACGTGTTCCCTCTACATCTTTCGGTTTAACTCCCGTAACAGACGAATCTTCATCGGTCAACACAACAATTTCCGGTTTATACAGCGCTTCCCCTGCTTTTATTTTTGCTTCAATATACTTATGAGCTGCTTTCACTGATTCAGCAATATCCGTTCCTCCACCTGAATAATTACTCGAGGCAAAGTCCTTGATGAGCGCGCGCGCCTCCTCTGGCGTCCCCGCGTGTTTTACATTCCCAAGGTTTGTATCGAACACGCTGATAAATACTTCCGCGTCTCCAGTGAGCACCGCTTTAAGGCGATTCATCACCACCCCTGTTGCCTTCCAATGTTTCACCCCGTTCATAGATCCAGATCCATCAACCAGAATAAAGATGGACTGTTTTTTCTCTATCCGCGTTACGCGTTCACGGACAGGAAGCTGACCGCTCACCGCTTGGTAAAGAAAATACGTTGGGTTTCTCTGTCGCATCGCCCATGCTGTTGGATTAACCCGAGAAAGTTCACCAAGGTGTTTGATAGGACGTTGTCGAATTTCCTCTCCAGCCGGGTCAGGCACCATTTTCTTTTGCTTTCGCACTTGAAGTTTGGTGAACTGGTCGAGCTTTCGGGAAATATCAAGCATGATACGCTTATCGCCACCTTCGACGATGTCTTCTGCAACCTTTAGGGCGTTGAGATTTTGCTTTCCTGTTGGATTTCCGTCGACGTCCTTTTCGTCTTCCCAGTTTTTTCCATCCGGGTCGAGCATCTCAGTTTCTTCGTCCGACAAGTTTTTCACCATGTCCATCGTCTCGTGAAGAGACTCCACAACGTCTTCCGGTCGCTCACTCTCGGAAAAGATTGGAAGTGGTTCCCCTTCTCCGCCACCTTTTCCACCTTTCTGTTGACTAAGAAGTTTCAACATTCCCATCGCCTGTTCGAGTGGAGTGTCCCCCGGAAATCTCCCAAGGTCCACCGACTGCAAGAAATCGCAGACGTTTTGATGATACCTCATGGTGTTTTCAGTACGAGCAGAAATAGCCGTCGTACGATCTTTCGTATGCGTTTCATCTCCAAACATCCCCCGAACGTTTTTTGGAATTTCCCAGTCACCGTCCCTATCAGGCGCAGGAAGTTGTTCCTCGACCCGTCGAGCTACTTCACCTCTATAAGCGGATGGAGGGCTAACCTGTCCACCGGCCGCGATGTTCGTTAAATCAGCGACGAGGTCTGGAGCAAATCCTTTGACCCCAAGTTTTGTTGCCACCTCCTTCATCTCTTCTCGAGATGGAGGAATATAAGTGTCTGGCGGCGAGGTGCGGAAAGTAAATTTACTCATAGCTGCCTCTCTTTCTCGATTTGAGGCAACAGATTCAGGACGTGCACGTTCGGTCATATGGATAGTATTGATTTCGGATATTGTACCCGACTTCTATGGTCAAGCAAACCTTGACGGCAGAAGTCGGTGGGTGAGAGGTTGGATGTGCGTCCTTCCCCTCACCGAGCCGAGTGCATCCGTTTTGTTCCCTTGTCTTGCGACTCACAGGAACGAAACGGTTTAAATGGCTGTTTTGTCTCGGTCAGCCAACCGGGGAGATGTGCTTCTCCTGCACCGGCCATTTTTCACACGAGAGAAAAACGGTCGCAAAAACTCAGTGGCCTAGACCCGCGTGGCCCCGAGCGCAGCTGCCTGCGCCTCGAGCGCCTTGGCAGCGGCGGTTTCCCGCAACTGCTTCCGGCGCTCGACGAGGCCATCGGTGACCTTCAGGGACGAGACCTCGTCCCCAAAGGCACCGAACCGGCGGGCCACTTGGAGGAGGCGGATGGGGCTGTTCGCCCTCTTCGCCTCCTCCAGCTCGCGGAGGTTATGCGCAAGCGCATCCTCCGCGAGGACCATCCTGCTTTCGGCGGCCGCCCGCTCGGCCGCCTTGTCGAGCTCCGTCTTGAGGTCCGAGGCCAAGGCCTCGAACCCGTCAACGAAGCGCAGGTCGAGGAGATCGACCTGCTCGACGACCGTAGAGCCCCGGAGGGCTGCGGCCGTCTTCACGACCCCCACTGCGTGGACGGCCGACCTCGGTGAGGTCGGCTCGCCCTTCTCCCCGACTTTGGCGAGCATCTCGGCCAGGATGGCCGCATGCCCGTTCAAGTCGGCTCCCGGAAGGCGTGGAGACACCTTCCGGAAGAGCTCCACGTAGTCGGTCGCCGCGTACGACGACCAGGCCACGCGAAGCTGAAGCGGGAAGCGCTCGATCAGCGCATGGGCTGCGGGGCCCAGATCCGAGATTTCTCCCGGATCCTTGTTGGTCAGGGCCACGACTACCCGCGTGGCCATCGGGAACTGCTGCGCGCCCTTGCGCAGCTTCTTAGCGGTCAAAGTGTCCTTCAGGGCGAGAAGGACCGACGCCGGAGCGTCGAAGAGCTCCTCGAAGACCGCGATCTTCGAGGAGAGGAAACTGGCCTCCGGGTGGTACCGAAGGACCTTGTCGGCCTCGAGGGCCGCAAAGTCCAAACCACCCCAAAGGGTCGCCTCGTCCATTCCTTCCCCAAAGGACTGGACGAAAATCTCGCTGTCGTCGGCGACCACCGACAGCGCCCGCATGACCATCTCACTCTTGCCGTGGCCAGCAGGCCCCCACAGCAAGAGATTCTTTCCGCTCCCCACCGCCAGCGCGACCGCGCGGGCGATGTCGTCGGAGTAGATGAACTCCGACGCAAGAGCGGAACGAATCCGCTCATACACGCAAACCTCCTCAGCCCGGTTGTTGGGCTTTGGATTGGGCTTGTCCTGGGGAGGGACAACCCTTGGTCAATTCCCTCCCCGCGGACAGCCCGCGGTTCGGCCCCAATTCTTCGAAGCTTCTCTCCCCGCCCGAACGACTTTCATCGTTCAGTCGGGCGGGTCGCTCCGACATTCGT
>DNYJ01000018.1 GCA_003505155.1 Candidatus Uhrbacteria bacterium | reverse complement strand
GGCGAACCGCGTAACCGCTTACTCTCGCAAAACGGATGGAGCCAAGCGCGCCGAACTCGCTTACCGAGTTTTGAAGAGCGATGGAAAACGCGCGCTCGTGGAAATCAAACCGAAGACGGGACGCCCGCACCAAATCCGCGTCGCCATGAAGTCGCTTGGCACGCCCATCGCTGGCGACACGAAGTACGGCGCGAAGCCATCTGCGGACGGCGCCATCGCTCTCTTTGCCTCATCTGTCACCTTTCAAAAACCTGTCGGAAGTGANNCATCGCTTTGGCCGGCACCTACACGCTCAAAGGTCGGGCGGACAACCTCGCGCGGGAAGTCAAAGAAAACCTCGCAGAGCTCGACGAAGAGACGGCCGAACAGCCGGATCTTCCAGAAGGCTACGAACTCAATGACGATCGAGAACCTCGCGCCGTCTCACCGGAGGAACTCGGCTTCACGTTCCTCGCTCCCAACGAGTGGGGCGCCTTCACGCTCACCTACCAGCCCGGCGGATTCAAGGGAAGCGGGACGTACGCAGGAGTCTTCGAAAACATGAACCTCAACCTCATCTTTGAAGCCACCGACCCAACGTTTGTCCCCGCCCGCGGAGGCGCCTGGAGCGACGTGCTCGGCTACCGAAAAACGGACGACGGATACGAAATCAACTTTCTCAACCAAACTTGGGATCCTGTTGCGGGAAGTCTCGTGCAGGGAGAGGTTGCGACCGTGAATGGTTCCGTCCTTATCGTCTCGGCCGAGACGGATGAGGGCCCAGTGATTTTTGCGGGAGACGAGGGCGTACGTTTTGCCATTGCCAATTTCGAAACGGGTCCTCTCCCCGGAGGAGTGTTCATGGCCGGCCCCGACATTGGACGCGACGCCTTCCGCGCGTTTTTGGAGAGCTTGGAGTTTGTCGCCAAGTAATCTCACGGCACAAATGATTCTTAGCACCCAATGCCGCTGCGACGTTGGGGTCAAATTTTGAGAGCTTGCGGTTCAAAATTTCGACCACAATGTCGCCGTCAGATGCAGATGTCCGCATTCGTTGAGTTTTTGCTATAATGCGCCCGATATGCCAGCGAAGAGCAAAACCGTTTCTCCTCTCCCACTTCTTTCCGACGACGTGCCGTATTTCGATCTCGTCAAACGCAAGGAAGACGAGATGCCTTCTTGGGACTTGGAAAGCGAAGGCGAACTCGCCCTCGACGTCCTTGAAACTCCGCGCGAGGTGATTGTGCGCTCGGCGATCGCGGGTGTGCGGCCGGAAGACATTTCCATCCACGTTGCCCAGGACGCCTTAACGATTCGCGGACGGCGTGAAGCTTGCGAGTCGTACCCGTTCGCGCAGACGCACGTCGAGGAGTGTCATTGGGGCAGTTTCTCCCGCACCATTATTCTTCCCTGCAACATCCGCATGGACGAGGTGCTCGCCACCATGAAGCACGGGGTTCTCACCATCACGCTCCCCAAGCTCGAAGCTTCGTCCGACATCGAAGTCCTCTCAACGGATTAGTTTCCTCTTCGACTTCCTCCTTTTAGACTTCTTCAACTTCTTGACCTCCACCTCCCCCTATGCCCTCTCTCCCCCACACGATCCACGGCGTCATCCAAGAATTCTCGGACGACTCCGCCGTCATCAAACTCGACAACGGTGAAACTGTGAAACTCCCAAAGCATCTTACCTCCGAGTCGGCAAACGCGGGAAGCGGCGTGCACCTTGCCATCTTTTCCGATGCCGATGTCGCCCTGGAACACGAACGCCTCGCCAAAAAAGTCCTCGCTGAACTTCTGCGCGGCGAGTGAACGGACTCCCTATGACCACAGGCTTCACGGATCCGACGCATGCCGGCGCCAAAACTGCCAAGCGGCATCTAAAGCTTGCCGTGTTGACAATCGCCATCCTTGCCATTGTCTCCTCTGGAATCCATGCCGGATGGGCCGTGGCGTTTGACGGCCGCATCTATCCGGGTGTGCACCTTGACCGCACGCATCTCGGCGGCCTCACGCGCGAAGAAGCCGTTGGCGCGCTCCAGGAACGCTTCACAAATCTTGTTTCCAAAGGTGTCACCTTTTCCGTGAACGGCGCTTCCGCTCGTATGGATCTCTACAGCATCGCCGAAAGCGATCCGGATTTAAGCCGCGGGATCATTGACGCCGATATCGAAGCGGCTGTTGCGGAAGCGTATGCGTTCGGAAGGTCTTCCAACGTGTTCATTAATCTCTTTCTCGTCTTTCTCCCCACGCTTGAACGTCCAAACCTAACCGTTCCCCTCACAATGGACCGAGATGATCTTTCGCGGCGCATCCTCTCCGCCTTCCCGACCTACGACGTTGAGCCGGCGCCGACGAAATTTTTGATCCATCAGGAACCCGAAGGCTGGCGCGTCGCCGTCATGGAAGGAGAAATCCGCACGACGTTGAACCTCGAAGCACCTCTCTCAATGCTTGAGATTGGATTTTCCCGCCTCGACGAAGCGCTTCTTTCGAATCCCATCACCGTGCCTCTCGTAACGCTCAAGCCCGACGTCAGTCTCGAGGAAGCCGTCGAAATGATTCCGGCGGCGGAGGCAGTTCTTGCCGCCTCACCGTTCACTCTTGCCTACGCAGATGATGACGACCGTACGTTTTCGTGGGAGCTTAAAGATGAAGATCTGGCGAACCTGCTCGTCCCCGCCAAAAGCGGTCTTGGCCTTGAGGACGAAGCCCTACGACGATTCTTCGAACCCATCGAAGTCGCCGTCAACGTCGAAGCACAAGACGCGAGGTTCACGGCAAACGGAAGCCGAGCCGAGACGTTCATCCCTTCGCGTGCGGGACGCCAGGTGGACACAAAGGCAAACGCCGAGATGCTTGAACAGGCCGTCCTCTCGCTCCAATCGGAGCCGGCGCAACTCGTCGTTTCCGTCACGAAGCCGGGCGTAGCGCTTGAAGAGGCAAACGATCTCGGCATCAAGGAACGATTGGGCACGGGAGTTTCAAGCTATGCCGGCTCGCCGCCAAATCGCATCAAAAATATTCGAAACGGCGTGCGGCTCCTGAACGGCCTCTTGATTCCTCCCGGAGAAACCTTTTCACTTTTAAACGCGCTCGCCCCCTTCACGACCGAAAACGGCTATCTCCCCGAACTCGTCATCAAGGGCGACAAGATCATTCCAGAAATCGGCGGAGGACTCTGCCAGATCGGCTCCACCACCTTCCGAGCCGTCATGAATGCCGGACTCGACGTTACCGAACGCCGCAACCACTCGCTCGTGGTTACCTACTATAACGACCCCTCAAACGGCAACCCGGGAACCGACGCGACCATTTACTCTCCGTCGCCGGATTTTAAATTCGTCAACAATACGGAAACCTACCTGCTGTTTGAGGCCGTGATGGATGAGAGGGAACAAAAGCTCTTCTTCAGCTTCTGGGGAACAAGCGACGGACGCAAGGGTTGGTACGATCCGCCAGTCGTCGAAAAATGGTTCGGGGCGGGAGAAACACGCACCATCGAGACCATGGACATCCCCGCGGGAACCACAAAGTGCCAAAGCGCGCATCCGGGAGCCAACGCTTCCTTCACGTATCACGTGCGCTTGGCCGACGGAACGCAAACGGACCGCGTCTTCACCTCGCGCTATCGTTCGCTCCCGAAAGTATGTCTCGTGGGCGTCGAAGCCTTGCCCGATGACCCTGCCAAACCAGAGACGGTCGGCGATGAAGAAGCGATTCCGGCATCCGATCTGTAAGGTTGTCCACACAGCCAGCTTGCGAGGATTTTCAAATCCGCTACCATCACCGTGGGCATTGCGACCGGAGGGCGAAAGCGATCCGGTCCGCAAACCAGCCAAAGACAAAAACAAAAAAAGCCGTTGTCGGCGGTAAGCTGCAGGCAAGAAGATAACATCATTTGGAAGAATCGAGCCGGAGCCCGGTTTCACCAGTGATGCATCCCCATGCTTGTCGTGCCTGCAGGTTATCGCCAACAACGGCAGAAAAAGTAAGGAGCGCCTTCCGGCGCCCTTTCTTTTTATTTGTCAACGAACGGGGCATGCTAGCACGCCCGATCGTATCAGTCAAGCCTTCGGTCTGATCACTTTATCAATCAGTCCGTACTTCACGGCTTCGGGAGCCTCCATGAAATGATCGCGTTCGGTGTCGTCTCCGACTTTTTTGACAGGCTGTCCCGTGTGCTTAGCGAGAATCATGTTGAGATTTTCCTTGATGCGCAAGATCCGCTCGGCGTGAATCTTGATGTCGGTCGCCTGTCCCTGCGTTCCGCCCAGAACCTGATGGATCATAATCTCCGCGGATGGAAGAGCAAAGCGCTTGCCTTTCGCGCCGGCGGCCAATAAGACCGCTCCCATGCTTGCCGCCATGCCCACGCAAATCGTGGAAACGTCCGGCTTCACATACTGCATCGCGTCATAGATGGCGAGTCCCGACGTCACCGAGCCGCCCGGAGAATTGATGTAGATTTTGATATCCTTCTCCTTGTCCTGACTCTCAAGGAAGAGAAGTTGAGCGATAACGGCGTTCGCTACATCGTCGTCAATCGCCGTGCCAAGAAAGATGATGCGGTCCTTGAGAAGGCGCGAGTAGATGTCGTAGGCGCGCTCGCCCTGATGGGTTTTTTCGATGACGGTTGGAATGAGAAATTGAGACATAAATAAATGATCGTCATGGATGACAGGTTTGGATTATACCACCTCCACCCTTCCTTGGCACGGACGCAAACGAGTATTTGGAACATAGAGCCCCGCGGCTTTCTTATGGCCTCCGCCCGTAGGAAACCACTCACCCATACGCGCGACATTGCCCGAGAGCGTGCGCAGGCTCCCCTTCACCCCGCCGTCCTGTGTCTCACGAAGAAGAATCACTGTGTCCACATCCCGCATGAGAGAGATCAACAGATTCACAAGACCCTCCAGATCGTTTTCAATGCAACCAAGCTCGTCAAAGTCGGCGCGGAGAATATAGGACGTAACGAGATCATGCTCCGGATGCCGGTGCAGACGCTCGAGAATACGGCCCCAAAGTTTCAAGACCGAGACGGGCTTGTTGGAAAACAGATGCCGTTCCACGTCATGCACACGGGCGCCCAAGAGCGTCAACTCGCTCGCCGCCTGAAATGCCGCAACGTTCGTGGAGAGATTTTTAAAAATGTCCGTGTCGGTGCAGACGCCCGTAAGAATGGCCGTTGCCGCATCGTGGTCTGGACGATGCCCTACGGCCTTCAAAAATCGCCAAACGACTTCCGCCGTCGAAGAAGCTTCGGTCAAGACGAGATTAAGGTCTCCGTACATCGAGTTGGAAACGTGGTGGTCGAAGGAGATGAGAAATGGCTTCCCCGGCACCTTGCCCTGCGCCGCGATGACATGCGTCCCATCGCCGCAGTCGAAGGAGAGCAT
>DNYJ01000007.1 GCA_003505155.1 Candidatus Uhrbacteria bacterium | reverse complement strand
GAGCTAGATGAGTCTAAAGAACTGTTGGCTAATTGGTTTCCAAAGCGTTTGAAGCAGTGTACCTACACTTACGACTTTGGAGACTCTTGGGATCATACAGTTTTATTTGAGAAGTCGATTCCTGCTGAAAAGAAAAAATATCCTGTTTGCTTAGCAGGTGAGAATCTTTGCCCTCCCGAGGATTGTGGCGGAGCTGGTGGTTACGATCATCTGTTAAAGACGATCAATAATCCAAAGGCTGCGGAGTATGAAGAGTTGGTTGACTGGATGGGATTAGAAGATGGAGAAAAGTATGATCCAACCGCCTTCCATCTGGCAGAGATTGGTTTCGCAAATTCGAAAAGCGAGTTAAAAGTATATTTGAAGTATCGCGAATAAGATAAACAAAACGGCCCATCGCTGGGTCGTTTTGTGCATCGGACACGGCCCCATCGATCGCCCCACATGCCTGAGGCAAGTGGGTTGCACGATAAGAAATTGTCCTGGCGGTGTACTCGGGTCCAGTACCACCTTAGCATGGGTTTATAGAGGAGATTTCAATGGTTCGAACCTCGACGATTTTGAGGTATACGGGTCGGTAATGGTAGTCAGAGTTTTCCAGGAATTATTATAATCCTGAAGCGCTTTCTTAATCTTCATTACGTGCTTCTTCTGGGGCAACAAGAAATAAACCGAGTGTTTAACCTGGATCACGAATGGTTCGATAGAAAAGTGAACGACCATATCCTTCACTTTCTCATCGATAAATTTGTCCCTGTTCATTCTCGAGAAATGCTGATAGATCAATACGCTTTTTTCAGAACGGTAGGCCGTGTCAATTTCGCTCCATAAGACGTATTTGTGTTTGTTTTGTTCCGTCATGGATTTCACTTCGATGCCATTATCAGGATCGAAGAAGACGATTTCCGAATTCTTATCTTTGCTCAAGCTCTCCATCAAACGAAGTCTGTTGGCAGAATCTTCAATGTGGTCGTTAGCAAATGAAATGCCGAGTGCATGTGCGCTATTTTCGAATAGGGCAAGGTCTCTCTCGTTTTTATCCCGATGCGCTTTCAAAAAATAATAAACGTCCTTGTCGTATCCGTCCCATGTCTGCGGTTTTTCAAGATAGGCAATATGCTTGCCATCCCGAGTCCCATCATCTTTTGTTTTCATCCAGTGAACCAAAATCCTGAAACCACCAAAATCACGGAGGTGTTTTAAGAGAGAAAACTTTTGATAGTCACCAAAATCACCGAAGTACTGATTTTTCATAGGCTGTTGCTGTTTGATTCTACCTTATCAAAACAACCCCGCGAAGGGTTGATTTAAAGAAATCGCTTGCGTGAGAACGCATGGCCAGAGGGCGTCTTCAAATATTTTTCAAAATCTTGAGCCTGTTTTTTGGTTACAAATGAGGCATACCAAACAATTTTCCACGGACGAAACTTTTTTGTGTAGGGTGATTTCCCTTCGTTATGTTCCAGAAGACGTGATGCAACATCTTGTTCGGTGTAGCCATAATAATAACCACCGTCGAGATCGCTTTGAAGGATATAAGTCGAGAACATAACAAGTATAGTGTAACAAAATACGTTCTGGTAAGGAACGTATTTTTGGCCCCACTTCGTCCCATTTCGTTCAGCCAAGCTGAACTTCAGTAGGGACTATGTTAGGGGCATCCCACTTCGCCCTTGCGAAATGAGGAAATCCCCAACGTAGCCCGAAGGGCGAAGTGGGATGGCGGAGAGGGAGGGATTCGAACCCTCGATACCCTTGCGGGTATACATGATTTCGAGTCATGCGCATTCGACCAGCTCTGCCACCTCTCCATCGCGAGCGAGTTTAACGTGCAGATGCTCTCGCGTCAACGCATGTAAATTTTCTTACCAGCACAGTCTGTGAGTTTTTTTGTTTGCCTAAATACGTTATAATACGCTCACATTGAATCTCTGCCACCTCTATCACCTTTCTCAACTCTCCTATATTTTCACTTATGTCCGCCATTCGCAAACTCGTGATCCCTGTTGCCGGTTATGGCACTCGTTTCCTCCCCGCCACCAAAGCGATGCCAAAAGAGATGCTTCCTATCATTGACAAGCCGACGATTCAATACGTCGTCGAGGAAGCGGTGGCATCCGGCATCACCGACATTATTCTTGTGACGGGAGCGTCCAAGCGCGCCGTGGAGGACCACTTCGACTACAATTACGATTTGCAAAATTGGCTGAAGAAGCAAGGCAAGGAAGAATTGCGCGAACGCATGAAGCGCATCGCCGACATGGCGAACTTCACCTACATCCGGCAGAAGGGACCGTATGGCAACGGCACGCCGGTACTCAACGCGCGTCATGTCGTGGGCGACGAACCCTTCGCAGTAGTCTGGGGCGACGAGTTTTTCTCAAGCAAAGTCCCAAGGCTGAAACAACTCATCGCCACCTATGAAAAATACCCCGGCGTGATTTTAACTGGCGTGACGCGTCCAAAGAAGGAACTCGGACGCTGGGGCGTCGTTGATCCGATCGCGGAGGTAGAGAAAAATGTCTGGCAGGTGAAGCACATTGTCGAAAAACCCCATCCCGATCAAGCGCCCTCCAACATCGTCGCTATGGGTGGCTATATTCTCCCACCGGATATTTTCGATGTGTTGGAAACAACCAAGCTGGGAAAGGGGAAAGAACTTTGGCTCACGGATGCCATTTCGACCGTTGCCCAACGCCATGCGATGTATGTGAAAATCATTGACGGCGTCTACCGCGACACAGGCACCAAAGAAGCGTGGCTCAAGACCAACATTGCGCTCGCTCTGGAAGACAAAGAACTCAAACGCGAAATCCGCCGCTATATCAAATCGCTTCTATGAAACGAGTCGCCGTTTTGCTTCTCCTCGTTCTTCTTGTTCTCCCTGGCATCGGATGCCGAGGAGGTTCGAAGGACGCCCAGGAAGCTCTCACAGCTCGCATCACGCTTGACTGGTGGGCGGTGTTTGATGATGGGCGCACCTACGCGAAGATTATCGAAAACTATCGAGCCGTCCATCCGAACATCTCCGTCAATTTCCGCCGTCTCCGGCTTGATGAGTATAAAGAAGAGCTCCTGCGCGCGTTCGCCGAAGACCGCGGTCCTGACATCGTCTCCATCCACAACACATGGATCCCCGAGTACGAAACACTCATTGAGCCCATGCCCAAATCCGTACAGCTCGTCTTTATCGAGGAACGCGGCACACTCAAAAAGGAACAGGTGCCCATCGTGCGCGAAGTGCCCACGCTTTCCGTCCGCGCCCTGCGAGAAGAGTTCGTGGACGTCGTCTCCGAGGACGTGGTACGCCCTTACCAAGCCGACCCAAGCTCGCCCCCCGAAAACCGTATCTGGGGCCTGCCGACTTCCGTGGACTCTCTCGCGCTTTACTACAATAAAGATCTTTTGAACAATGCCAGCATCCCAGAACCCGCAAAGACGTGGAGGGAGTTTCAAAATCAAGTCAAAGACCTCACCCGCATTGATGGCCAAGGCAACATCCTTCAGTCCGGAGCCGCCATCGGAACGGCGAGGAACGTCGAGCGGGCGGCAGATCTCCTCTCTGTCATCATGATGCAAAACGGCACGCAGATGGCAAGCGCGTCAGGCCAAGCGACGTTCGCCCTTCCCTCGATAGGCGGCAACAGCGCGCCGGAGTCTCTCGGAGCTTTGCAGTTCTACACAGACTTCGCCAACCCCATCAAAGAAGTCTACACATGGAACGATAAGCAAACCGACTCATTTGATGCCTTTGCCAATGGTACGACCGCTTTCTTCTTCGGCTACAGCTATCACGCGCCGCTTCTTGCCGCCCGCAATCCCAAGCTCAACTACGCCGTCGCCAAGCTCCCCCAGATTTCGGGAGGACGCGTCGTGAACTTCGGGAACTACTGGGTGCAGACGGTCGCAAAAAACTCCGAGCACCCGGACGAGGCATGGGACTTCATCCAGTTCATGTCGAGCGCCGATCAAGTGGCAAGTTATCTTTCTTCTGCCGAGCGTCCGACGGCTCTGCGCAAGCTCATCAATTCCCAGCTTGAGAACGAGGCGTTGAATCCCTTCGCTTCGCAGACGCTCACAGCCAAGAGCTGGTACAAAGGCCGCGACATCGAAGCCGCCGAGACCGCGCTTTTGGATATGATCGAAAACGCTTTGACGACGGAAAACCTTGTGGATCTTCTGCGCATCGCGCAAAATAAAGTGAATCAAACATTATGAGAGGTAATCAGTACCCTGTAACCGGGAACCGGGGACGAAAGAGGCGAGTTTTTGCAATCTTTCTTGTGGCGATGATGTTGATTCCGATCGTAGGGCTGGCTCAAGATCTTTCAGTCAATGAGGAAACCTTCATCGCTGAATCGCGCTGGCCGCATTGCTCAAGACACAATGTCCGCTACATTAGCACGACAACCAACCGATGCGGAGAAAAAAGCCCCACGGAAGTTCTTGCACAGTCCGACAAATACGGTCCGTTCCTCTGCGGCGTGTGCCAATCCTGCTTAGACCGCGGCACCTGCACCTTGACCGACACGATGATTGTCGTGGGGAACGTCGGCAATTTCATCCTTGGCATCGTGGGCTCGCTTGCCCTGCTGATGTTTGTCATCGGCGGCGTTCTCATCCTCGTTTCTCAAGGAGAGAAAGGAAAGGTTGACCGCGGCAGGAAATTCATTTTTGCCTCGGCTGTGGGCATCGCCGTGACGCTCGGATCGGTTCTTATTCTGCGCACGCTCTTGAGCGTGCTTGAAACCGGCTCGCCAGGAACGGGATCAAGCGCTGGCGTCGTGTGCGACGACACAAACGATGGAGCCTCTTGCGGAGAAGCCAAAGTCTGCTCGGGAGGGACGTGCATCGGCTTGTGCGAGATCCAGCAAACTCAAGCATTTGAGACCGATCCGTTGGCCGGCTATGCTTGTGTGAATCCTGCTGATTATCCTGGAGTCAGCTGTGTCCCCGGTTTATGTCCTGGGAGACTTAATAATGTTTGTTGTGATATTGGAAGTTAACGGTATTTCATAACCCGCCGCATCTATGAAACTTCTCCTCGCCTCACTCATTCTCTTCGGTGCTCTCGTCGCTGTTTTTCCTCAAGCGGTTTTGGCGCAAAATCCTCCCACGCCAAGCGAAGCCGCCGCGTCCGCGCTTGCCACCGCCGAGCTCGATAATCCTCTCAAGACCGACGACATCCGCGTCATCATCGGCCGCATCATCAAAGCGATCCTCGGCATCTCCGGCGGGCTCGCGCTTCTCATGTTCATCTGGGGGGGCCTTATTTGGATGACGTCCCAAGGGGAGAAAGCCAAGATCGAGAAAGGGCAAAAAACGCTTGCGTGGGCCGTCATCGGGCTTGCCATTCTCTTTGTCGCTTATGCCGCCGTCAATTGGGTTATCATTGCCCTCGAGGGAAGCGCCGGCTAGTTTCCACAGCAGGGTTTCGACGTCCATGCTATACTTTCAATAATTAATTCCGCTTTATTTATTCACTGACCTATGACACAGGCACAAAGATTCATCGGGTTCGGACTGGCGCTTGCCGTGGCGCTTGTCTTGAGCGCCTCCGCGGCTTTCGCGGTTACGACACCGACCTATACTCCTCTTACGGCGTCCGAGCTCTTGCAGGTGGACACCGCCGGCACAACGATCGGCGACGTGGCCGGACTTGGCCAGGAAGATCTGCGCACGACGATTGCCCAGATCATCCGCGCCATCCTTGCCTTCTTGGGCGTGGTTGCGGTCGTCATTATTATCTGGGGAGGCTTCAAGTGGATGATCTCGGGCGGCGCCGACGAGAAAGTCCAAAAGGCTCGCCAGCTCATCATCATGGGCATCGTTGGCTTGGCCATCGTCCTTTCCGCCTACGCCATCGCCCAGTTCGTGATCTCCTCACTCGCGTCGGCCACCGGTCTTTCCTAACTCGATCCACATTCGACCTATGCTTCCCATCCTCCTTGCCATCGAGACAGGCC
>DNYJ01000014.1 GCA_003505155.1 Candidatus Uhrbacteria bacterium | reverse complement strand
TTCCTGTCGCAGTTTCTAAATTAGAAACATCACCACCTGTTAAAGCAATGATGAGATCATCCCTTCGAATGACATATGGTGCCAGTTGATTATCTTCTTCAACCGAAACTGCATCATTTACAACCACTCTCCAATCTTTAATATTTCCAATTCGAATAACGGGAAGTTTGCCATTTGAAACAAAACTTCCTGATTGAAATGAAAAACCATGTTGTAAAGTAGCCACCTCCCCAAGCGTCGTTAGTTTCCAATTTTCACTATTCGTCATACCTAAGCTCTTTCAACGCATCACGCAACCAACCAAACTCTTCGGGAAATTTCTTCACATTTTTTTCATTCCACGCTTCAGTTGAGCATCACTCGTTCCCGATTCGAGCAAATCATAATACGCGGACATAAATTTGTGATCCTTATCAACAAATTCTTCGATGCGTTTTTTGCGTCTTGGGTTGGTAATCATATGGGTAACAAATTAGTTTTCCTGTTGTGAAGCATCTTCTTTAGCATGATCTCCCCGTATCTTCTTCACCTCCTTTTCAAAATCAGATTCGATTTTTTGTGTCTTATTGAACTCTTTATATTCCGAGAGTGCTTTTTGTTCTGCCTGCGACATCGAGATCGTACCCTTCCCGTCCAAAATACGATATTCGTTAAACGTCAAGAATTTGTTCACACTCTGTGCAAACTCTGCCATCGTAAACGCGTGGTTATTCTCGATGACATTCTCTACATAATCAAAGAATCCGGATACTGTTCTCTCGAGTCGCTTGATATCCGCTTCCTCAAGATAATTCTTTGCTGTTTTCACATCTGTCGCAAGCACGCGTCCTGTTGGACTATGTTTCCACGTCGTAAGACCCATGTTGGGTTTTGTCTTATCAGCCTTTGCGTAAATAATCTCCGCTGCCGTCTGCCCTGTGATCGCGAAATGAAATGTGTTTTGTACAGTCGCAAAAAAATCTTTTGTTACGTCAGCATGTGGATCATAATCGACACTACATTCCGCGAAGATATCCGTGATCTGCAAATAGATTCGACGTTCGCTTGCGCGGATTGATCGAACGCGTTCAAGAAGTTCTTTGAAATAATCTTTGCCGAAAACACGCTCACCTTGTTTGAGACGTTCGTCGTTCATTGCGAAGCCTTTGACGATATACTCTCGCAATACCCGTGTCGCCCAAATACGGAATTGCGTTGCACGGGCAGAGTTGACGCGATAGCCAACGGAAATAATAGCGTCGAGATTGTAAAAAGATATTTCTCGTTCAACATCCCGGTCACCCTCTTTTTGAACTATCCGGAAATTCCGGACAGTTGCTTGATCGCTCAATTCTCGCGATTTATAGATATTTTGAAGATGCTCATTGATTGTTCTCACATCGACCCCAAACAACTCCGCCATCATCTTTTGCGTAAGCCAAATCGTCTCGTCTTGCAAAAAAACCTCGAATTTCACATCTCCATCCTGGGACGTGTAAAGAATAAAATCTGGTTTTGGCGTTAATTCATTCATATATTCTATTGATCTTTGTAGTATTTTCAATCTTGCTAGTATCCATCTCTACTAGCAAGTTTAATGATACTAGTAGAGTAAACAGTTATGAAAACCCTTATTTTTAGACTAAAAAATGACTAGTTTTTAGATCTCAAACCCAACCTTCTTGAGCTGTTTCTTAATCTCCTCGTTCAACTCCTGCTCCTTCACCATTTGCTCCTTGAGCGTTGAGGTGAGCTCCATCATCTTCTCCTCAAACGACACGCCGTCATCCTGTGCGTCGGGAATGCCAACATAGCGTCCGGGTGTGAGGACGAAGCCGTGCTTTTTCATTTCCTCCATCGGCGCGGATTTGCAGAAGCCTTTAACGTCCTGATATTTGCCGTCTTTTTTACGCCATTCGTGATACGTACCAGCAACGTGTGTGACATCCTCATCGCCAAACATGCGGTGTGTGCGGTCTTCCATGCAACCAAGCTCGCTTGCGTCAATGAAGAGAATCTCGCCTGTTCGCTTGCGGTCACCGTTGCCCGTACGCTTACGAGAAATAAACCAAAGACATGCTGGGATCTGTACATTGTAAAAAAGCTGGGTTGGAAGAGCGACGATGCAGTCAACAAGGTCTGCTTCGATAAGCCTTTGACGAATATCACCTTCGCCAGACGTATTTGAAGAAAGCGAACCATTAGCGAGCACAAGCCCCATCACACCGTTTGGCGCGAGGTGATAGATCATGTGTTGCATCCAGCCGTAGTTGGCATTATTAGCAGGTGGCAAACCGTACTGCCAGCGCGGATCAGTGCGGAGAATATCTTGACCCCAGTCAGATTGATTGAACGGCGGATTCGCGAGAATAAAATCCGCTTTCAGGTCGGGATGAGCGTCTTTGAGGAATGAGCCTTCGTTATTCCATTTGATTTGCGAACCATCAATGCCACGAATAGCCAAGTTCATACGACATAACCGATACGTTGTCTGATTGCTTTCTTGTCCATACACAGAAATATCATCGAGTTTCCCTCGGTGTTCCTCTATAAATTTCTCGCTCATAATGAACATGCCACCGGAACCGCAGCATGGATCATAGACACGTCCTTGATACGGCTCGATCATCTCAACTAAAATTTTCACGATGGTGTATAGAACTGACCTGCTTTTTTGCCCTCGGCGTTTGCGAACTCTCCTAAAAAGTATTCGTACACGCGACCGAGAATATCTTTTGACTTCGCCGCTTCCGTACCGATCGCAATATCGCCTATGAGGTCGATGAGTTCGCCCAGCGCGGTTTTATCGAGGTTTGGTCGCGCGTAAACCTTTGGGAGAATGCCTTTGAGCGTAGGATTCTCTTTTTCGATTGCTTCCATTGCCAAGTCAAGGTCGGTTCCGATAGTTGGCTGTTTTGAGCGCGCGTGAAGATATGACCAACGAGCAATCTGCGGAACCCAAAAGACGTTTTCTGCACGGTACTCGTCTGGGTCTTCTGGATTTGCCCCGGCATACGGTCCTTCATTGGTGTCTCGACCAATTATGAGTGCAAGATGAAGATCCTCAAATGAATCTGAAATGTATTTCAAAAAGATAAGTCCCAGAACAATATGCTTGTACTCTGCGGCGTCGATGTTTTTACGGAGCTTGTCCGCTGCTTTGAATAGGCGTGATTCAAGTGGCTCTTCCTTCTTTTGTTTCTTCTCTTTTGCCATATACTTTTCTAACAAAACCCAACCTTCTTGGCTGGGATCAATGGGGACATTATACTCACATCACATCTAAGCGTCAAAAGAAAATCAAAGCATTTCGCCATGTTTTCCAACTACGACAGAGGTTTGAGAAGCTTTTTTATTTTCTCCACTAACGGACCGCGAGCTATGCCAGAAAAATCATGATCTCCTTCTATTTCCATGAGACGCGCTTTGGGATTTAATCCTTCAAACGACGTTTCTCCTAAAACGGTATCGTGAAGCGCTCTCACAATGATAAGCTCGGTTTTTTCAGCAAGATGATTGTAGGATTCTAGTGGAGGCGACTCTGTCATGCGCTCTCTCCAATATTCTGCGGGAACAAATGTTGTACTCCCATCCGTGCGAGGAAGTTGAGACATTCCATTGAGATCAATCACCGCCTTTGGATGTTTTCGATAACGTTCCAACGTTCGCTCGATCCCCAGCTCGATTGGCGGAGCAAGAAAGATTGTCTTTCGAATATGGGAAGGATTTGCTAAAGCGACGACATAACATCCTTGCGAATGACAAATAAGATTAATGACCGCCTCGGGATTCATGCGACGTTGCTCGTCAATCACTTCATGCAACCTCTTTGCTTGTTCCGAAAATGATCGTACGGTCAAGTTGCCGGTTTGTTCATCCACTTCATTGTAATCAAATAGGATTGATTTCACCTGAGCAAGCGCGCCAGTGATATCAGAAAATAACCCCCGATCATCTTTCCGAACTCCAAATCCATGAGAAAAAATAACAATGTGTTCTTTCATACTTGGAGTCAATAATCTAGCGTCTTATACTCAAAATTCTCGCTGATCTTCCAAACACCTTTCTCCCTGAAAGCTGGGATGTTCTGTCGGCGAGCAGCGTTTGTTATTGCCGATGCAGACTTGGCGTGGCTTTTCGTATATTCAGAAAGCCAGATGACTTTGTCACCTTTGAGGTACGTGATTCGTTTATGAAGTGATTCCATCAGACCGAGATAGACTACCTTTTCAAGAGTCTTGGTGTTTTTATCATCACGATAATCACCAAAGGATTTGTAATATTCTTTTTTCTCACGATCACGAATGATAATCATCGGAAAGCCAAAACGCTGAAGCTGGTAAGAGATCAGAACACGGCCAATGCGACCGTTGCCATCGCAAAACGGATGGGTAGTTTCAAAATCCAAATGGAACTTGGCGATCTTGTCCAAAAAGTAAGTGGACATATCACTCGTGTATTCGGTGAGAGTTGAGGCAATCAATTTCTCTACTTGTTCCGGAGCAGAAGCAACATGCGTACCGACTCGGACATATTCACCCGGGCCACGGAAGCGACCAGCGATCTTGTCATCAATGCCACCGATAAGCATCTGGTGCAGGAGCAAGATAAGCTCACGGTCTACTTCCGTCTCTTTTGATTTACCCCTAATGTAGCCGATAACTCGCGCGAGGTTTTTTGCTTCGTACACTTCTCGCAAAGAAACATCTCGAGACACTTCCATATCCAAAAGAATTTTCTCGGTCTCTTTGAGAGTAAGTGTGGAGTTTTCTATAGCGTTGGAGTTGTAGACACTCTCCGGCACTTCTGCCTCATCGATCATGACCAAAAGCGAGTCCTTGCCTTTGCGAAGGACATCATACTGGGCTTTAAGAGCCTGAATCCGATCTTTGATTGGTTTGGTTGTAGCCATAGATTTAAATAAAACTTATAGAGCTAGCATAGTATATTTACCTCTAAAAGTCAATCTTTAGTGAATAGAGACCATAAACTGCCTTGTATTCACGTAGTTTTAACCTCTCGCCATCCCCTCCTTCGTCTCCCTCGAATACTTCTTCACCTCCCCCTCCCTCTTTCTCGCCGCGCTCTCCGACAATCCTTCTTCCGACCAGACGAGTTTCACGGGACCTCGGCCACGCGTGTACTTCGCTCCCTTCCCTTCACTATGCACTTGCAATCTCGCAGGCAAATCAACCGTGATGCCGGTGTACAGCGTCCCATCCTTGCACCGCACCATATAGACGGTCCATGGTTTCATGCTGTTGATGTGCTCTTTATGAAAGGACATCTTTCACCACCCGCTCCAAATCCCCATCCACGACCACCGGTTTCATAGCGATGATTTCTGTTTTGTAATACGGCATATCGGGGATGGGATTGAGAAGATAGATCGGTTTTTTCAAGATGTAGGCAAAACCCATTTCGAGAAAACTGTTTCCGCCGATGTAGTTCGCGATCCCATGCTTGTCGTAGTTCAACACGAAGACCACATCGGACTTCTCGATGATTCCCCAGTGCTCACGGATCGCATCTTGTTCGTATTTTTGATAAAGCTTCAGCTTCTCCTTCTCTTCATCGGACAATCCCAAAAACAATTCGTTAAACGACGAGGGATGAGCTTCATGTCCGCGAGATCGAAACCACTCCTGAACTTCCTTTGCCCGCTCGGCGTATTGCATGGAATGACACAAAGCGATGTTCATAGATGCTCATCTTAACATGTCGCACACTCCTGCCGGATACAGCGGTGACGGAAGAGCGTCGAGCTCGTGCCATTCCAAACAATAGCCGTTCTCTTTGCAGTTCCTCTCTTTTTCCGGACTGCCGAGCTCGAGGTGGCCTCCAAGAATCTCCACACGGAAGAGATGGTGAATTTTTTCATTGCGCTCGTCGTAAATTTTGCCAAGGCTCTCTGTGATTTCCACATCAAACCCCGTTTCCTCCTTCGCCTCTCGCACAGCCGCTTCCTCATTCGTCTCCCCATCTTCCACCGTTCCGCCGGGCAACACAAAATAATCCCGGTCGGATTTCGTCCGATGCATGAGGAGAACGTGATGGTCCTTCACGATCACAACCGACGCGCGCATATCACTCTCCTTCTTTCACGACTTTCACGTCCCCATCCAAACTCGGGATCACTTCGATCCACGTCTTCCCCGCGTTCATGGCGATTTCTTCTCTTGTCTCGCGATCATAAAAGCGGAGACGTTGACGGCGGGACGGTTTCTTCCAAACGGCCTCGATCATTTCGCCGTCTTGAAAGACGAGTGCCTTCCCTTCTCCGATCGTCCGCACGCGGCGCCGACCGATCGAGTCGAGAATCTCCACATCCGTCTCCATGACCACAATGTTGTTTGCGTCAATCAAAGCTCCATCTTCCATCTCGTGAAGTTCCCCGCCCTGAAACCGACGGTAGACATTCTCTCCCGCGCGGTATCTCCACTCGATGACATAAGGCTCGTCCGCAAAGTCGATCGTAACGGACGGCACGCTCGCAACAACCGTTCCGCCAAGAGCTCTCGCTTCGGCATCTTCTTTAAACGTCCACGAGTCCCACACGTTATCTTCTGTTCCAAAGCGCGATTCAAACCGCTCGAGAGCATCTCCCAACAAGTCAAGCGACGTGTANNGGCGATCCTCCCACATGAGCATACACGGCATCAAGCTCCGCATTCCAGTCGAGATAGTACGGCCGCGCGCTACGCACGGGACCGATCTTCTCCACCCCCTGCTCTTCCGAGAAGAAGGCAAGGAGGCGAGGAAGACGCGCTTCGACCGGAGCTTCCATCACAAGAAGCGCCTGATCGAGTCCGGACTGCGGCCGCGAATCAAGATGGTTCTCCACCATCACGCCGTACACTCTTGGGAGTTCCATCGCCTCGTTCAGCCATTCGCCCGAGAGTGGATGCCGCGCCACACGCTCCAATGTAACCGATTCTCGATCTCCGATCTCCGACTCCCCAAAAAATATGCCGCGAAACGCAAAAGCAAAAAGCGCCACCGCGAGGACCAGAAGCCCTAGGGTGACGCCCTTCGTTTGATTATTTAGTTTGATCGTCATTCTTCCCTCCCTCTTTCGCTTTCGTCCCCTCCTCTTCGGCGCCCTCTTCGCCTTCTTCAGGCTTCTTTTCTGTGCCCTCCACGACCGCCACGTCTTCCACCACCTCGCTTTCAAGCGCCGCCATTTCCTCTTCGGTGCGCGGAGCCGACACAGTGGCAACCACCAGGTTCAAATCATGTTCCTCACTTATGCGGATGCCGTCGGGAAGCGTAAGATCGCGCACGCGGATCATGTTGCCAAAAGCAGAAAGTGAACTGATATCAACGTCCACGTGAGATACGAGAGCCGTTGGCAGAGCACGCACCTTGATTTCATCTACGTTCTCCACCAGCGTCCCGCCAAGAGTCTTCACGGCCGGCGCTTCGCCAACCAGCGCAAGACGAATCACGGCTTCGACTTCCCGTGTCAGATCCACCGCAAGAAAATCCACATGCGTGATGAAGTCGGAGATCGGGTGCTGTTGAAAATCCTGGATCAAAACGGGAACCGTTTCTTCCCCGAGAGAGAGATCAACCAGACCAGAATTTCCGGTTTCACGGAATATCCTGATAAAAGACACGCGATCCACGGTCACGTTTTGTGGAGCGCGGCGGTTGCCATAAACGACTCCTGGAATCTGCGCCAAATCGCGCAGAGCTTTCGTGGCGCGTCCCGTTACGGTTCGCGGCTGTGCCTTCAGTGTGTGTGTTTCCATAGAAATCGCCTCTAGCGTGCCTGAAGCGGAAAAACCTGTCAAGGCAAAAGGCGCTCTGTCAACGGGAAATAGAAATGTCCCCCTTCCAGGGATTTAGAAATGTCCCCTTTTGTTAGTGTGGGAGATGCTACCCGCTTTGTTCCGAATCGTACGTCCCAAGTCGAACGCGTTTGCATGACCGCAAAGTCCGAGATAGGAGGAGGCGTTCTCTTTTGTCACGCGCACCAAAAGCCGTCGTGCCGTCGTCGTTCGGAGAATGTTAAGGCCATGAAATAGCCGCAAAACGCCGTGCTCAACGAGGAAATTAAAAAGAATAAGGAGCGAAAAGTATCAGAAATCAGCCATTTTGTCAAATCATCATCAAAAGGCGCTCCAAAAATGCCGTGTCACCAAAGGACTGGTGGGCGCACAGGACGTCGTCAATCGAAACGGATTTCTGGTTCATGACGCGCAGGACATCCTCCGCCGAAAGATCCGTCGCAATGCCGACCGCGCTCACCAGTTCCTTGTTCTTCAAAACCATAGCCAACAGCGCGTGCCCGCACGACCGCGTCCGAACATGCCACACGCACAAATTCCCCTCCGAACCGAGGATGTTCGCTTCAACGCCCTGACCCGTCTCCCTGCAAAGCGGACAATACGAAAGGAGCCGGAGCGTTTCTTTGGGAAGAGAAGATCTTTTCACATGGCTTCAGTTTACCATTCTGTCTCGTTCCTGGAAAACCGACAGACGGAGCGAAGCGCTTTCCACAATCCCGATCATGACAAGAAACAACACGAGAGAAGAACCGCCATAACTCACAAATGGCAAGGTGATTCCGGTTACCGGCATGAGCCCGAGATTCATTCCGACATTCACCGCAAACTGCAAAAAAACGGTCGTCCCGATTCCCAACACAAGAAAAACGGTAAAGCCGTCCGCCGCGCGCGAAGCCAACAGCCCCAGGCGCCAGAAGAGAACGGCAAAGGCGGCAAAGACGAGCGCGAGACCCACAAAGCCCAGCTCTTCGGCAATGACGGCCAATACGAAATCCGTATGCGCCTCCGGAAGAAACCGCAACTGGCTTTGCGAACCGAATCCCAATCCGCGGCCGAACCACTGGCCGGAACCCACGGCAATCACCGATTGAGCGACATTGTAGCCTTGACCCAACGGATCAGACGCGGGATCAAGAAAGGATGTCAACCGCGCCTTCTGATAATCCGCGAGGCCGAATTGCCAGCCCGCGGCGGCAAGGAAGATGGCGATGCCAAGAAGGATCAGAAGCTGACGTTTGGACACGCGTGCAAAGAGGAGGAGAACCCCCCAAGTGGCGATGAGCACAAATGCGGATCCCAAATCAGGCTGAAAAAGAACAAGCGCGGAGGGGAACAACGCGAGCCCTCCCGTCGCAAAAATTTCTCTCCACCTAAGAGATAACCCTTGTCGTCCGGAAAAGTACCGAGCCAAAACGAGAATCAGAGCGAGCTTCATAAACTCAACCGGCTGAAAACTGAACCCGCCAAGACGAAACCACCCAGTCGTTCCCCGAACCGTCTCACCAAAAAAAAGGACGGCGAGAAGGAGAAGAATTCCCAGCACATAGAGATGCGGGCTAAAGCTCAAGAGCACGCGGTAGTTGCTCCCAACAAGTCCGATAATGAGCACAAGACCGATCCCAAGAGCGATCGCCTGTTTCTTCAAGGAGATAAACTCCCCGAGTGACTGCGAAAGAGCGACGGAATAAATCGCCGCGAATCCGAACGCGACGAGGACAAGGACGGAAAGTCCCATCCACCAATCGAACTGTCGAAGAAAGTTAGATCTCATTGGCCAAAGTTGGCGCGAGTGTCGAGAGATCGCTCCGCGCGCGCGGGAAGATCATTTGACGCGTCAAAGAGATTCTGAAGCGGCACAACCTCGATCTCGCCGACTCCCGGAATGGATTCGAACCATGTGAGATTCACGCGGCGCGTTTCCCCGGCTTCGAGTTGCTCCAAAGACGTGGTTGAAACCCCGACAATGGCAGAGCCGCGCTTCAAGAGGACGGCAAGGGGGACACTCCAGTACCCAAAGGCACTCCGGTTTGTTACGGAAAACGTCGAGCGCCCGAGCGTCTCTCCGCCTCCCGAGATCCCAGAAAACTCCGCGTCCGCTACGACGAGGTTGAGACGTTCCGCCTTCCATGCGGAGAAATCGGGAATGGCGTGAGGATCAATACGGTGCCAGCGCAGAGAGAGGACGCGCAACTTCGCGTTCGCCGGACGCGCGCTCTCCACTCCGAGAGCAAGGATCGGCCTCGTTTCGTTTGGATACACAAGAGCCATTTCTGGTTCTGTGGATTCCTCCGCGCCGTAGGTAAACTGGTAGGCAACCTCCGCTCGCCAGTCTTTGTTGGGATTCGTCACGAACCCGACGAAGTCGTAGGCGCCGTCACCCGAAGCAAGAATGGTCGGCGCGCCGTCAATCGTGAGCGGCCTGGCCGAAAGCGCCTGGGAGTTGGCGTAGAGCGTATTGGGATTTTCTACGAGCATGGAACGCAGAAGCCCGCGTTCGGATTCGTAGCGGATTAAAAACGTATCGACAAACACCCACAGAGCGAAGGCAACCAAAAATAGATCAAGGGCAATCCACACCCCAAGGCCGATGCGCTTGAGACGTTCACGATGAGAAATCCACCATCGCGAACGCCGGTAAAACTTTTCCGTCGCTTTCACTTCGGGAACTTCGTAGGAGAGATCATCCATAGTGCACAGAGTATACCAGAACCGTCGAAATCTCTGTATCCGTATTGAACTTGACACGGACGACAATTCCTAGTATATTTCAAACACATTAAGACGAAGGGAATCCGAACGGTTAATTGCCTAAGGGGACCCTTCTTTGTTTTTGTTTACTCTACAGATTTTGCTTCTGATATCTGTACTTTCAAGATAATCATAAAACCGTGTCGGAAGTCTTCGATAGAGTGACGAGGCAAAACGCCTATTCGGAAAAAGAATCTTTTCAAACCGATTTTCTTCAATGAGAAAATCAACAAGAATCTTATAGTCGCCATCTCCGGAAACCAACAGGATTCGATCGAAATCTTCTCTCTTATAAAGCTTCCTCATGGCTGTAAAGACGATGTCCGTGTCAACGTTTCCTTTTTTTTCTCCCTGCATGGCAGGATTGTGCTGTTTAAACACAAGGATAAAGCCTGCCTCCTGGATCTTGCCATAAAGATCCTGCCGTTCTTCGTTCATGAACCCAAGAAAATAGTAAGCGCGCTCGACACTGTATTTTTCCTTCAAGTAGCGTCGAAACCGAAACAGATCCACTGTCCAAGGATCGTTTCCCGTCCTTGTGCCCATATAGAGGTTCTGTCCGTCAATGAAAGCAATGCTATTCCTGCCACTCATGTCACATGATGATACCAGATTCCCCTTCCAAAAACCCGTTCTCCGTGCTACTCTGTGGACATTCATTTTGACAAAACGTATGGCAAAAAAGGTTATAAGAGGCGCAAAGGAGACGAAGGTGTCCGACTACAGCGCAAAGGAAATCCAGGTTCTGGAAGGACTCGATCCGGTTCGGAAACGTCCTGGCATGTATATCGGCTCCACGGGACCGCAGGGACTCCACCACCTTATTTGGGAGGTCGTGGACAACTCGTTCGACGAGGCGATGGCCGGACATGCCAACACCATCATCGTAACGCTTCTCCCTGGCAACCGCGTTTCGGTTGAGGACAACGGCCGCGGCATTCCG
>DNYJ01000020.1 GCA_003505155.1 Candidatus Uhrbacteria bacterium | reverse complement strand
GAGGGATTCGAACCCTCGAACCCTTGCGGGTTACACGCTTTCCAAGCGTGCGCACTAGACCAACTATGCGATCTCTCCGTGACGGGCAACACTATAACCGAAAGCGAAGGAGAGAGCAACCCAAACGATTAATGAAATGTTTAAACGTTTGTTCGAGTTTCCAACGGCTTCTTGCTATACTGAAACCTCTATGACCAACAAACAACTCATTCAAAAAGCTACTGACGTGGTGAAGACGAAGAAGGTTCAGGGGGGACTCATTGGTGATGTGGGATGCGCTCTCCTTTCGGCAAAGGGGAAGCTCTATTTTGGCGTTTGCGTGTCTACGGGCTCGAACGTGCTTTGTGCAGAAAAGAACGCCATCGGTTCGATGTTGACGGCAGGAGAGTACAAGATCAAGATGATTGTCGCCGTGTGGAAAGACCTGAAGGGTGATGTCTACGTCATTCCTCCCTGTGGCAATTGCCGCCAGTTTATAAAAGAAGTCGACCTGACGAATCTTCACACCAACGTCGTTCTTGACGCCGACAAGACGGTAAAACTCAAAGAGCTTTTGCCTTACAATGATTCGTGGATGAAACAATGACATCACACCTTTGAGTTCAAAGGTGTGATGATCGGCTTGTCAATTCAAAGTCGAAGAGGCTCGTTTGTCCATCCGTGGCCTCTCGGATACAATAGAGATACATGAAGATGCTTTTTCCCGAGGACTACGGCGATTCTGCAAGAAACCTCATGCTGAAACGTTGTGCTTATTCGGAATTTAGAGACCCGAATACGAGTAAGATCAGTTATGTCCGAAGGCCGGGAACAGGGTTTTATCCTCGGTTTCATGTCTACCTCAAGGATCATCCTCAAGGCTTTGTCGTTGATATCCATCTCGATCAAAAACAGCCGAGCTACGGCGGAGGCTCGCATATGCATTCCGGAGAATACGACACGCCGGTGGTGAAGGATGAGTTGAAACGCATTGCTGAAGCAATTACCGGAGTACAAATGTGACTATGGACCCCAAGGAAGAAGTGCGTCATCGGTTGCCTGTGGAGGAGGTGGTGGGGGAGTATTTAGAATTAAAGCCCGCGGGCGGCGGGAGCCTCAAAACCGTGTGTCCATTTCACAGCGAGAAGACGCCGTCGTTTTATGTTTCCAAAGAGAAGCAGATTTGGCATTGTTTTGGGTGCGACAAGGGCGGCGACATTTTTTCGTTCGTGATGGAAATGGAAGGCGTGGAGTTTCCCGAAGCTCTGCGTCTTCTTGCCAAAAAAGCCGGAGTGGAGATTCCCCGCTACGACTCGACGCAATCCAACGAACGGTCTCGGCTCGTCGAGATCAATGAACTCGCTCGTCGGTTTTTTGAGAAAGTGTATCTCGACTCAAGTGCGTCGGTGGACGCGCGGGCGTATGTCGCGTCGCGCGGTTTTTCGGAAGCCTTGCGGGAGGAATTTGGCTTGGGTCACGCGCCGGATGCTTGGGACAAACTCGTCTCGTTTTTGGGCAAGCGCGGGTATGGGAATGGAGAGATGGTCGCGGCGGGTTTGGCTCTTAACCGCAAAGAGGGAAGCGGCGTGATTGATCGGTTCCGCGATCGTTTGATGGTGCCTCTCCTCGACGCCCACGGCAACACAGTCGCCTTCACCGGTCGTGTGCTTCCCGGCGCTCCAGAGAAAGCGGGGTCAAAGATCCCGAGCAAAGTCGAGGGGCCCAAATATATGAATTCGCCAGAGACGGCGGTGTATCACAAGGGCGAGTTGCTCTACGGCCTCTCCAAAGCCAAACAGGCGATCAAGGCGGAGAAGGCTGCCATCATCGTCGAGGGCAATCTTGACGTCATCGCCTCGCACAAAGCCGGTGTCAAGCACGTCGTGGCAAGTTCCGGCACCGCGCTCACACAAGCGCAAATTCAGTTATTGAGCCGCTATACAGACACGCTGGTGTTCTGCTTCGATCGTGATGCCGCCGGCTTCAACGCGGCTCTGCGCGGGATTCGTTTGGCCGCCGAAACAGGGATGCGCGTTCAGGTTCTCCTTATTCCAAAAGATGCCGGCAAGGATCCAGACGATGTGGTGCGCAAGGATCCGGAGCTCTGGAAAAAAATCGCCGCTTCACCCGTTCCGCTCATGGAGTATTATTTTGAGCAGGCGACTTACGGGAAGGATCTGAACGAGGTCGAGACGAAGCGCAAGATTGGACACTTTCTCGTCGAGGAGATTGGTCGTCTCGAGGACCCGATCGAGCGCGAGCACTGGCTGTCGAAGTTGGGAGATCTTCTTCACATGGATGTGGAGATTCTGCGGGGGATGATGAAGAAGGGAGATCACACAACGCCGCGGAGTCAAGAACGGAATAACACGGAAGCAAAACCGGAACGACTGACTCGCGTGGACAAGGCTTTGGAGGTGCTTCTGGGAGTGTTTCTTCAATTTCCCGAACAGCGAAAGGTGATCTCCGAAAAGCTCGAAGCGTCATGGCTGACGGAGCATGCGCTGGGAAGGCTTTACCATCTGGTTCAAGTACGCTATCATGCTCGCGAAAAGAATCCGGACGCGCAAACATCTTTTTTTTCCACGTTCGAGGATGAGGTTGCCGGCGATGTCGAGATGACACATCTGCTTCACCACGTCTCTCTTTTGGGAGAACGTATTGCTTCGGACGTCTCTTCAGCCGACCTGCCGATCTACGTGCAAGAACATATCCGCGTTCTCGAAGGCGAATGGAAAAAACGCCGCCGAGGAGAACTTGAGCGAGAGCTCCGTTCTGCAGAGGCGCGGGGCGACGAGGAAGCCGTACAACGTCTCCTCAAACAGTTTCAAATGATTTAATCTACGCTTCGATTCTCGCGACGGAGTTTTGGCTCTCTCGCGGAAAAGAGGCATCTCTTTTCGCTATGCCGGCACACAAGTCAAAGGCACGCAAGAACACTCCAAAGATTTCTACATTCAAAAAGTCAGGGAAGCTTCGTCAGGTGTCCCGCAAGACGTGGGGAAAATCTTCCGGAAAACCTTCGGGAAAAAAATCGACAAAAAAACCGGACGTCAAACGCGTGCGCTATATTCCGTCTCAAGCTCCGACGACGGAAGCGCTGGATCGCCTCATTAAGAAGGGAAAGATGCTTGGGTTCGTAACGGAATCGGAAATTGCGTTTACGTTCATTGAACTTGAGGACTATCTTCCGCTCTACGAACAATTTCTCGATCGTCTCGACCGTGAAGGCATCGTGTACGCCGATGTGAAGGAGGGGATCCTCGGGCGCGGCAAAGAACGCCAGGAGGTTTACGACAAGATTCGATTGACGCACGAGAAGGGCGTGGATCTCGGCAATATCACACAAGATTCGATTCAGCTCTATCTTCGGGAGATCGGGCGCATCCCGCTTCTCACCGCGGAAATGGAAGTCGCTTTTGCCAAACGCAAAGAGAAGGGGGATAAGGAAGCCGATCGCCGACTCATTGAAGCGAACCTTCGTCTCGTAGTTTCGATCGCCAAAAAATTCGTCGGCAAACAGTTGTCGCTTCTCGATTTGATTCAGGAGGGCAACATCGGACTTTTCCGCGCCGTGAAAAAGTTCGAGTACCGCAAAGGGTACAAATTTTCGACCTACGCCACATGGTGGATTCGTCAAGCCATCACGCGCGCGCTTGCCGATCAGTCGCGCACGATCCGTATCCCTGTGCACATGGTGGAAACGATCAACCGGTTTAAACAGGTGGAGCGTCGGCTGATTCAGGATTTGGGGCGCGAGCCTCTGCCCGAGGAAATTGCGGCGGAAATGAATGAGGAGGTTGGGAAGGTGCGTCACATTATTAAGATTTCCCAAGATACCGTATCTCTTCAAACTGCGGTGGGCGAAGACGATGACGGAGACTCAAAGCTTGAAGATTTCATCAAGGACGTGAAATCCATCTCGCCTGACCGTCAGGCGGCGCGCGAATTGTTGGCTAACTATGTGCGCGAAGCGATGCGCGATTTGACTCCGCGCGAGCAAAAAATTCTTGAAATGCGCTTCGGACTTACCGACAACGTTTCCCACACGCTTGAAGAAGTCGGTCGTGAGTTTGATGTGACTCGAGAACGCATCCGCCAGATCGAAGCCAAGGCGTTGGAAAAAATTTCCCAAAGTTCGCTCATTGATAAACTGCGGGATTATTAGTCTCCCACTGTCTTTAAAATCGAAGTTCCGAGCAGGTTGTGCTCGGAAGAGGCTCCGCACTGCGGAGTGGGTCCTACTCGTTGAACGAGAGGGGGTAGGACACGATGGAGGTATCGTCGCGGACGGAGAACGTGAGGCCGAGGACGACCTTGTTCACGCACCCTTCGATCAGGGGGTTGTAGAGGGTTGAGGACTTGGTCGTTGCTGAGGAGACTGAACCGTTCGGTTGGATCACGAACTTCACGACGACCTTGCCAGGCGAAAGTGGCCGTCGCTGCAGTTCGTTCAGGTAGCACGCCCACAGAGGCTCGTGGACGGCACGGACCACCGACTCGAGTGGAAGACTCGTGATCGGGGCGTGTTGCGGCAGTGTGTCGAGTTCCTCCGGGCTCTCGAAGCGCTCACCTTCAAGCGATTGTGAGATCGGTCCCAGGATGATGGGGTCTCCGAAGCGAATCCTCGTGGCCGAATGCACGCGTTCGAGGACATCGAGGCGGGACCTGATTTCCGTGATCTTCTCGAAGGTGTCGCCCAGGCTCTCGGACAGGCTCTCTTCCTGGCGCTTGAGTGCGGCATCCTCCGGACTCTTGTCGAGCCGTTCACGCACACTCGTCAGACTGGTGTCGAGGCGTGTGTAGGTGCGTTCGAGAGCGTCGAGCTCGGTTCGAAGCCGGGCGATCTCAATTTCGACAGTTCGGCTCTCGGCCGAAGCTTCGAAGGGGAGAGCGAGAACGAGGACGAGGACGAAGTGAAGCGTGGATCGGTGAATGGACATAGACTCCTCCGTGAGGCTCTCGGGCGAACGTCGCGTTCGTTCAAGAGACCGCCTACTCAATCATACTCCGCGGGTTCTGTCAATCCAAGTACCGCTCTTGTTTCAGACGTTCAGGCAAGTAATCCTGCTCTGCTGATTCCGGATCGTCAAAGTCAGGCGTGTACTTGTAATCTTTTCCGTAGCCTAAATTTTTCATGAGACGCGTCGGCGCGTTGCGCAAGTGGACGGGAACGGGTTCGTTGGGGTTGTCTTCGATGTCGCGTTTGACTCGACCATAGGCCGTGTAGAGCGCGTTTGATTTGGGAGCGCGGGCGAGGTAGATGACACATTGGGCGAGGATGACGTTGCACTCGGGCATACCAATGAAGTGAGATGCTTGATAAGCGGCCACAGCTTGGATAAGCGCTTGTGGGTCGGCGAGCCCGATATCCTCCGAGGCAAACCGAATCAAGCGACGTGCGACATAGAGTGGATTCTCTCCAGCTTCGAGCATTCGCCCAAGCCAGTAGAGCGCGGCATTCGCGTTTCCTCCTCGCATAGACTTATGCAGAGCCGAGATGATGTTGTAATGCTCCTCGCCGTTTTGGTCATAATGAAGGTGCGTTTTCTTCAAAAACTCTCTCGCCGCTTCTAAATTACATAAAATTTCACCATGCTCCTGAGCTAGCTCATGAGCTTGGCTGTGGATAAGTAAGTCGAGGGAGGAGAGGGCGCGGCGGGCATCTCCGTCGGAGGAGTTGGCAATAGCTTTCAGGGCTTCCGGCTCCGCTTTGATCTTCAGTTTTCCCAGACCTCGTTCTTCGTCGCGCAAAGCCTTGTTGAGAATCTTGACGAGATCGTCCGTCTCGAGCATGTTCAAGACGAAGACGCGAGCGCGCGAAAGAAGTGCGGAGTTTACCTCAAACGAAGGGTTCTCCGTCGTAGCGCCGATGAGAGTAATCGTGCCATCTTCGACGCTCGGCAAAAAGACGTCCTGCTGGGACTTGTTGAAGCGGTGAATTTCGTCAATGAAGAGAATGGTTTTTGTGCCGTCGAGTCCGAAGCGATCTCGCGCGCGAGTGATAATTTCTCGCGCTTCCTTCACGCTTCCCGACGTCGCGCTCACACTGACGAAGTGCGATTTCGTCGTGTTGGCGATCACACGTGCCAACGTCGTCTTGCCGCATCCGGGTGGACCCCAAAAAATAATCGAGGGTAGCCGATCGGCTTCAATGGCTTTGCGTAAAGCTCCGTCCGGACCCAGGAGATGTTCCTGCCCCGCGATTTCATCAAGCGCGCGCGGCCGCATGCGGTCGGCAAGTGGCGCTTCGACTTGTCGTTTCGCCTCGGCGGTATGTTCAAAGAGATTCATACTTCCATCTGCTACCACATCAACGCTGGAAGACGTAAGTGTTTATGATGATGGAGTCATCGTTTGTGATCGTAAGAGTTCCACCTGAAATGGAGTAGGAATAATGCGATTGGGCAAATCCATCAGGCTGTGGAACGCTCCCCGGTCCCACGCCAAGAGGCGTTGAAGCGGCATTGCTCTTTACGGGCTCGTCTGCTCCTTCACAGACGACCGATGGATTGGAAGGATCCGTATTGATCTCGAGTTCGTAATAGGGCGTGGGCGGATTGGTGTCGAAGTTCACTGCTCCCCGTGTGTTCCATGTGCCGCCGCTTGTTCCGTTCACAAGACAGCCGGGTGCGTTGACGGAAACCTCGCTTGCCCAATTTTCGAAATACTGAAGATCGGCGACCTCGGTTTCTTCCCCTGTGATGTCGTCAATAAGAGTAAAGGATTCCAATTTGAACTCGAGTGTGCGTCCGGCAAACGGATTCGTGATCGTCCCCGGCGGTGTGTCCAGCGTTTGAGATTCCAAGTGCCAGATGCCCAGCAGAGCCGGATCAATACCTTGATGGTCAATGCACGATCCCCACAGCGTTTCTTGCACGCAGGTGCCGTAGAGACCTCCGGAGCTACAACCCGCGCCGATGAACGCGAGCGCAAGAAGGCCAAAAGAAAATGGACGCAGGAAAGATGACATCATAGAGAACTATGATACCATGTTCGAGTATGCAAGTGCCAAAGCGCCGAGGGGAAGAGGAGGCAAGGCGGAAACGCGTCCACGACGACTATGTGACGCCGGAGAAAATAGTGGCGATGGAACGCCAGCTTGAACGGTTGAAAAAAACGGAAAGGCCCGCGGCGATCGCCGAAACCCAGAGGTTGGCGGAGATGGGAGACTTTTCAGAAAATGTCGGCTACCAGATCTCCAAGGCGAATCTTCGGCGCATTAACGGAAAGATCATGACGCTTGAAGAGCGACTCAAGACAGCCATTCTGATCGAACGCGGCGCGAGTGCGGATGGAGTTGTCCGCATCGGCTCGACGGTGGCGGTTGTTGTGGACGGCATACAGAAATCGTACGAGATCCTCGGCTCAAGCGAGACGGATCCTACTCGCGATCGGATCTCGCATCTCTCGCCGCTTGGCCGCGCGCTCCTCGGACATCGAGCCGGAGACGAGGTGACGCTTGCAACTCTCGTTGGGGAAAAAATTTATCATCTTGTAACTGTTACCTGACTATGACTCGATCTGAACTTCCATTAGAAACGTTTTATGGACTGGGCATCGCGCCCAAACTTCTCGACCGTCTTGACGCACTCGGCTTCAAACACCCGACGCCCATTCAGCACCAGGCGATTCCTGTTGCCTCCGCCGGAGACGATCTCATCGGCATTGCTCAAACGGGAACGGGGAAGACCCTGGCGTTTTCCATCCCCATGATCCAGCAGATCTCCGCGCGCGGCAAGATGGGCCTCGTGCTCCTTCCGACGCGCGAGCTTGCCGTACAAGTAGAGGAGACGCTCAAGAAAATCGGGGGGTCTCTCGGACTTCGCACCGCGATTCTCATTGGCGGCGTCAACATCAATCCTCAAACGAAACAGCTCAAAGCAAAGCCTCATGTTGTCGTGGCCACACCCGGGCGCCTCATTGACCACGTCGAGCAGAAGCACATTTCACTTGACCGCGTGGGTATTCTGGTTCTCGACGAAGCCGACCGTATGCTCGACATGGGATTTGCGCCCCAGCTTAAACGTATTCTTGCTTGGGTTCCCAAAGATCGCCAAACGATGCTCTTCTCGGCGACCATCCCTCCCGAAATCAGTCAAATCGCGCGCGCGTATATGAAATCTCCTTTACGCGTCGAGGTGGCTCCATCTGGCACGGCGGCCGAGCACGTGGATCAGGAAGTGTTCCTTGTTTCCAAGCAGGGGAAAATAGATCTGCTGGAGCGTCTCTTGAACGAATACAAGGGGACGGTGCTCATTTTCAGCCGCACCAAGCACGGAGCGAAAAAGATCGCGCGTGCCATTCGAACCATGCGTCACAACGCCGCGGAACTTCATTCCAACCGTTCGCAGTCCCAGCGTCAAGACGCCCTCAACGGATTTTCGAGAGGCAAGTACCGCGTGCTGGTGGCGACCGACATTGCTGCGCGCGGCATTGACGTGAAGGGGATCGAACTTGTCATCAACTACGACCTGCCCGACCATTCGGAAGATTACGTGCACCGCATCGGACGCACGGGGCGCGCCGGACAGGAAGGGAAGGCGATTTCGTTCGCTTCGCCCGAGCAGAAGAAAGACATTTTGCAGATCGAGCGTCTCATTCGCACGACGCTTCCAATCAAATCAGCTTCAGGCGACGTCGTTGATCGTTCAAAGGATATGATGCTCAAGCCTTCAAGCTCCGGTGCGGCTTCGCAACATCGTCCGCGTCCGATGGGAGGTCGTCGCCGTTCCTTCCGCCGGCGAGGATAATCGAAGAATAAACATCGTTTCTATGATAGGAGAATTCGGAGAAAAGTTGCCGCTGGATCACGCGCCGGACTTATTCAAAGATGACGCGGACCTACAAATGCATTTTGAAGCGCTGGCCGAAGCTCTTGTTCGCGATCCTGCTATTTTTACTCGCCCGGACTCCGGACAAGCAGAAGATCTTCGATTCGGTTTTGAGCGCATCACGCGCTTTTTGCATGGAGATCTTCTCCGCGGACAGGATTTTTTGGAGATGGAGGAATCCTCGTTGGAGGCACGACGCTGGCTAGCATTGCCTGAACATGTTTATCTTCAACAGCTTGGTATGAAGATGGCGACGTCAAAAAAAGGACGGCTTGGAGCCGTGATCGCCACGCATCCGAGGCGGGAAGAACTTGTCGTCCTGTTGACGCCCGAAGCGATTTCGCGTTTTCCGGAATTTGAGAAAACACGCCCCCACATTTCGAGACTCCTGACTCACGAGCATGCTCCCGCGTGCGAGGCTCTGGTTTTTGACATTCTCTCCCATCTTGAACGGTGCGGTGACATTCCTTATTCTCTGGATGGAACAGAGTCTTTTATTTTCTGGACGTATATGCCGTATGTGTTGGAACAGGTAAAAGGGCGCGGACGATCCTATCTCGATGTGATGAGCGCGTGGGCCGCAAAGCGCGAGCCAATTGCTACACAGCCCGGAGACGCAAGATATCCCGGCATTGAATATTTGTACGACAGGGACAGCTTCTTTCATTATCTTTCCAAAGATGGAGAAGATCCATCGCACAAGTTCGTGAAGTTCATGGTTGAGCGGGCTATCATCCCAAATATCAAATGGGAATCATAAGCACCTTTGGCTATTACTTTACTAACTCCATCAGCTCCGGCGCCTCCTCAATCATCTCCACGCGGAACTTTACGCGGCCTAAGACTTGGCCGCGTTGTGTTTCAAGGCTTACTCTCCAACGGCCGGGTTCGATCGCGGTTTTGTATGAGTAGCCTCGGTAGCCTTCTTTTCGTCCTCCCGAAAGCGCATAGGAGAATCGGCCACGTTCTTCCCACTCGCGCCCCCCCTTATCGTAGATTTCCCAACGGTTGTAGATGTCGGTATTGAGATCAGACGGAGCGAACACGGCGCTCCAAACATAGAGCGTCTGCTGTCCCGCGATGTGAATCGTCTGTCCGGGAATGAGGCGTTCGAAAAAATGCTCACGCTCGCTCGTGAGTACGTAATCTTCACCGGTATGCACGACGTTGTGGTATACGCCAGCCTCACGGATGGAGAGCGGGATGGGTGGGAGGATGCGGAAGAAGTAGAGCGCGTTCATGGCGGCGAAGATAGCGAGAATTGAGATGGTCAGATACTTTCTTTGATGCATCTTGACGTTGTTGAAGCGATTGAAGTCGCGCAGATAGGCAAGCATGACCGCAAGGGCAAAGACGCCGGAGCCGTAAAAGATCCAAAGACTGATGCTCTTAAACACGAAGGGGAATATTAGGGTGGAGAGGGAAAAGAGCGTGAAGAAGTAAATCGGCAGTTGCACGATAGGGCGGAGATATTCTCGGCGGAATGCTTCGTTGCCGCAGGCAAGCGTGGCGATGAGGAGAATGAACGGCCAGGAGACGGAGAAGGCGCCGGAGAACCAGTAAAAGACAAGGGAAGCGGAGAGAAGGGCTCCAAAGAAAAATTGCAGAGCTGGTGGGGTGATTGTGCGGAGGATTCGCAGAGGTTTGCTGGTTTCAAGGCGCGGATAGATTCTCGGGTTATGCAAAAATAAAATCGCGGCGCCGGCAAAGATCGCGTACGCGCTCAAAACAATGAAAACGGTTCGCGTCTGCACAGAGCGGAACGTCAACACATCAACNNTTTCATCCACACCATTGTGAACGAAGCATCTCTCTGCGTCAATAAACCTGCTACAATAATCTCATCATCCCTTGTTAATTCATCGCAGACATTGCTATGTTTTTTCGTCTCTCGCTTTTCCTTCTCGCGCTCGCGAGCATGTTTCTTTTTGTTCCGTCCGTTTTTGCCGCCGGATGGGTCACGCAAACGACTGGCACGCTTTTCGACCTCTATGCAATTGACTTCTCCGGCAACTTTGGCGTGGCCACGGCTAATGGCAGTTCTGTTCTCGTGACGCAAGACGGAGGAAAAAATTGGAGCGTTGTCGCGGCCGGGTTTGGAAGCTACTTCGCCGTTGATGTCTTGAATGCCACGACGGCTGTCATCGTGGGAACAGGCGGGACCATTCGCAAGACAACCGACTCCGGAGCGACATGGCCGGCTCAGACGTCTGGGACCAGGAATAATTTGCGCGGCGTGGACATGATAACTTCAATGCTTGGCGTGGCCGTCGGTGACGGAGGAGAAATCGTGAAGACCGTGAACGGCGGGATAACATGGACTCCGCAGACGAGCGGCGTGTCGGTATCGCTCAAGGATGTTGCGATGGCAACCAGCATTGTTGGCTGGGCTGTTGGAAATAACGGGACGATTTTGAAGACAGTAACCAGCGGGACAACATGGACTCCGCAGACGAGCGGCGTCACCTCTTCGATGACTACGGTGGATCCTATCTCGACTACGGCAGCGTGGGCGGGGACGTCGTCGGGGACTCTCCTCAAAACGTTAAATGGCGGAACGACGTGGACGCCGTCAACAATGAGCGGCGTAACTTATGTGGTTGATCTGGATTTTTATACGGCGACACAAGGTCTTCTCACCACGTCCGCCGCCATCTATGAAACCTCCAACAGCGGAACGACCTGGACACCGATGACGATTCCTGCGCTTGGGTTTGGCGGCCTCAACCGCGTGTGGATGTATGCTGGTATGAATGCCGCGCGCGCGGTGGGCTATGGCGGAACGGTTTTGCGCTACGATGCGACGGCGCCAAGCTGGATTGCTCCCATAAATGTTGTGACGCTCACAACGCCAAGCTCGGACAGTACGCCGACAATTTCTTGGATGCCTGCGATCGACGGCGAATCCGATGTCAGTTATGAAGTCTCCGTGGACAGTGGAGCCTATGTCAACAGAGGCGCGGATGCGTCCGTCACGCTTGACGCGCTCGCCGACGGTTCTCACACCGTCAATGTGCGTCCCGTAGACGAGGGGGCGAACGCCGGCCTCGTGATTACGGGCACCTTCTCGATCGAAGCGAGCGGTCCATCCGTCGGACTCGTAACTCCCGGTGTTGCGGCGGCAAGCGTAGCGGTAACGTTTCAAGTCATTCCAACCGATCCATCCGGCGTGTCCTCCTGTAGTCTGTATGTTGACGGCGTTTTACAGGGAGCTATGGCGTCTGCAGGAGGCATCTTCTCGCGTCCACACACATTTGCCTCTTCCGGGACCGCGTCTGTGTATGCCGCTTGCACGGATGGAGCCGGCAACACGGCATCGGGCGCCGTCGTGTCCGTTGCAATTTCCGCCGGAGCCGCTCCCGCCGATACGACGGCTCCGAGCGTCGGAGTTTTGTCTCCCGCAAGCGCGACGGCCGGAGTAGCCGTGATGTTTTCCGCAAGCGTGTCGGATGCGTTGGGGGTTGCGAGCTGTTCCTTCTACATCGGCGGAGTGAGTCAGGGCGGCATGAACGTTTCTAGCGGGACGGCCAGCGTGTCTTATACGTTCTCTACAGCCGGAAGCTACGCGGCGTACGCACAATGCACAGACGCCTCCGGAAATACGGGAACGGGAATTTCAACGACGGTGACGGTTTCCGTCGCCGCTTCGTCGGCTCCCGTTGCGGATGATGCGCCTGCGGCGAACCCTGCGACTCCTGCGACCCCTGCGACCCCTGCGTCTCCAACCTCGGAAGCAAACATCGGAGATCTCATCAAGACGGCCTGTGCCGCTTCATCCGGCTTGAACGATCCTTGCCGAGCCGTGTACTTTCTTGGCTCCGACGGTAAACGCCACGCCTTTCCAAACGACCGAGCCTACTTCACTTGGTATGCGGATTTTTCCGGCGTGAAAACCGTTTCGCAAAGCGCCATGTCTTCCATCCCGCTTGGACGCAATGTAACGTACCGTCCAGGGTCGAGAATGGTAAAATTCGTGACGGCCAACACGGTGTACGCGGTTGGAAGGGGTGGAGTCTTGCGTCCGATTGCAAGCGAGACCGCCGCCGCGGCGATCTATGGCACTGATTGGAATAAAAAAATAGATGATGTTTCGGATGCCTTCTACGGCAACTACACGTTCGGATCATCCGTGGCGAGCGTGGCCTCCTTCGACCGCAACGCGGAATTTGCAGGCGTACAGACGATCAGCGACAATCTTTAAAACCTGATCGGGATGTCTACGGCTCGGTCGTTCTCTGGGAGTCCAGACGGATTGCTGTTGCGGAAAATGAGAGCGCCCCGAGGATAGAGAGAAGGAACAGGGAACTCGAGCGTGCCGGTAAACGGCACGAAGTCTTCTGTCATCCAGCCTGTCTCGAGCTCTGTCGAGGGATTATCCTGCGCTGTGATGTAGCTCTCGGCGATGATGCGCCCGTCCCAGTCAACGAGCAGGACCGGCGCCGTCGCTTCAAAATACCAGGGACCGCGCGCTTTGCCGCTGATGGCAAGAGGCGAGGATATTTTTTCGTTGAGAGCGGGGGAGGTGACCATGATGAGATCTTCCGAAGCGTTGGTGTAGGAGATGAAAGGCTCTATCTCCGGTTCATCGGATCGGGAAAAGATGAAGAAAACGAAAGCGATGAGCAAAACCGTGAGGAGAGTAAGTCGAGCAAGGAGAGGTTTCATATAGACGGAAGTATACATCATTGGGCATACTTATCGAAAGAAGAATCTCCCATTTTCAATATGAAAGCACATCTTGATCTCAAAGAGCCTGTTTATGATTGTGGAAAAATGGCAGGGCAAGTATTTCGGAGAAGCTTTTTATTCGCTGTTTCACTTTTCCCGTGCCCGGGCGTGCTCGCAGATAAGCTGTGTCTATAAGGACGGCGTCAATCCCCGCATCCTTTGCCGAGCGATAGTCCCAGATGTAACTGTCTCCGATCATCAGTGCCCGTGTCTTGGGGATATGTCGTTGCTTTAAGACTCTCTTGATCACGGTGCCTTTTCCCGTCGGCGTGAGGCGTGAGGAGTGAACCTCGTTGAAGAGGGAATCAAGCTTGAAGTGCCGCACTTTTTCTTGAAGCAATTGGTCAGCATCCTTTTTGGTATGAGGATGGGTGGAGATAAGGACGGTGAGGATGCCTCGACGCTGGAGCTCTCGGAGCGTACGTTTCACGCCGGGAATCACTGCGAGATGGGAGAGAGGATCATTCATCGTCGTCGGATCATGATAGATCCAGTGCGGCTTGCGTGTGTGCTTTGTCGTTTTGGGATACCACAGCGTCCCGTCTCCGTCGAAGAAGATGATACGTTTCATGTAACCGGAAGTATACCATGTCGTTCGCGGACGATGGAGAATACAAAAACCCCTCGCGCAAGGCGAGGAGTTTTTGGTTGAAGTGCTTAGGCGCGCTTGACGTTCACGGCGCGGGGACCCCGATCGGAGTCCTCAACGTCGAACGTCACAGCGTCGCCTTCGCGGAGTTCGTCATAACCAACGCCGACGAGAGCCGAGGAATGAAAGAACGTGTCTTTCTCCTGGCCTTCGACGGCGATGAAGCCGAACCCTTTGTCTGTCAATCGAGCGATTGAACCAGTCATAGGTGATGGTGTGTGGGGATCTTTGCAGGATCCCCTGTGAATAATCCGCAAATTTCGTCTCTTGGGAAATTCGACAGATCTCCACGTTGAGCACGGTTTGCTTGGCTGGCAAGATACACGGAAACGCCAGTTTTGTCAATGGATCTTCAGACGTTTTCGTTATCCACCGGCATTTCCTCGTCTTTTACGTCGTCTTCTTCGGTTTCGAGGTCATCTTCTTCGATCACCACGATCTCCTCCAGCATCGTGAGGATTTTGTTGAGCTTGGCGTTGATCATCTTAAGTTGGGTCTCCGTGTCGGCCTGGTTTCGTGGACGTTCCGCGGACATCTCGGGGCGACGCTCAAAACGCGGGCGCTCCGGACGTCCACCGCCGAAGTCGTCCTGTTTGAAGCAGTTGCGACAGAGCACGGGGCGGCTACCGTCGGGACGAAAGGGAACTTCGCAGTCGGCGTTGCAATCATTGCAGACAGCCGGGTACATGGGACGATCGGATCCTCCTCGACCGCCGCCGCCTCCAAAGCGGGAACCTCCACCGAAGCGCGATCCTCCTCGTCCTCCTCCAAATCCACCTCTATCTCCAAACTTCTTACTGCCTGCGTAGTCTCGAGCCATACGTTAATTCGTAGAGAATAAAATTTAATTTCATGATCTGGCGGAGCATACGCTTAAAGCAGAAAAAAAGCAATGGATGCTGGGAAGGGGAGGCTAAAACAAGATGACGTAGGCGGCGACGACGATGGCGAGGTCGGCGATGATGTGCGAAATCCACGGCGTTATGATCGTGCCTCGGCGAGCGTAGAGGAAACTCCAGAAACTTCCGAGGGCTCCTACGAGAAGACCAAAGAGAACGGCGAGTGCTGGGGTGGTAAAGGCGAGGAGGATGACGATGTGATGGAGCGAGAATGCGAGACCGGAGAGGATGATGGCGGTGCGGTGTGGCGTGAGAGAGCGGAGCGCGCCAAACACAAACCATCGCCAGTAGAACTCCTCAAAGAGAGAGTGAAGCGTGGCGAAGAGAAGACCAACGACGATGAAGAGGGTCGGTGTGGCAATGCCGAATGCTTGCGCTCGCACAAGCGCATCGGCGAAGGCTTGAGCAAACACGTCGGGGAACAATCGGAAGAAGCCTAGAATGATGACGAAGAAGAGGATGCCAAGACTCACTCCTGCAAAGATGTCTCGTCTCGTCGCTCCTCGCAGAAACGCATCGGGCCTCCATCCGGCAAGCATGGCGAGGAAGGGGAGGGCGAGCATGGCCGACTTGACGCCTCCATAAATCCACGGCGCCGCAGGCAAGTGTCCAAAAACGGTCATGTAAAGCACAGCCCCGCCCGCTTGCAAAACGGCGGCGAAGAGCAGAAGGAGTTTCAGGGCGAGTCTTACCGACATGGATGATGGTTGAATCAATGCAATACTTATACAGCAACGGATTTGAGCCAATCCCGAATCATCTGCTGGCGTTCAAGAGTACATCCGTTGCACCAGCGATCTCGATTTTTTTCTTGATCGCTCCAGTATTCTTGCATGCTCATCCACCGTGCCTCCGTCACCTCGTTATCCGAAAAATGCAGGTCAGATGGTCGGCCGTTGAAACGCACAGTGTAAAACTCGAAATGCACCTTCTTTGTCTCGTCTCGCCCCTTGTCGATCAGATGAAGATCCTCAAGTGGCTTGTTGATACCTGCCTCCTCCTCAAGTTCCCTCTGTGCAGATTCCTTTATCGATAAACCTGCGGCAACGTGACCACCAAAATATGTCTGCCATTTGTTTGGATTACCCGAAAGACCCTCTGCCCGCTTTGAACACATAAGTTCTCCCTCGTCATTCACAAGCCACACTTTACTCGTGGCGTACCACCAACGTGGCGGGAGCTCTTTGACTTCCGATCTTGTGTGCACTTCCGTAGGTGTTCCGTGTTCATCGAAGCACTGGAGAAGTTCATTTTGTGGTTCAGCGGGGTGCATATCCATAATTCGGTTACATCAATTTGCCTATTCCCGCCTTCGTTGAAGCTACGGACGGGCAGGCGCGCGAATTAGAGAAGAGAGTGGCGAGGCAGTTGAGGTCAGGTTGGGTTATGGGCTTTTGTCGGATTTATTATCCCCTGATCCCGATCTCCCTCCTCAAGTCCCGAATAAAAATCCCGCCCAACGCTATGGTGCAAAGCGGCCTATGAGTTCTGCCGAGGTGATGATGTGACCCTGCATGGCATCAAGGAGTTCCTGTTTGGTTGCTCCTTCTTCGAGATTAAGCATATCGTCGAGTGCGTAGAGTTTGAAAAAATAGCGATGCTCGCAATCTGGCGGACGAGGTCCGCTATAGTCGAGTTTCCCACGCGTTCCGACACCGCGAACACCCTTGGGCGTCCATGCTTCAGGGATTATCTTCACGGTTGATGGAATGTTGAACACGACCCAATGATCCCACACCGGCACGCCGGCGGCTTTTGGAATATCCGGATCGTCCATGAAGAGTGCCAACGAGACGGCACCATCAGGAACGCCCTTGATGACAAGTGGTGGATTCACATCCTCAAAATCCTGCCCGTATTTTTTTGGGATCACGCCACCATGTTCGAACGCAGGACTGGTGAGGGTCAGAATCATACAAGAACCTTTAAAATCCATTCGCCTATTCGCGCGAATTAGCCGAGCGCTTGAAACGAGGTCGTATTCTATGAGAGTTGAGCGTGGAATGGGGTCTGATGACGACTTGTTCGCTATCTTTTTGAGATAAAGTCCAAAATCAAGACCTGACCCCCCCCTGTTCTATACCTCTAACGCGCGAGAAACTTTTCTATTTGCATACTGCATGAACTGTTTAAGGAGCTTAGCGTCAACTTCTTTTGAAGAGCTTTTTTCGGCATATTCGTTGAGTGCCTCAAGTATAACGGGCGTGTATTCTTTCGGAAGATGTTCGATTGCCCATCGTCCTCCCTCGGACTTTGAGGTGATCAACCCGTCATTGATAAAACCTAACACCCGACAAGAATTAAGTACCGCATAGATGGGAACGCGGCAGGTCCCATTTTCCTGACCTTTCACGACATTGTTATAGCTCCAATCAAAATCCTGCGCGATGGACTTCAGGTAGTACTTGTTCGGTACATCAGGGAACACGGATTGGATTGGCTCACCATACAAACAGATTCCTCGTTTCTTAGCTATAACAAAATGAGCTGCTAGGTCAGCGTCCTCGCTCGGCTTCATAAGATCAAACTCGCCATCCGTGAAATCGCTTACGTTCTCGTTTGAGAAGTGGAGTTCATAGGAAGTCGGGTACTTGAAGTTCTTCAAAGTACCTGTTGTCACGATACTTAACTCCAATTTGTTTGTAGCATACTGATCGACCAACCCAATCAACGCTGAACCGATGCGTTGTTTATCCTTTCGTGCAAGTACCTTCTTTATCACAATCAGCAAATCAATATCACTCGCACTGGGATTGAAGCAACCCATAGCCAAAGAACCATGCAGATACACTCCAACCAGGTTATCACCTAAACAACTCTTTGATAGCTCAACAAGATCGTTCAACAGGGCATGCGTTTCGATTGGTAGGTTTTCTATGAGGCTCATACCGTCTTACAAAATAGTCAGAGTTGAGGTCGGTAATGGTTCAGTTTACGTAGTTGATTTCTAGTGTATACAATTTGGGGTCAGGTCCGCCTGCCCGGCTTTGCCGGGGACAACGGAATTTTTGGAAATTCGACAGATACCGACAGAGTGTATCATCCAAAACAAAAAACAGAAACCAGGGAAGTTGGGGGGAAGTTGGGGGAAGTTGGGGTCAGGTCTTTACTTTTGCCTTTTTGGAAAATGTCCAAAGTCAAGACCCCCAACTCCCACCAAGCTCCGATTGCCACAATCATTGTTTTAAATATGTCACCGTATAAGGATTCCCATTGTAAGTATAGTTAAACATGAGCTGGACGCCGTCGGCGGAGAGCGTGCCGGTTCCGCGAATTTTTGAAGCCGACATCCAAACGGAGGATCCATTCACCGTATACGTCCCCTGCTCGCTCGATGTCGAGTAGGCGCCGCTTGAAGAGAATACGATCGGCGGGCTGGTGCAACGCCCTCCCGCGCCGTTCATGTTGAAACTCCAACAGCGATACGTTCCTGAAAGCCCTCCTGCCGATGGTGCGGACTCCGTTTCGACCTTCTCGATCTCCGGCTCTTCGACAACCTCTTCCTCGACTGCTTCTAACACGATTTCCTCCTCTACCTCCGTGTACATCACCGGTTGCGCCGCCGATCGAATCTCTACAGCCGAATTGCGCGTTTGCTGAATCAACGCATATCCTCCCACGGCAACGCCCGCGGTCATAACGCCCGTTGTCAGCATCATCAAAAGCGGTTTCATGGTGTTTTCGGCTCAAACGAGCTTAAGAAGTAGACGTAGGCTTGATCGGAGATCTTTCCGCTTTCGTAGGCGACGAATAGCTGATAGAGAACCCGATCGCCAAGCATTATTTTCCCTTGATAGTTGAATTCGCCGTTCGTGATCGCAAAGTCCACCGACGGCAAATCGTTATACGTTTCGAATCTCGATTTCTCCAAAACATTCCCATCGACCGCTTGCACCATGCCCTCCAAAGCGCCGCCAAGAATCGTCTTCGCCTCCGACGCACGGAACGGAACTGGGTACACGAGCGTGGAAATGAAGTAGTCGCTTCCATTTTCATCCGAGGAGACATAGCTACGCTGAAGAATGGAACCATCCATATCGGAAACGGGGATCTGGGTACTGGTCTCTTCCGGCCCCCTAGGCATCACCGCAGTGAACAAGCCGTCCGTCGGTTCGACGACGTGCCAGGAACCGAACATTCCTTCATCCACGACGATGGTTTCCTTATTCGTGAGCGCGAGAAAAAGAATGACGATGCCGGCGATGACGAGTCCTCCGAGGGCGCCAAAGAGGTAGAGCTTTGTTTGACTCATAGAGACGATTATTGCGAGATGCAACCTCGCTGTTGATAAAGAGGAATATTGTCGTTACACGGCAAACCGGCGTACGGCGAAGTCTCTTCCGGCGCATCCTCGATGCATATCTGAAGTGTCGGACTGTAAGTAAAGCCCGTGGAGCAGTTTGTGGATATCTGTGGCGTCTCTTCCTCCGTCTCCGGAGTCGAGGAAGCATCCGGAGTTTCCGTTGACGTCTCTGCGGCTGGAACGGTTTCCTGGGTCGTCGGCTGTACCGTCGTCTCTTGAACCACGGAGGCCTCTTCTGCAGGAGCTTGTGATGTGACCTCCTGAACGGCACTTGTAGCCGATGGAGACGACGTTTGCGTCTGTGTTGGCACCACCTCGATCGTCGTCGCTCTTTCCTTCGTCGGTCGAACCTCTGCAGGCGGTGTCTCAACCACCTCTGCGGACGCTACGATCGGCTCCGGTTCGAGCGTTGCCACGAAACGTTGCTCCGCCGCCGATGGAACAACCTCTCCGTACCTACTGATGCTTTGCACCGATCGGCTCCCGATGTTGTGTGCCGCGCCGGAGATCATGACCTCCCCACCGAAGCCGGAGCCGTATTGTCCGTCCAACAGTGCGATTGTTAATCCGGAACCATTGTTGCCGGCTAATCCCGATCCGAAGTTCCCAGCTAATCCTGACCCATTGTTTCCTGCCAATCCTGAACCGTTATTTCCCGCAAGACCTGATCCAAAATTGCCTGCAAGACCGGAGCCATTGTTGCCAGCCAAACCTGATCCGAAGTTGCCAGCGAGACCTGCACCGGCATTGCCGATAAGTCTCGAGAGATCGGCTTTAAACCCGGCACCGGCATTGCCGATAAGACCCGTGATGCCCTGTGCGTCAAAGCTTGCGCCGGCGTTGCCGATAAGGTTCCCAAGTTGATCGAGTGAAAGGCTTGCGCCGGCGTTGCCGATGAGACTCGCTCCGGCGTTGCCGATCAAACTTGCCCCAGCGTTGCCGATGAGCGCAGAGATTTGGTCGTCCGAGAAACTTGCCCCAGCGTTGCCGATCAGATGCGTTGTGCCAACCACATGTCCGTCCGGTGCCACTAACTCGACGCGTGTATCCTGCAGAGAAGACGAACCGCTCGGCAATTTCAAGTTGATTTGATAGATGGGGAATCCAGTCCATGTCGCCGAAAATCCATCCGGCCGGTTCACGGTGATATCCACGTTTCCACTCACGCCCTTGGGAACGATCACCTCGATCTCCTTGGAAGAAGCAACGATCGACTCCGCCGCCTGTTCCCCGATCGTTACATTGGCATAGTCAAATCCGGTTCCGTGGAGACGCAGACGCGCGCCGGCCACGCCCCTATCCGGCGTGATGCGCGAAATGGTCAATCCTTCGTTCACCGTAAACGTCGCCGAAGCGGATCCGTTTATCGTACGAAGAACGAGAGGACCGCTCGTGGCGCCGTCGGGAATACGCGTTTGCACCTGCTTCGTGCCCCGCCAAATGATTTCCCGCGACGCAACTCCGTTGAACGAAACGCTCACGGTCTTGTTGATGAAATTCGCTCCGTCGATCATCACAAGCCCACCGGGCGCGCCCGTTGACGGACTCAATCCGGAGATGACGGGAATCCGTGCGTTAGAGGCCGGCCCGTGCAGTGCTTTGATCCGGCTATACAGCGCTTCCATAGACGGCCACGTGCCGCCGTAAAGATTCGGATCGCACTGTCCGGCCATGCGTCCGCCGAGCGGCCGGCGCGCGTACAAGTCGTCAAAGGCTCCCGTCAAACTCGTATCATCGCACAATCCTTCCCAAATCGATATCGTCGTCGAGGTCGCTCCGCCGTCGGTTGAAATGGTCAATGTTGCATTTTGTTCTTCGCTGATATTGTCCGTGCGTATAACGATGTCCGTCGGTGTGATCGAATCGAACACAAGCGAGTACACCCCATTCACCATTCCGCCCAAGCGTGCGTTGAAATTTTTTCCGTGGATGAAGATGCGCTCTCCTTTCAGCACCTCTTTGGGAGTCACCGATTCGATAACTGGCGGGGTCGTTACTTCAAACTCGTGATCGCTTTCTCCTGACCCAGAGTAGGTCACCACGCGAACTTTTCCACTGCCACCTTCAGGGACGACAGCTTTCATCGTGTACTCGCTCTGGGAAGAAAACGTGGGCGATTTCACCGAACCGAACCACACCTCTTTCACTTGAACCAAAGCAAGTCCGTTGATTTTTATCGTCGTGCCGGGTTGCGCCTTCCACGGTTCGAAGTACGAAATCTGCGGCGGACCTCGCTTGGCGACTTCTCCAGTACGTGCCGCGAGCTGAACCATCAAGTCAGCCACGGACGTGAAACTGCCGTAATTGGCCGGATTGCATTCTCCGCTCGTGCCGCTTCCGCGTGCCGGACGATCGAAGATTTCTTGATAGGCTTGCGTAATGCGCATGTCATTGCACTTCCCATCGAGCCACTGGAAAACTCCGCTTGACTCAAAAGACGTTTCGTACCGCGTTCGAAAAACGAGTTTGAATGTCGTCGCCATCCCTGCCTGCGGCAGACCCGCAATCGTGTTGATATATTTCGGCACCTTTACTTGAATGACGTTCTCCTTGGGATCGTCAATATAGGCGAGTACGCCATTAAATTCCACGTACTTGAGAGGAAGGAGATTCGAGCCATAGATGGTGATGGTATCCGTCGTTGTTGCCGTTGTGGGGGAAAAAGACGTAACGACCGGAGGATGATCCAGCGCATCTACAAATGCCGTCACACCCCAGTCTCGAAGAATGGCTGTTTTCTTGGCGCGCAAATAACTGACAAGATCATCGCTTGTCGCTTTTGGGTTTTCTTTTACCAGAGCTGCCCACTCGTGACCGGCAAGACCGGACGGCTGAAAGGCTTTTGTCCCATCCAAAAAGCCCTGAAGTTGTTCGTGTCCTTGAAGTTCCTCCACGAACACAGCCTTCAGAGCCGTTTTGATGGTCTCTGCGCGCTTCAAGACACCCGGCGCCGTTTTGTAACTGCAACCGCCGTCCCAGCAAACCTTCGTCCCGGGACGTCCACCGGCATATGCATGTTGGGGAAGGACAACATACAGAGAAACAAAAAGCATAAACACCCAAAAAAATGTAGTGCCAATGGTTGATCGATGCATACGAGGTATTTATTGCTGAGATTAATGTCTTCAGTATAGAGGATAATGATCGTTCGAAACGAGTCACTCCATGAATTCTGTGGATAAGAGTCATGGGGTCAGGTCGGGTTATGGACATTTTTGAAGACTTTTGTATGAGCTCATTATTTTCCATCATATCAATTCACCAATGTCTAATGAGTAAGAATTTCTAAGGAAGCGACCGAAGTGACTTTGAGTGCGACCTTTCCTCCAATGGGGAATGTGATCATTGGAACCGTATGACCGAAATCGACGTTTCCGACAATCGGCATGTGTCGGAGTTCCGGCTTGGTTGCAAGAATTTTCTCTAGTAGTTCCCGGGACATTTGAGTTCCATCTTGAAACCTTCCGATAACAAGGCCTTGCACGCCAAGAAAATTCGGTTGGTTGATAATGGCTTGCAAGTGATTGGCAAATGCACGATTGCTCTCCTTGTCGTTATCTTCAATAAACAAAATGCAGCCCGAAAGATCTGGCATGAATTCGCTCCCTTGGAGCATGTTCATTGTGATGAGATTTCCACCGATGATTGTTCCTCGTGATTCGCCTGGATTCATGGCCCAATATCCTTCATTTTTGCGCATCTCGGCTATGGTTCGTTTGTCTGAATACTGTGGAGCAGATTCTATGACAATCGGTTCCTCCAAAAACAGCGCCTTCCGAAAATATTCCAACGTATACTCCACGGTAGCCGACTCTTTGAAGAGAGTGAAACCGGGACCGGAATAGGTAACGATGCCTGTTTTTTTGTAAATTGCGTTTGTGAGTGCGGTGATGTCTGACATCCCACAAAGAATCTTTGGGTTAGCGCTTATAAGTTCGTAATCGAGAAGTTTCAACAGTTGATTTGACTGACTCCCTCCTTGAACTGATAGGATGGCCTTTACGTTTGGATCACGAAACGCGTTATGCAAATCGGAAAGCCGATGCTCTACAGTTGCCGAAAGTAGCTCATCCACTTCGTCCACAAAATCACCAAAGGTCACCACTAGCCCAAATGATTCAAGTTTTTCCTGTGCCAACGAACGCATTTCTGCTGTAAAAACTGGAAGGAAACTTTTTGCTGGCGCGATAACACGCACCTCATCTCCAGCCTTTAATTTTGGTGGAAACATCATAGATGGATCATTGCTATTTTCTTCGTAGCACTAAAATATTTCTTGCTTTTTCCTTAGGATCACTATGTATATCGAAATCGCTATATGATCCCGCAAACTCCCATTCCTTCGTTCGTTCGGCTTGCTGTATAAAATCCGATGCCGAATATACTTTTTTCACCTCTGTATGCTCTAAACGAAACTTCTTTTGTCCGTCCGTTACATCAAGAGTAATTTTTCCAGTCATCAATTTTGATTTTTCGTCTAAGTAGGACGGAGCGTAAGTCGTGGTGATTCTTATATCGCCTTCCTGCATATCCCACGTTTGCTGATGCACATCTTCAGAAAAGAATTCTACAACCTCGTCGAGAATATACAGTCCGCCACTACGCAACGTAGAGGCGACGGAATGAAGATGAGAACTCAATTCCTCGTCATTCTGCACATACAATGATCCAAGGAAAACCGCAGCGCAATCTACATGTTCAGGAAGTGAAAAACGTCGCATGTCCGCTTCCACAACCTTGGCAGGAATATGTGTCTCGGAAATCTTATCTTCAGCAAAACGAATCATTTCTTTATCCAATTCAATACCGACGTATTGATACCCTCGGTGACAAAGCTCAATCATGTGTGGACTGTTTCCTGACGCTAATTCCAAAAATGTTTTAACTGGAACCTGAGAATGAAGCTTTATAACGTCTTCGATGAAATTAACTTCCTGACGAATGTCTCGAAAAGCGAAAGTGGCAAGGACCCCATTTTTTA
>DNYJ01000025.1 GCA_003505155.1 Candidatus Uhrbacteria bacterium | reverse complement strand
TAGTATACGGGGTCCACTCCATACAGGCGCAACATCTCAAAGTAGCTTGGGATGATCGAAGAAATTCTAGGCGTTGCTGTATCCTTGATACCGTTATAAAAAGAATCGATGGTGCCACCCGTCAGGATGACATGAATGATCTCTTGTGATGAGGGGGGGGGTCATAGAGGAGGTGTTACGGATATCGTTATCATAGCACAGAATCACTCAATTTTCTTCCTGTCAACGGGAAATAGAAATGTCCCCTTTCCAGGAATTTTGAAATGTCCCCATGTTGCGAAGGCGGTCGAAATGGGACTGTTCCAGAAATAGGAACAGGGCAACGGGCTAAGACTCTCAAGGAGGCTAAGCTTCTCGTGGAACTGCGGACGAAATGATGCGATCGGGTTATTTCGTCCGCAGTTGGTTACGTCATCAAACGCGCACGGAAAACACTCACCCATCTTTGCGCCCCAATGGCCTGAACCCATCTCACCACCTCCTCGGCAACATCTCGTTGGCAGATCCAGACACTCAGCTGATGTTGTTCGAAACCAAATGTCTTGAGGCGGCGACGAAATAGCTGGCGTGTGAGCTTTGTGTCTTCCGGGATATCAAACGCCACCACAACATATTCCCCATCAGGCAGGCGTTGCTCCACCTTACAAATATCTTGCTCAAAAATACTCGCTAACCCATCGTCTGTAATTTTAGCTATAATGGTATCCCCTTTCCTTTGATGCTCCACATACTTTTTTCTGCGCAGATACCGAGCTCGTTCTTTGATTTCACGTCGTAGTTGAGCCTCTCTGATCTCGGCAAGAATCTCCGGACCGAATGGATCACCCATAAACGACGGGTGCATATAGCTGAACTGAGCTCGGCTCATGAACTCACCGAGTGCGGAAAGAAGATCTCCCGTCAGATTCTTAGAAGTCTTCGCAAGAAATTCGATACGCGCAATCCATTCTTGTTTGGTCATAAACGGATGAAATGATGCGATCGGGTTATTTCGTCCGCAACGTAGTAGAGACAAGCGATTCGACGCATCGTTATCGTAGCATCTCTTGTTCTCACGCTTGAGCGCGTGCAGACGCAGACAAAAATCCCCCAGCATGATTTATGCAAGGGGAGTTTGATGATGTTCTTATGACATCACGTTTTTTGTGTTTTGTCAATAGCTTGGCAGTGGAAAAGTCTGCGTTTTTTTCCCCACGTCGCAAACCACGTCGAGATGGGAACGAGGAGGACGAGAGCGAGGGTGCCGGCGAGGGTTCTTACAATCTCCTCGGCAACGAGTTCTTCATTGATAAATCGCCAGCCAGGGATATTGTCTCCAAGAAGAAAAAGCAGAAAAAGCGGCATCGCGACCCCGACGTAAGCAAGGACAAGGGTGTTGACGACAGAAGCGATGTGGTGCCGGCCAACGCGCATCGCGCGAGAGAAGAGCTCGCGGGAACCGATCCGAACGTTCATCTCGCGCAATTCCTGCACCGTCTCCGTCTGCGTGATCGCAATGTCATCAAACACGCCGACAGCGCCGAGGATGATGCCGGAGAGAAGAATGCCACGCGGATCGATCGCACCGTCCGAACCGAAGAGGAGAAACGTCGCTTCTTCGGAAGCCAGACCGGAGAGATGCGCGAACGTCGTGAACGCTTCGGCAAAGAGAACGACGAGCCCCAAACCCACGATTGTGCTGGAAAACGCAAGAAGCGTCGAGCGGCGAAACCCGTGCGTGAGATGCATATTCACCGCCAGAATAACGACGGAACCGATGACGGTCGTCGTGAGCGGGTCCGCGCCGCCGAGGATCCTCGGAAAAATCCATGCGAACACCACCGCAAGCGTCACGGCAAGACCGGCAAGAGCCAGCGCGCCGCGGGCAAGACCAACCGCGATAGCCGCAAGCGCAAAGAGCGCGAAGAGCCAACCCAACCGAGCGGTGCGCACAACGTCAACGAAGTAGACCCCATCCACTTGATCTTGAATCACCACCTTCTGAAGCAGGATATTCTGCCCCGCGCGGAGGTTGAAGCGCAAACCCTCGACGTACGAATCTGCCGTATCGATCGTATACGTTGCACCGTCCTCATCGCGCGCGTCAAAGACGACGTGCCGCAGTCCATCCACTTCCTCGTCCGTTTGAATCGTTTCCACCGTCGCTTGAAACTCCCGTGTGCTTGAATTCGTCTCGGTTGGCGTCTGCGCAAAGGCAGATACAGGAGTTAGAAGTAAAACCGTTGCGAGAAGATACTTCATAGAGGTTCAAGTATATCAACTTTGGAACTTCTGCTACAATAAGTCATCTATGACCCTTCTCTTCATCATCTTCGCAAGCCTCGCTTCTGGCGTCATCGCCCTTCTCGCCGCTCTCGCACTTCTCAAGGGACGTCTCTGGTCCGTCGAGCGCTCGCACGCGTTTCTCTCGTTTGCCGCTGGAACCCTCCTTGCCGTCGCATTTCTCGATCTCATGCCCGAAGCCATTGAGAGACTCGGAGAGATTCGCGGAGGTGACGTGATCGAGACTGCCCTTCTCTTCATTCTTCTCGGTTTCCTCTTGTTCTTTGCCATCGAGAAATTCATTCTCTGGCACCACTGTCACGAAGAGCGGTGCGAAGTACGCGCCTCCGCTTCCATCGTCCTCATCGGTGACACGCTTCATAATTTTCTTGACGGCATTGCCATCGCCGTCGCCTTCCTCGTGAGTCCTGCCATCGGTTTGGCAACAACGGTCGCTATTTTCGCCCATGAGATTCCGCAGGAAGTCGCCGATTTCAGCATCCTCCTTTCAAGCGGCATGAAAAAGAGCCGAGCTCTCCGGTACAACATGTTCTCTTCCCTTGCGAGTCTCGTAGGCGCCGTCGCTGCCTATTTTTTTGCAACGGCCATCGACAGCGCGATTCCCTTCTTAATCGCTCTCACCGCCGGAGGATTCACCTACATCGCCGCCGCCGATCTGATTCCTGAAATTCACAAAGAGGAGCGCCGCACGCACATGGTCTTCCAGTTCCTTCTTTTCTTCGTGGGCATTCTGTTTATCTTTATTCTGACCTCGCTGTTCGCGCACTAAGCCTATGCCCTTCAAAACCGCCTTCCACGCAATCCTTGCTGTTCTTATTCTTCACATCATCTTCACCGTCTCCGGCGCGTATTGGAGTGTGAACCACCTCGACAAGCCAATGCACTTCTTGGGAGGCTTGGCCATGGGGCTTCTCGGTCTTGCCATCCACCACGCGGTTGCCAGCCGACATCACACGCACCACGTCCCCATCTGGTACCATGCGCTCTTCGTTGTCGGCTTTGCAATGTTGGTGGGCGTCGCTTGGGAGTTCCACGAGTACATGCTTGATAACACGCTCGTCATTTGGTACGACTTGCCCAAGTCCCAACTCTCGCTTGCCGACACCATGGGAGACTTTCTCATGGACTTCCTGGGCGCCACTGCCGCCTTCCTCTTTTTTCGCACACGCTTGTAAGTCAAATAAACCCGCCGGCTTGGATGTTCCAAAGCTTTTGATACATGCCTTTCTTTTTCAGAAGCTCCTCGTGGGTGCCCATGTCCACCACCCGACCCTTCTCAACCACAACAATACGATCCATCTGCATAATCGTGGAGAGGCGGTGAGCAATGACGATGGTCGTCTTACCCTTCATAAGTTTTTTTAGTGCGTCCTGAATGAGCGACTCGGATTCGGAGTCGAGGCTTGACGTCGCTTCGTCCAACACGAGAATCGGCGCGTTCTTGAGAATCGCGCGAGCGATCGCCACGCGCTGGCGTTCTCCGCCGGAGAGTTTCACGCCCCGCTCGCCCACATACGTGTCATATCCCTGCGGCAGTTCCTGAATAAACTCGTGAGCGTGCGCAAGCTTAGCCGCCTTCACCGCCTCCTCATCGCTCGCCTCCCGCTCTCCGTAACGAATGTTCTCCATAATCGTGCGGTGGAACAGCATGGGTTCCTGCGGCACGAGAGCAACGTTTTCCCAAAGCGATTCCATTTTCACGCGAGCAATGTCCTGACCGTCAATAAAAATGTTCCCCGACGTGACATCGAAAAACCGCATGAGGAGCTTCGTCACGGTGGACTTCCCCGCTCCCGAAGAACCGACCAGAGCGACCTTCTCGCCCGCCGCGATCGAGAGCGTAAAGTCGGAAAGCACGCGCCGAGTTTTATGATAACGGAATTCGACGTCTTGAAACTCGATCCTTCCCCGTTCCACCTTGAGCTTCTTCGCGCCGCGCGCATCCATCACTTCGTAAGGCGTGTCAAGAATCACCGCCATCTCGCTCGCGTCCGCCAGCTGTTCGTAGATTTCACGGATGGTGCGGCCAAACTCCCAGAGCTTGTCGAAGACGGAAATGAGATACGCCTGCAAAAGCGCAAAGTCACCAACAGTGAGAAGCCCCCTCTGCCACAGCCGAATGCCCGCATACATGAGGCCGATCTCGATCGCTCCCATGAGGAGAGTCTGCACACTCATGATGATCTCGGCGAGGTCCCACGTCCATTTCTGAAGACGGCGATGCTGTTCCACCACGGCGCCGTAACGATCGTGCTCGTGAGTGTAGGCCGAGAAGAGTTTGATGTTTGAGCTGTTCGTAATGGCGTCGGAGAGCATGCCCGTCATTTTGGAATCCATGGCGGCTCGGCGGATGTCATATTTGAGTTTCCAAAGCGACAGCCACACATTTAAGCCGATCACAACGACGATCCACGCGGCCATGATGATTCCAAGGAGCGCGTGCCGAAGTGACAGCGCAATCGTAACGCCAACGAGCGTGACGACAAGCGGGATGAGATTCCACTGGAACTTTTCTCCGAGCCGGCCGAACGCATCCACAAACCGGTTCGTCTGACGCACGAGGCTCCCGGAAAAGTTGTTCGAAAAAAATCGGTACGAGTGCCGAAGAAGCGCGTGAAAACTCTCCACCTGCAAGTGCGACTCGATCCTGGTATAGATCCAACTGCTCCCAAAACCCGTCACGCGCCACAAGCCCCATGTAAAAAGATACAGCACTGCCATGAGACCGATCAGACGAAGAAGATACGGCAAAGTCTCCGCGCTGGGCGGCCCCGCAAGCGTGTCAAAGATCGCTTTGTAGATCCACGGATAAACGATCCACACCGCAGAGGTGAGAGCGATCAGAACCCAAATGCCAAAAAAAGGCCAGCGGAATCCGGCCGTCATGCGCCAGAACATGCGCAAAACCAAAAGCGGTTTCATGTCGTTTTGTTCTTTCATGCAAGATAAGTCGTCAAGCGCGATGAAATCATTACAGGCAATCTGGCAAACATCATCCAGTAATCTCCGGGCAAGCTGGGGTCAGGTCCGGACCTGACCCCAATTTACCAATTTACCATTTATACGTACACATAAATCGTATAGGCAAGATAAGCAACGTAGAGCCCAACGAGAATCGCTCCTTTCCACCGCGCGATCATCTTGTTCTTGCTCACGACGAGCGAGGCAAAGAAGATGAGCGAGACCGCCACAAGAATCGCCGCGTCCACGAGGTTGGCGCGCGTAAACGGCAAAGGTATCAATGTAGCCGTCAAGCCAAGAATAAAAAAGATGTTGAAAATGTTGGAGCCGATCACATTCCCCACCGCCAAATCCACCATGCCTTTGCGCGCGGCGATGATGGACGTTACGAGTTCCGGCAAGGACGTTCCAATGGCGACGATGGTAAGACCGATGAGCCCCTCGGAAACGCCGAGGAGCTTGGCAATGGAAACGGCGCCGTCCACCAGAAAATTGCCTCCAAGCGCAAGACCGGCAAGACCGATGGCGATCATGGCCGCCGCCTTTCCCGCCGACATGAGTCTGATCTTCTGCCCCTCTTCAGCCGTTCCGCCGCGCGCGGTAAGAAATGTGTAATAGAGAAAAATAAAAAAGAAGCCCAGAAGCGCCAGTCCGTCGGTGCGCGAAAGCGCGTCCGCCGCAGTGCCGTCCAAAAAGACATCGGAAGCCATGATGAGCACGAGGATGGCGGCAAGGAGCATGAAAGGAGTCTCACGCGTTACGATTGTGAGATGAACGCGCAATGGCCGGATCACCGCCGCAATTCCCAGAATGAACATGAGATTGACGAGGTTGGAGCCAAGAATATTCCCGATCGCAAGAGCGGGAGTGCCCTTGGCGGCGGAGAGAAGGTTCACCACCAGTTCCGGCGCCGAAGTGCCGAACGCCACGATGGTAAGTCCGATAACGACCGGTCGCACGCGATAACGCGCGGCAATGGAGGAGGCTCCTTCGACAAGAGTGTCTCCTGATTTGAGAAGAATCGCGAACCCCGCGAGGATACTGAACACAGCAATCAACATAAATGCTTCTGCTAATTTAATCTTCTAATCCAATCAAAGTTTTTGTGAGCCGAGGAACCTCTTGATCTTCTTAACCATGATTGTTCTGCAAGAGTATCCAAAGCAAGCCGAGTCTGTTTCGGAAGGATCGAGGTGACGAATGAATCTACTTCTTTGCAAGAACTGACCATAGAGTGCGGGTTTCTGGATGGAGAACACGCGAAGTTGAAACAACACGACGAATCACCGGCCTTGAATACGTTTTCCACAACCATCGTACTTCCTCATCTGTGCCGAAATCCAAAACACGTTCAATCACGTATTTTGCCTGCTTTTGAGGATCGATGGTTTTGGGATCCGCATCCCAAAAAAGCGAAGCGCGCCAAGGTATTCGCTTTGTCTGTTTTGAGTCATTTTTCTTATGCTTCATAGTAAAATCAGACTTTTAGAGATGTCTCGTTTGAATTTTTGTTATTATACCATGACATCCCTAGTCAATACCTATCCACAAACCCCTTGTTTTCCTAAGAAATGTGCTATACTACTTCCGTTAATCAACTTAATCCATCTTCGTATGGCCAAGATGACCAAGTCCCAAATGCTCGCGAACCTCTCCGAGAAATGGGGCGTCAGCAAAAAAGAAGCTGGCGAAATGCTCGACAAATTTGTCGAGATGGTTTACTCCGAAGTGAAGGGTTCCGGCGAATTCAGCTTCCCGGGTCTCGGAAAACTCATTAAAAAGCATCGTGATGCCCGCATGGGACGCAACCCGGCCACAGGCGCATCCATTCAGATTCCGGCCAAGACGGTTCTGAAGTTCCGAGTGGCCAAAGCCGCCAAGGACGCCTTGTTATAAACAAAAAGCAACAGAAGATTAAGGAGAAAACCACGGAAAGCATTCCGTGGTTTTCTGTTTGCCGAGATACCCTTCCGTGGTTTCTCTCTCCTCTGTTACAATTCCCTTACATGAAATCCTCATCCTGGATCAAACTCCTCTCCTTCACCATCACCCTTGCCGCGGGCGCCGCCATCTTCGTTTGGTTTCTTGATCGGTACGATACGGAAGACACCTTCGCCATCCTGAACGACTTCGGCCTCTTTGCGTTTTTTGGATTCGTCGCGATCTCGCTTGCCAACTTTTCCCTTCTTGGCTGGAGGTGGCAGATGGCCGTGAACGAACACGCCCTCGAACGCAAGCTCTCTTTTTGGACTGTCGTCCGCCATCGCATGTCCGGATATGCCGTCAGTTACCTCACGCCCTCCGCGCAGGTTGGAGGAGAACCTTTGCGCATCGCCCTTCTGCACAAAGACGGCGTGCCGATCGCGCACGCGACCAGCTCCGTCATCCTTGATGTCGTCTTCGAAATCGCCGGCTTTATCATTTACATCGCTCTCGGACTCTTCATTTCTCTTTTCCAACATGTTCTGCCGACGCGGGTCGAATGGGGCGTGGGTGCCGCCCTTGCCGTTATCGCGTGCGCGATCGTCCTCTTTTTCCTTTCGATCACAAGCTCTCGTGGATTTTTCAGTACGGGCATGCGCCTTCTCTTGCCCAGGCGCTTCGCTCTCGCGCGCAAACTCGAACCGAAACTTTTGCGCGTCGAGTCCCTCATGCGCGAAACCCTGCGCCGCAACCCTCACCTCATTCTTTGGATGCTTGGCATCTCAATCATTACAGTCGCTTTCCGCGGCGTCGAAGTCGCCTACCTTGCCTACTTCTTGGGACACCCCGTCGGCGTCGTGGAAGCCATCCTCCTCTCCTCGATCCCCGGCCTTGCGCTCCTGGTCCCGATTCCGAGTGCGCTCGGCGTTCTCGAAGGCTCCACAGCCGGCATCGTCGCCCTCTTGGGGCTTGCCTTGAATCCAATAGCCCTCGTCCTTCTCATCCGATTCCGCGACGTGATCTTCATCATCCTTGGAGTCGCCCACATCGGCCATAGTCTGCAGACGTGGCTTCAGAAAAAAATCGTCGAACCGGTTTCCATAGCCGTCCACCGCCTATGAAAACGCTTGCCGGAACGCCAAGAGCCATCCTCGTTGATCTCATTCGTCCACAAACGAAGAAGCATGAAGCCATCGAGCGAATGGAGGAACTAGAGGAATTGATGCGCACGTATGGCGGCCTTGTCGTCGTCAAAAAACTTCAACGCCGCAACCACCCCGACAACCGCACGTATATCGGCAAAGGAAAGGTCGAGGAATTGAAAACGCTCGCGCGCGAGCTGAATACTTCAGTGCTCGTGCTCAATAATATTCTCAAACCTGGACAGATCTACAATTTAAGCGAGGCATTGAAAGACGAGAAGGTGACCGTTTGGGATCGGGTAGACCTCATCCTCTCTATCTTCGCCAAGCACGCGCAAAGCCAGGAGGCGAAACTCCAGATCGAGCTCGCCCGCATCCGTCACATGGGGCCACGCATTTTCGGATTGGGAGGAGAGGAGCTGGCGCGGCAGGCGGGAGGCATTGGCACGCGCGGCATTGGAGAAACCAACACCGAAATCATGAAGCGGCACTTGCGCGAACGCGAGCGGCGCGTCCGGGAAAGACTCGAACGCACGCAGAAGATGCGGGCCGAACAGCGCAAGAACCGCCAGCGGAACGGTTTCAAAACCGCGGCGATCGTGGGGTACACGAACACGGGAAAAACCACGCTCTTGAATGCGCTTACCGGACGGAAGGAGTACGCGGCAAACAAACTCTTCGCCACGCTCGACACCCGCACGGGGAAACTCTATCTGCCCGGCAAGAACGCTTCCCTCCTCGTGTCCGACACCATCGGATTCATCCGCGATCTGCCGCCGGAACTCATCGAAGCCTTCGCCTCAACTCTTTCGGAAACCGTGCACGCCGACGTTCTTCTCCACGTCGTGGATGCCGGCAACCCCAGGCGTGACGAACAAATCGGCGTGGTTGAAGCCGTGCTCCGAAAACTCGAGATTGAGAATAAACCGATCATTCATGTATTCAACAAAGCCGATCGGCTCAAGAAAGGCGAGGCGGAACATGTGAAAGAAGCCTTTGCCGAGCGCCGTCCCGTGATCGTCTCCGCCCTGACGAACGATGGTATGGATATCCTCATAGAGCGCCTCGAACATGTGCTATCATAGATGGGATCCCCAAATGCGTATGCCAAAACAAAAAATGAGCTTCTCTGAAACCATCTGCCGCTTCCCGACGTGCGCGGCCGACATCGAAGCCGGTCAGAACCATCTTGGCCGCATGCACAGCATGAACGAGATTACCTGGCGTATCTTCCGCATCATGGCGGAATTCGTGGACGGGTTTCAGTTCCTCTCTGCGTCAAAAAAAGAGGTAACGGTTTTGGGTTCGGCGCGCCTTAAGAGCGGATCCAAGTGGTGCATCGAGGCGGAAACGTTTGGAAAACTCTGCGCCAAAGGCGGGTTCACCATCATCACCGGCGGAGGCCCTGGCATCATGGAGGCGGCGAACAAGGGCGCGTATGAATCGGGCGGCGAATCGCTCGGACTCAACATCCAGCTCCCGATGGAACAGCGTGCAAACCCCTACCTCACGCGCGGCAAGGGCTTTCACTATTTCTTCACCCGCAAAGTAATGCTTTCCGCATCCGCCCAGGCCTATATCTTTTTTCCCGGCGGGTTCGGCACGCTCGACGAACTCTTTGAAATGGTCGTCCTCGTTCAAACCGGCAAAATGCAAACCACTCCGATCGTCGTCGTGGGACGAGACTACTGGACACCGCTCGTCTCCTGGATGCGGGAAACGCTCGCCCGCGAGTACGAAACGATTCACGAAGAAGATCTCGGCATTATCACGATCGTGGATTCGGCCAAGGAAGCATGGGAGATCGTGCGGAAATCAAAAGAGCGGGAGATGTTTTGATCTACAGAATTACAGATGCTATCGCAGATTTACAGATAGGACGGATGGTACAGATGTGGGGGGTGGGATCGCGTCCTCGGAATCTGTATGAAGCGATCTGTAGATCTGTACATTTGTAAAGATTTGTAATTCCGTAGGCTTATGCTCTCTCGAGCGCAGGAGAAGCTCATCAAGTCGGTGCAAACAAAAAAAGGCCGGGAAACATCCGGTCTTGTTTTGGTCGAGGGAGAAAAACTGATCGCAGAGGCGGGAGCGCGCGTAGAGTTTCGCTTTGACGAGAACGATTCCCCGCGGTTCGCCGAATTGGTCACCACCGTTACGCCGCAGATGAAAGCCGCGCTTGCAAGACTGCCCGTGGCGAGTTTGAAAGACGTGCTCAAAAAGAAAACCGTCGTCGTGCTCGATCATGTGCAAGATCCTGGAAATCTCGGCACCATTCTCCGAAGCGCGCTGGCCTTTGACGCTGGCCTCGTCCTCATCGAGTGCGCGGACGTCGGTAATCCGAAAGTCATCCGAGGAAGCGCTGGAGCCGTTTTTCACACCCCATGGACGGAGATGGGACGAGCGGAGGCGGAAACGTGGCTCGCGAAGTGCGAGAAGCTCCTCTATCGTCTCGAGCTCGCGCCGGATGCGATTGCTCTCTCCGATCTTCCCGACCAACCGATCCTCATCATCGCCGGCTCCGAAGGCCAAGGCATTGTACTTGACGTCAAAGCCCCAAGCGTCAAAATTCC
>DNYJ01000021.1 GCA_003505155.1 Candidatus Uhrbacteria bacterium | reverse complement strand
TCCCACGGCATATCCACGCGGCCGAAGTGGCCGTAGCAGGCCGTGCGCCGATAGAGCGGTTTTGCCAGATCAAGCCGTTTGACAATTTCAGACGGTCTAAAATCAAATTGTGCCTTGACGAGCTCGGTAAAATCTTCCCCCGTTCCCGATGTTGCCTGAACAAGAATCGGCTCCGCCCTCCCAAGCGTGTAGCCCAAACTCACCAATGCATTGCCGCACAGGCCGGAGGCGACGAGACTCTTGGCGACAAAACGCGCCATATACGCCCCCGCGCGGTCGGGTGAATGCGGATCCTTGCCGGAAAGCGCGCTCACTCCGTGCGGAATAAGTCCGCCGTATGTATCGTTGGCCGTTTTGCGTCCGGTTGAGCCGCTCCCGCGCATCAACTCTCCTCCGCCGTAAGACGCGTAAGGATTGACGAGCACTTGAACGCCTTCGACGGAACCGAGCACGGGCTCGACGATTTGCTCCAAACACTTCGTCTTGACTTCCTGATCGGAGACTTTGCCGTCAGGCTCAAAGAGCAGGATGACCGTCTTCACGTTTTTGCCGTCGAAGACAACCTGCACCTTACCGTGAGGTTTTAAAAAATGGAAAGCTGGATTTGTGCGGCGCAAATCGTCCATGCGGCGCACGAGCGTCTGGGCAATCACATAAGGGCGCGGGAGATATTCGCGCGTCTCTTTCGTGGCATACCCGTGGACGATGGTGGTCCCGCCTTCCTGAAACTTTGTATCCTTCGCCGGTTTGGACATACCGATGTTCACGAAGGGCTCTACGTCATTGTGTCCCGCGATTTCTTCGTAGAGCTTTCGCACGACGGCCGAGCAGTCAAAATCGGCGTTCGAGAGAACCGTGCCGCCCACCGAAAGCATGCCGTGACTGCCGAGAACTTCAAGGCTGGCGCGCGTCTGTGGATCCCGACGCAAAAACTCGTCGAGGAGCCCATCGGCGATTTGATCACAAATTTTATCCGGGTGTCCGGCCGTAACAGCTTCGACGAGTTTGAGGTTGGGCATAGGAGAGAGTGGTAGAGATTAGCACGCAAAAGCCGGAAGAGCAATGGTCCTCTTCCGACTTTCGAGTTTCCGCAGTTTTAGGAGATTACTCCCTCCCGATATCCTGATACGCGTGCAAAACGTCCTCTTCGCCATCAATCGCGGCGCCTTGTGTCAAGGCCAGATCGGCCGCCGTCGCGCTCTGTGCAAACCGGCTCTGCAATCCGTTGGCCACGCGCGCAACCACGCTCCCCAGCAGACGAAGGGTTCCCGATTCGGTTACGTAATACACATCGCCACCCGCATTTTGAACGAGCGATCCTTTCGAATGCGCGCCACCCGCAGTCATCGTGGCGCCGTCCTTATACCCGCTAAAGAATGCGGCGGAGACATCAATAATCTTCTTGTTCCACTCTGCGCCGTAGAGTTCGAGCGCCACCTCTTCGGAAGCCACCCATCGGCGGATGCCGCCCGGTTCGATCGCGTAGACTTTCGGATCCGATTCAATCTTGATGAGCCAAGTGCCCGGGCGCACACGCACCGATCGGCCGACCGTCATGGCCGATAGCGTCTCCGCAGAGACGGTTGTCACGCTATCAAAGTTCTCAAACCATGAGAAGTAGGCTTTTTCATCCGGGAACGGATGGCGCTTGCCGTCGGCGCCCGCGTAATAGATCGTCGAAAGGTCGGCACGCTTGAGAATCTGCCCGATCGCGACGCCTGCGGGAAGTGCGGCTTCCACAGTTGCTTTCGGCGGATACAATTCCGCCACCGGATCCACAATCGCGGCAGGCGCTTCGATCTGCGTCTCCACCGGAACCGTTACGACTGCTCCCGTCGTTCCTTGAATCGCGAACAGAGCCGAGGAAGCCGATGCCAAGATGGCACCGCCGTTCCGAACATCCACGCGAATCTTCGCCCGAGCCACACTCCTGTCGGGCACCTGCCACATGTAGCTCGATCCGGAAGGCGTGCCACTCGCAATCGCCGCATAGGTTGTGCCTCCATCTTCCGAGAGGAAAATGTCCACGCTGGTCGAGTTTCCCGTCACGCTCCAATTCACCGCTTTGACCGATCCTCCGGCAATCACTCCGCCCGCTCCGACGGTCACGCCAGAAACGGCCGTAGGCGTAGAAACCGCTCCGCTCGTTCCGCCTCCGCTTCCGCCGCCTCCGCTTGAGGAAGCCGCCAAGCCTCCAACAATGCCGAAGGTGGAGAAGTGAGTTACTTCCGCCGTCAGTGTGTTGTTGACCGTATCCACCGTCGTCGGGAAGGATTCCCACTCGCCGTTGGCATCAATGGAGGAGAAGACCAGCTTGGATTCATCCACGCCCGCCGCCGCCACTTCCGCATCGGTGTAAGGCACCGTGATCGTCACGCTCCCAGTCAAACTCGACATTTCTTTACCATTGGCGTCCGTAGGCGTAATGGAGAACCCGCTCGAACCAACAAAGTTTTGATCGGCGCCCGGATCAATGCCCGCCACCGTCGGATCCTTCGCGGTAGACATGGTCGCCGTGGAAGAGTCCGTCGTCGAAAAGGTCGAGGCTGGCACGTTAATCTCAAGTCCAGAAATATTGTCTCCCTTGATGAGGCCACCCTTCGATGGTGTGAAGCTCGAACTGTCCTTGGCTTGAGTAAATCCGGAAACGGCCGTGTCCAAATCGGCGTTCAGACTTGCCGTATCCGCCGTGCCGCTCGTAACGGTGACGGTCGTGATAGCAGACGCACTGCCGTTGTCCCCGATCGCTTTCACGCTCCATGTTCCGTTGCCAAGATCGAGCGAGGCTTGTCCCGTTGTCTTTTCCGCCTCTGCGACCACCGTAACCTGACTCGAACCGCTTCCCTTCGTGGCCACGACGCGCGCGTCGCTCGTATAGGTCGCATCCAGACTGTCGCGCACAGTAACCGTTACCGTATCGCCGCCCGCTCCGCTCGCGGCCGTGAGCGCCAAGGGAGAAGACAAGGTGAGATTCCCGCCCGACACGGTCGCGGTTGCCGTCGCGGAATCATATCCCTGCTTGGAAGCGCGGAGTTTGTACGTGGCTTCCGGCACATTCGTCACCGACAGGTTGTTGTTTAAACCAGACTCATTGCCGGACGTAGCACTGAAGATTTTTCCGGCCGTGTCCGTGAACGTTACCGTCGCGCCGGGGAGGTTGGCAGAGCCATCCGTCACACTCCCCGTCACACTGCGCAGGTTCGAAGGAGGTGTGCAGGTAATGGCATCCGTTTCACTGGCAACTACCGTCACTGACTGTCCGGAGCAGAGTTCTCCATATTTGGGAGAACCTCCGCGCACGGTATAAGTTCCGGCGGCAAGATTTATTGTGTAGACGCCCGCCGTATTCGTTCCGGTGCCGGCTCCTTGGCCGTTCGAGTCTCGAATATCCACGAAGGCATCCGTTACGCCCGTGATCGTCACATTCACCGTCCCGGTCGCAAGCGATGTGCCAAAGTTGACCGTCTGGTTGGCGCTCGAGGTGTCCACGCTTGTCTGGCGTCCGCACGGGCCTTTGCCGTGGGCGAAGCACTCGACCGTATATCCGGCGGCTTTCGAAACCTTGAGCGAATAAGCGCCGTCCGTACATTGACCGTGATTGCCGCCACTCGAGCTAAACGCACTCACAAAAGCTCCGTCAAGACAGGTGCCGGAAATGGTCGCAAAGTTCGCGGTTGAGGCTTGAATGTTTTGTCCGGTTGCCGACGATCCTGAAACCACGACCGTGGTGCATCCAACCTCTCCATAAGCGGGCGCAAAAGCGCGCACATTCCATGTGCCATTGCCCGTGTAGAGCGTGTAGTTGCCGGAAGAGTCCGTCGGAGAGTTCGCAAATCCGCCCGTGGGGGTGAAGCTCGTACAGGTGTTTCCCGCCGTCACTTTTTCCGCATTCACTCCNNACCGTCACATTCGCGCATTCGGAATTGGGCATGCCGGGCGCAAAAGCGCAGACTTCATACATGCCGGCGGAGACATTGAGCGTGAAGGTGCCGTCGGATTTTGATTGAGCAAATCCTCCGTTGCACGCCTTGAAAGCGCCCGTCGCCGCATCGAAGCATCCAAGCGGAAACGCATTTACGAAGACGTTCGCGATGCCGTTGGCCGAGCCGTCTTGCACAGTCCCCGAAATGGCGAAGTCGGCAGACTCAAGCGCAAAGGTGACGGCCGTAGGCGCGCTGTCGATTGGAACAACCACTGATTGCGGCTGGGGTGGCATGAAGTCGAAGTCGGGAACCGGAGGCGGGCCTCCCGTAAAGTTGCTGAAATCCATGTGGGGCCCGAGTCCGCATTCGTAGGTCTTCCCGCCTTTGAGCTTGATGGTGGTGGAAGTATTGCCGGACGCCGCGAAATCCACGGCCTTCATGGTCGGCGCGGAAAACTCGAAGTCGAACCCGCCTGCATGGCAGAAGACATCCACGTCCGCATCCGAATCCGCATCGTTCTTGCCTGAAATCGTCACGGAAAGCGTCTGCACGGTCGGATCGGATGCAAGATCGGTAAACTTGAAATCCACCCCGGTCACATTGCCGCCATTGATGTTCACATTGAGGAAGTTCTGGCCGCCGGAGAGATTTTCATAGGCGACGTTGCCGCGATCAAGCGGAGGAACGCCACAACCGTACTGACCGTCGAAGAGGCCGGAGAGACTCCAGACGCCGCTCCCATTCGTCGTCGCTTCCTGATGTCCGGTAAAGCCTCCACTGCCTCCGAACGCTCCGAACTGGTCGCAGAACACCGTGACGCCGGAGAGACCTTCTCCCGCATCCACCGCGCCGTCGGCATCAGAATCTTTATACACGGTGCCTCCAACAGAGCGGCTGCCTCCGGCGACAATATCGAAAGGCGCAGGATTGATGGTCTGTCCCTGCTTGACGCCAAGCGCATTTTTAACAACGACGGGGATACGAACGTCCGTCTGTGCCGTCGAAGGCGTTGTTACTTGATTGAGCACAAAGCGCACTTGGTCGCCCGAAGCGATGGCCGCCGTGCCGGTCGTTACCACCACCGTGCGAGCCGCCGCGTTGGCGACAACGCCCGCAATGGTGGGCGCATTAGCCGCAGGTCCGTTCAAATCCGTATTATCAAACGCATTGGGCTTGGCCTGCGCGCTCCCGATGCTAAATCCTGAAGGGAACGTCAAGGTGAACGTCGAGCTTATCGGAAGAGCCGCCGGAGCGGGAAACTCACAGCGCACCGCCGTCGAAACGCCCGTCACGCGCGTCTCGGGCTCACAAAACTGCGGATTCACCCAGAACGTCGCAAAGTTGGTACTGCTCTGAAAGTCCTGCGACGCGCCGCTGCCTCCGAGAAACCCTCCCGTCGTGGCGGAATCGAGAACCATGAAGAGCGCAACGTTCGCGGAACCGGCGGTTGTCATCGCGTTGCCGGCCAAATCCGTAACTCCCGTTCCCACGGTCGCGCGGCATTGCTGTCCCGGCGTGAGTCCCAGCCCTTGGATGCTCGCTTCGCGGCGATCCGAAAAATAGTTGATCGTTTTGCCGGTTAAAGAAACTCCTGTGAAGCTCACGCCGTCGGATCCGCACTCGAGCGTATAGTTGGCGGGGGTGGTTGCGGCAGTCTGATTCACGGCTTCACTGAACGCGACCACGAGGCCGAATGTATCCGCATCGGCATAGAGCACCGTTGGGCCGGACGCGTCCGTCGTGCTTCCAGTCGTAAAGCAGACGTTTTGGACGGCGGGAGCAAGCGCATTGCCGGCAAGATCCTGTACGCCCGTTGTAACGTTGTAACAATAGCGCGTCGAAGCCGTAAGCGGCGCAAGAAGTCCCAAATCCACATCGCGGGCATTTGACGCGATCGAGAGGGTCAATTGTCCGGAACCGAGGATGGTCTCCCCTCCGTCAAGGACGCTATCCGCATCAGCGTCCGCATAGAGCCGGATGTTGGAGAGCGTGGCGGTGGATCCATTCAAAGATTCAGGGAAGTCCACAGCGACGTGATCGAGAAATCGGGAAACGCCCGTCGCGCCGTCTGCAGGATCATAGATAATGGATGCAGAATTGGGCCCGGTGCTGTCGGCTCCTGCGCCCGTGGTAAAGCCAAAGCAGTAATCGCCACCCATCGCCACTCCACCGGTATTCCTGACGTTGCCAAGCAAACAAACGTCATAGCCCGTGGAGGCGGAGAGCGACAAACCGGAAACGGTGAGCGTCCGCGAAGCGCTTATATAGGTGATCGTGCCGCAAGCGCCGGTCGTGCAGACATCGGAACCGAACACGCCACTCGTCACGGTGCGAATGCGGATGTTGTCGGCGTTGTTGACGGCGTTGGTCGTCCCGTCCGAGAGCATCGTGCTCTCGGGTCCGAAGGAGAAGACAAAGACGATCGGCGAGTTGGTGGAAGCGCCGGTTCCCGCCATCGGCATGCCGGCCATCACCTGCGGAAGTGTCGTGTTGGAACTCGAACTCACACTACCGGTACGAAAGATGCGGGTAACGTCGCTTGCCATCGTAGCGCCGTCGGCGGCCGCGGTGATGCCGATTCCCCCTCCAAGCACACTAAAACGATATGTGGTGCTCACGGAAAGAGGAGAGGAGGTGATGCAGATGATGCGCGTGTTGCTGTTTTCCAGATTCACCGTGCCGCAAAGATTGGTCGCCGTCACGGGGCTCGCGCAAGAAGACGCATCCGTCGCTCCGGTACATGAATAGAGCGTGACTGTCGAGGCCGACACACTCGCGGGATTGAGCGCTTCGCTCGCATTGATATCAATAAACGCCTCAAGCGGGACGTTTGTCTGACCGTTGGGCGGCCCTCCGACCGAGAGTGCAGGCACACCTGCTTGAACGGGGATGGCAACCGCAAACGTCGAAAGCACGACCGCGATGGCCGTCAAAAGGCTCACCGGAGCCCGAAGGTTGTAAATGTTCATAGCGAGAGTTTTGTCGCGGGACGCCTTAAACGAGAAGACGCTCAACAACAAACAATGTTAGTTGAGTAAGATTGGTTTGATTTTAGCAGAGAACACCGTATCTGTCGGTTAGTTGTCCACAGGACTTCTTGCGTTCTGTTTTTGTTCGTGTTATAAAGAGAACATAAGACGAACGACATTCCTATGGGACTTACAAAAAAACAATCCGAAGTTCTCTCCTTTATCCAAACCTTCACAGAGCATAACGGCTATGCACCTTCGTATCGAGAGATTGCCGACGGTATGGGACTCGCTTCCCCATCAACGGTGCATGCTCATGTGCAAACGCTGTGTGAGAAGGGACTCATTTGTATCGGTGAGGATGGAGAAGCACGGTCAATCGAGATGGTTGAAAAATCATCGGGACCTGCGCTGGCGTTTATGTTGCCTCTCATAGGCGTCATCGCCGCAGGGGAACCGATCGAGGCGTTGGAACAGAACGAAACGATGGCTGTACCATCTGACTTCGTGATTGACGAAAGCAATTCCTATGTCCTGCGCGTAAAGGGGCGTTCCATGATCGAAGACGGCATCTTCGACGGCGACTACGTGGTGATCGAACGCAATCCCTCCCCTCGTAACGGAGAAGTCGTCGTCGCGCTTCTCGACAACGCCTACGCCACCCTGAAACGCTTCTATCGGGAGCGAGATCAAATCCGCCTCCAGCCGGCCAACTCCACTATGGGTCCCATCATCGTGAAGGGAGACGTAAACATCCAAGGCATCGTCCGTGCTGTCATTCGCAAATTCCAACCTGCTTAAATTTAGAGAAAGAAATCCAGCCTCAAGAGGCAGTCACCCCCCTGCCATAACGTTTCCATCTCGTAAATTACTTCGATCTAAAGCCCGCTGATCCCCAGGGCTCTGGACCGAAGAAAAGGGATCACTTCGCTCCAGATTATTAATCAAGAGAGCCTTGGGAGTTCTCCTCCTCGCTCCCAAGGCTCTCTCGACCACCTTGATCCCCGGTTTATTCATCACACACCGGGTTATGTCACAGCTTACTCTCCGCCACTATGGCTCCACGTTTGGTTACCTTCGTCGTAACCCGGAACAGACGACGTTGCTTCGATCCCAATCTCGATGCCAATCCGCAGACGAGAACGACTGCGTACGCCGAGCCAGGCATAAAATCAAAACCGCCCTGCGAGAGTTCGTAAAAGGCGGACTGGGCTAGAAACGTCCCTTGAGTACCTGCTCGGCGCTGGGATTTTCGTCAAAGTCGTTCACCGATTCGAGAGTCACGAGAATTTCCACAAATTCATCATAGGTCTCCCCGGCATCTCCCACCCAAATCATCCCCCAGCTCCCATCCGCATTATGCACAAGCGGACTCGTCTCAAAAAAATCGAACGGATATGGCCGAATGAGCCAAGCTTGATAATGAAAATGAGTTTCATCCGGAGTCGGAAGGTTGTTGGCTAGAATCGTGTGCGTAAAGAAATTATTTTCAAATACGCGCTTTGCAACAGCGGAACCGGAACTTGAAGAAACAGCTGTGAGCATCGCGCTCTCGGGAATTCCGCGCGGCGTTTCCCGATACGTGGGAGATACGGCCGGAGAAGACGCATCGGTCAGCTCCGCAACGATATCGTCAGACGTACGGACAGAGGGATCAAGCTCCGGCGCCGCCCCGCGTCGAAAGATCGTCATGAACGCAAGGAAGAGAAAAAAAAGAAGAAGAATCATGACGGCGGTACGCACCCAAAGCGGCGATGGCGACCTCGTAGAGCGGTATCCGCGTCGGTTCATACGCCGTGCTTCGTCATGGCTTCCGCAATGTGCTCCGCCAAATTCGGTTCAAACATCGTCGGCAAGATTTTGTCAGCCCGTGGTTCCGGCACAAGATCCGCCACCGTTTGAGCAACGATCCGCTTGATGTCCGAGGTAAAATTGCGTAGACGCGTACGCAAAGCTCCCAAAAAGATTCCCGGATACACAACCGCGTTATTGATCTGATTGGGAAAATCCGACCTGCCGGATGCAACCACGGCGGCTCCTCCAGCCTTAGCCACATCGGGCATGATTTCAGGAATCGGATTGGCAAGAGCGAAGACGATGGCGTCTTGGTTCATCGTCTTGATGTCCTCTGCGACAAGAAGGCCTGGTTGAGAGACACCCACAAACACATCTGCTCCGGCAAGAACAGCATGAAGATCAGAACCGTAATCGGCGGGATCGAGCGCTTCGAGGCGCTTGGCAAGACGATCCTTGTACGGATTGGAACCTTCCGGACGGTTCGATTTGATCACACCCATGGAATCGAGCACACGAATAGATCGAGCGCCAGCATCGGCAAAGAGATGGCTTATTGCGATACCGGCCGCACCGGCGCCGGAGATAACGATGCGAACATTCTCGATCTTTTTGTCTACCACGCGAAGGGCGTTCGTAAGCGCGGCAAGCGCAACGATGGCGGTGGCATGCTGGTCGTCATGGAACACGGGGATGTCGAGTTCTCTTTGCAGACGCTCCTCGATTTCAAAACAGCGCGGCGCGGAGATGTCCTCAAGCTGAATGGCTCCGAATGTCGGCGACAGATGTTTTACCGTTGCCACGATTTCCTCCACATCCTGCGTATCAAGACAAATCGGCCAGGCGTCCACATCAGCAAACCGCTTGTAGATCACCGCTTTGCCTTCCATCACGGGAAGACCGGCTGTTGGTCCAATGTTGCCCAGTCCTAAAATCGCCGATCCATCCGTTACGATCGCCACGCTCCGACCCCGCATCGTGAGTTCCCACACGCGCTCCGGTTCCCGCGCAATTGCAAGACAAACCTCGGCGACACCGGGCGTATAGGCGATCGAAAGATCCTCCTTCGTCTCCAGTGGAACGCGTGAAGCGATTTCGAGTTTGCCTCGCTTCTGCCGATGAACTTCAATGGCTTGTTCCTTGATATCCATACATAACATCAATAATTTCCGAGAAACGACTTCGGCATCGGTTTTGCTGTTCGCTCACCCGCGTCGTCGAGCACGATAGTCGGTTCTTCATAGCCTCCGTCTTTGCTACTTGCCTCTCGGATCGGCAGGGCATCTTTAAGCCGCACCTCCTCAAACAAACGCCGAGGAACTTCCTCAATAAACGTTGACGGCTGATGAAAGGCAAGGGTGTCAAACCCGCTCGAGAGCGCATAGGTCAGAAACAATCTCCGTCGAGCGCGCGTCGCCGCCACATAGAAAAGCCGGCGCTCTTCCTCGAACGCGGAGGTGTCCTCAAGCGAACGCTTGTGCGGAAACGAACCCTCCGAAAGCCGCATCACGAACACAGAATCCCATTCAAGCCCTTTAGCCTGATGGATCGTCGAGAGCACCATTCTATCACGTTCCTCCTCGCCCTCTTCACGCACGGCGCCATAATCGTCTTTGAGCGTCACTTCCGAAAGAAAGCTCGATACGTCCGAATACTGTTCGGCAAAAAGAGCAAACTGCTCCAAATCTTCCAAACGATCGTGGTAATCCGGATATTGACTTTCGAGATAATCTTGATAGTCGGACACGACAATACCGCGAATGATCGTCGAGGGAAGCATTTCGGAAAGAAGCGGCCTTATTATTTTTTGCACACCGCGCCAACCGGAAAGCCCGCGCTTGGGAATCGCTTCCACACGAAGAGCTTCTGTCAGCGTCGCCGAATTTTTAATGGCATCATAAATGTTCCCTGCCGTCACAAGCCCGATGCCCGGCTGGTGACCCAACACGCGCATCCACGCCACCTCGTCGCGAACGTTGGAAAAGAGGCGAAGATAGGCGACGAGATCCTTGATATGAGCGCGCTCAAAAAATCGCAGACCGCCGCGATACTCGTAGGGAATGTTGCGCTTGGAAAGTTCGAGTTCAAGCTGTTGGGAATGGAATGATGAGCGAAACAAAACGGCAATTTCTCGAAGCGGCCGCCCCTCCTCCAAGAGCTCGAGCACTTGCTCGGCGATGTAGCGCGCTTCCTGCATGGTATTTTGTGCCGGCACAAGACATGGTTTTTCTCCATCTCCGCACATCGGCCGAAGTTCCTTTTCGAATTGGTCCTCGTTGTGCTCGATGGATGCGTTGGCCAGAGAGAGAATCTCGGGGGTCGATCGGTAGTTGGAGGTAAGGCGAAAGGTTTTCGTCCGGGGCATCCACTCTGGAAACCGAAGGATGTTTTGAATATCCGCCGCACGGAAAGAGTAGATGCTCTGCGCGTCGTCGCCCACAACAAGAAGATTTCCGTTCTGCTGTGCGAGCCGACGGATGATCGCGGCTTGGATCGTGTTCGTATCCTGAAATTCATCCACGAGAATGTACTTGAATCGCTCCGAAAGCCGGTCGGCAATCGCCGGATGGTCATTCAAAAGTTCAAGGAGCTTCAAAAGAAGATCATCAAAGTCCATCGTGTTTCCGGCTCGCTTCTTTTTGTCGTAAAGCGTCGCAATCAAGAGAAGATCCGCCAGAACCGGTTCAAGATGCGGATGCTTGCGCTCGAGCGCTTCCTCAAACGACACCCCCGCGTTGCGCGCGTAACTCACGAGTGCGAGAATCACGCTCGCCGAAGGAAACCTCATTTTCTTGGTATCGATCTTCTGATCTTTGACGCAGGTCTTGATCAAAGCCTCGGAGTCTTCTCGATCGAGAATCGTAAAGTCGCGCGTGAAGCCAACCTCGGACGCGTATTGACGCAAGAGACGGTTCGCCACGGAATGAAACGTCCCGGCCCACAAACCCGTCGGATACCTCCCGCACAAACTCTCCACGCGAGAAATCATCTCCGCCGAAGCTTTGTTGGTGAACGTCAAAAGCAATAGACGATCCGGCGAAATTCCCTGCTCGATCAAATAGGCAACTCGATAGGTAATCGTGCGCGTCTTCCCCGATCCCGCGCCCGCCAGCACGAGACATGGCCCGTCGCCCTCAAGAACGACGCAACGCTGTTCATCGTTCAGATCTTCCTCAAGCCGGAGTCGCGAAGAACCTCGCGTGCCTTGTAAAATAAACTCATGCATAGCGGTTACTTGAGCTCTCGCGCTTTGTTCACGTTGTGCTCGTCAAGCGTTCTGGCATAGTGAGCATTGCCTTCTTCGTCGGTGAGGAAGAAATAGTAAGGGTTGGAACGCGGGAAGATCGCGGCTTGAATCGAGGCGAGACCCGGGGCGGAAATGGGTCCCGGCGGGAGGCCTCGATACTTGTAGGTATTGTAAGGCGAGTTGATCTCGCGGTCGTCAAAACTGATCGAGGGTGTCTTCTTTCTCGTGATGTAATTCACCGTCGAGTCGGCTTGAAGCGGCATCCCAATAGCCAAACGCTTCCAAAACACGTCGCTCACCAGCTCCCGATCTTCGTCATGGCGCACTTCGCGTTCGATGATCGAAGCCATGGTAAGAACGTCATGCAAAGACTTGCCTTGCCGTTCCATTTCCGCGCGCATCTCCGCGTTGATCTTCTCCTCCATCTCTTCACGCATCCGCGAGACAATCTCCTGTGCCGTCACGCCTTTGAGAAACCGATAGGTATCGGGAAAAAGATATCCTTCAAGGTCATGCGTTGCAGACGTCATCCAATCCGACGACGAGACGACACCCTCTTCCGCAAGGTATGCGCTCATCTGCGCGATCGTCCAGCCTTCAACGAAGGTAAGGGAGATCTCATTAGCTTGCGCATTCGTGATGACCGAGAGAACACTTGACGCATTCATGCCTTCCGAAAGTTCAAACTCCCCCGCCTGAAGCTTCCGCGCGCGCGCCGTCAGTTTCACATAGACCTTAAACAGAAACGAACTACCGATGATGTCTCGAGTCTCAAGATCGTCAGCAATGTCTGAAACACTTGCCCCATCATCGATCACAAAGATCACGGGAGGAACCGACGGTCCGTGATCACGCCACCACCACTCGCGGCCAACGAGCCAGCCGAAAAAGAGAAGAAGAACGAGAAGAAGAAGTTTGGTTTTCATAAAATAATAAAAAGAAATCCAGATGTCATGAGGTACCCGAAGACAAGCCCGGCCAAGATATCACTCACATAATGCAGGCCGCCATAGACTCTTGCAATAAGAATGAGCAAACTCATGGCCACAAGGCTTAAGAGAAGCCAGAGTTCATGAGAAAAGCCTAGCATGGCGGCAGAAGTGATCACGACGGCAACCAGCGTCGCATGTCCGGAAGGAAACGAAGCGGAGGCAATGCGAGCTTTGTAAATCGGACGCAGATGCTCGCGCTGAAACGGACGGCTCCGATGCAGAGTTTGCTGAAACACATAGGCGAAAAATTGCGAAAGCGCGATGACGAGAACGTAAGCGATCAAAAAAGAAGCCGGGGAAAATTGAACAAGAACGATAAGCGGCAGAGCGACAAACACAAACGGCAAATCACGCGCCGCGAAGATCGCAAGCTTATCGAGCCATGGTCGTTTCCCGACTCGATCATGAAGAAAACAAGTCAATTTTTGATCAACGTCTCGTAGATGCATACTCTGACTTCTTCAACCTCACGCTAATGGCTGCCCCGTCATCTCCGGAGGCTGTTGGATTCCCAGCACATTCAAAATCGTCGGCGCCACGTCCGCAAGCATGCCGACCGGAGGAACAAGCGAGAGATCGCCTCCGGGAATTTCTCCCGTGGGAGAAGATTGGCCCTCGAACTGCCGGCCGATCACAAGAAACGGGACGGGATTCGTCGAGTGTTCCTTATCAATAGCGCCAGAGACAACGTTGGAAACTTCCTCCGCGTTGCCGTGATCAGCCGTAATGAAGACAACGCCGCCCTGAACGAGCACTGCGTCCACGATGCGCCCGATCTCGCCGTCATCAAACTCGATCGCTTTCACGGTTGCCTCAACGTCTCCCGTGTGCGCCACCATGTCGGGATTGGCGAAGTTGGCAACGATGAAATCGTACGCGCCGGATTTTATTTCCTTCACAATACGGTTCGTTACTTCTTTGGTCGACATCTCGGGCGTCTCGTTGTACTTGGCCACTTTGGGTGAAGGAACGATCGCGCGCTCCTCCCCATCCACCGGTTTTTCTTTCGTGCCGTTGAAAAAAAACGTTACGTGAGCATACTTCTCCGTTTCGGCAATATGAAACTGCTTAAGGCCGTGCGCCGAGATCGCTTCCGAAAGAGTGCCGTCAATGCGTTCGGGCGGAAACGCCACCTTGATCGGAAGTCCTTTCTCGTACTCGACCATGCCTACCACGAAGATGCCGGGCACATAGACGCGTTTGAACTTGTCAAAGCTCGGAAGAGTAAACGCCTTCGTGATCTCGCGCATGCGATCCGCGCGGAAGTTGAAAAAGATCACCGCATCCCCTTCTTTCACCCGAGCTTCCGGTTCTCCATGTCTGTCCACAAGAACGATCGGCTCAAACTCCTCATCGAACACATCCTCAGCATAACTCGTCTTGATCGCTTCAATCGGATCTTTGGCCGTCGGACCTTCACCTTTCACGATGGCATGATAGGCTTTCTCGACGCGATCCCAGCGATTATCACGATCCATAACATAGTAACGACCGCACATCGAAGCAATACGCCCGACCTTTGTTTCCTTTATCTTCGCCTGCAACTTCGTAATGAAATCCGCTCCCGAGTTGTATACCGTATCGCGCCCATCAAGGATGGCATGGACCGCAACATCCTTGAGCTTCTGCCTCTTGGAAAAATCCAAAAGCGCAAACAGATGTTCATCCATGCTATGCACCCGGCCCGGAGACACCATGCCGATGAGATGCAAAGTGCCTTTCGATCGCTTCACAAATGCCGCGGCTTCAAGAAAAGCTTCGTTGTGAAAAAAGGATTCGTCCTCGATCGCCTTGTTGATGCGCGGCAACGTCTGGTAGTACACCCGTCCCGCTCCGATCGCTAAATGCCCCACCTCCGAGTTTCCCATCTCCCCCCACGAAAGCCCCACCGCCTCGCCCGACGCGCGAAGCGTCATAGCTGGATACGTCGCAATGAGCTTGTCGAGCACAGGAGTCTGCGCCCGCGCAATCGCATTCCCCTCCCCGTCCGGCGCCACGCCAAACCCGTCCAAAATCAGCAAGACCGCAGGTTTAGGCCTATGTGTTTCGTCAGGCATATCGAGAAGAATTATAGCAAAGAAACATAAGGAACGGAAAAATCGGCGTTGATATCATCATGAAGAAGTGCAAGCACAGCCTGTTCGCCTATTCGCGCGAATTAGCCGAGGCTTCGAGTGGCAGGCGCGCCTCTGGCGGGAATGAGCCGAGCTTATCCGTGCTGTTCGAGATATGTGAGGTAGCACGGTTTGCAATAGATGGTGCGGTTGGGGTAGACCATGTTTTTTGCAACCCGAATCGGTTGAGAACACTTGGCGCAATCCACATCCTCAAACACAGCCAGATTGGACTCGTGCAAGAGATCAATCATGCGCCAGGTAAAATGGCGTGTCGGCGGAGCGATCTTTTTTCTTCGATAGAAATCCAGCTCCGGTTTGAGAAACCTGAACTTGCGTCGAGCCGCTTCGTCCAGCACGACTCTCCCAACCCAGTCCTTGTCCTTCATCTCATCGATCGCATCGGGAATCTCACACGAAGGCGTCGAGTCCCCTTTTGCAAGATCTCCGATCGCCCCGGCCGATTCCGGATCAAACGATGTGCCACCGAGCCTTTCCCACTCGGAGAGGTCGGCGCCAAAGTGGTTCACGGCTCCAGCCTCGCCAAAGTACGTCGGCGACATGCGGATCGGAAAGAACTGTCCATACTCATCACGATCCAGCATCCGACACTTGATCTCGTCAAGCTTCTGCCAATAGGCATCTTCCGCGTAGGATTTGTTGAAGATGTGGTTCTTCTTGCGATGGAGACCGACGCACCCAAAGCAATCCTCGCAATCATAACAAAGATAACTGTACTCCATGCTCTGGCAACGATAACAGGCGTAGGAGTAACGAATGTCATGGGATTGAAATTGATTGGTCGCTTCAAAGCACTTTGACGAAAAGATCGGGGTCGAAAAAGCGCTATCGGATCCTTCGGCAGCAAAGGAACAATAAAACAAATCTTTGCTGTGCTTCACGCAAGCATAGCACGCATGGCAATCGCTTACGTCGTAGAGATATTCGCCTGTCGATTGGATATCTCCCGCGTTAAGATTTTCAGGCCAGATCGTCTTATTGCCGACAAGGTCGCGGAACTTCCCCATCCACTTCTCAAGCTCCGAGCGCTTGCTCAAGTCCACCTTCTCACGACGTGAGTGAAACTCGGACTCGGAAAGCTGCTCATTGAAGAAGATAAATTTTTGGTGAGATTGATTCGTCGCTCCAAAGCATGACTCGATGTCCTCACACAAAAAGCAAAACGCGCTTGAGAGTACATCCGAGCTGTCACGCACAAAAAGGCTGTTATGAATGTTTTTTGAATTTGCGACGCTATAACTTTCCGCGACCTGATCCGAGTTCCATACAAGACAAGAGGTCTGAACGCGCGTTGACCACCAGACAAAGAGCGACTGCTCTGATTCGGATCCGAGAGAAAAATAACTGTTCCGATCGCCGTGAGAAAGAATGGCGACGGAGTTCTCCGGCTCCTTCGCGTGACTGTGGGCCGGTAGAGGAATGTTGCGCGTGAGCTCATACATGACATCGAACACCGAGCGATTGGGGTCGTCGTCGAGATATTCTGAACTGAAATCTTGATCAAACCACTCCTTATCGGGCAATACAGAAACACCCGTTGCCGGATGATAAGGGGAGATGATCGTGACTCCCGACTTCGGATGCTTCCAATTCCACCACTGAAACCCAACCCAAAAACTCGAAGTGATTTTCGCCCGAGTCAACGGACTGCGCTTCGAAGGCGGAACATTAAATTTCTTATACCACCCGATCTCCTCCTCCGTCATCTCCCACTTCTCGCCCGTGAGTTCACAAGTCCGCTCGCCGGGGCTGGTTGCGTCGAGAATGGATTTTACCTTGGCATCATAGTTGGGAGTGTGGGACATACATCGTGATAGAATATTCTCGTGATGGGAGCGGTGGGTTCAAAACCCCAGAAGCCCCGCAAGGGGTTTTTGGTTTTTCTCTTGCTGTTTAAGAGAAATTGAAAGAGATTCATAGCCGATACTTTAATTCCTCCTCGATCTCCATCAGCCGATTATACTTCGCCACGCGTTCACCGCGAGAGAGCGAGCCGGCTTTGATGTAGTCCGCGTTCACCGCAATGGCGAGATCGGCGATGGTCGTGTCTGTCGTCTCACCCGAACGGTGCGAAATAATAACGTGATAGCCGTTCGCTTGAGCGAGCAGGATGGCGTCCATCGTCTCCGACAAAGTTCCAATCTGATTAGGCTTGATGAGAATCGCATTCCCTGCTTTCATCTCGATCCCCTTACGCAAACGCTCCACATCGGTCACGAAAAGATCGTCTCCCACGACTTGCACGCCTTTGAGCTTCTTCGTTGCCTCCGTCCATCCGTACCAATCATTCTCTTCGAGCGGATCCTCAATGGAAACGAGGGGGTACTTTTTCGCAAGCTCCGCATACCAGTCTACCAGCTTCGAAGCCTGTAAATGTTTGCCCTCGACGTTAAGACGATATGTCTTGGTTTCCTTGTCGTAGAACTCGCTTGCGGCCGCATCTATTCCAAACTCCACGTCCTCGCCCGCCTTGTATCCCGCCGCGCGCGCCGCCTTCACAAGATACTGGAACACATCCTGATTCTTGGAAAGCGAAGCTGCATAGCCGCCCTCGTCTCCAACAAGTGTCGTGAATCCGTTTTCTTTGAGAAGACTCCCGAGCGCATGAAAAATCTCCGCTCCGCAACGAACTCGTTCCTTAAAACTCTTCTGCCGAGGAATGAGCATGAACTCTTGGATATCGAGAATCCACCCCGCATGCGCTCCGCCGTTCATGATGTTCATCATGGGGTAGGGTAGGCGGTAGGGGGTAGGTTGTAGGCTGTAGGCTGAACGAAGATAGGCGTAGAGCGGGAGCTTTTTTTGTTTGGCGGCGGCATGGGCGCAGGCAAGCGAGACACCCAGGATCGCATTGGCTCCGAGCTTTGACTTGTTGCGCGTCCCATCCAAAAGAAGCATGGCGTTGTCGATCTCGCGTTGACGGAAAGCCGACATGCCGATGATCTTCTTCTCGATGTTTCTCACACGCTTGATCGCTTTTTGCACACCTTTCCCGCCATAGCGCTTCTTGTCGCCATCGCGAAGTTCGATGGCTTCGTACGCGCCCGTCGAAGTGCCCGACGGAACGCTTGCGGAACCCACGATGCCCGAACCCAGCAGAACGTGAACCGAGAGCGTTGGATTGCCGCGCGAATCGAGGATTTCATGCGCGTGAATCGCTTTGATGTTTGAGGACATAGGTTTATGAGATTTTCAATGCTTCAAGTCCGGGCATCTTCTGTCCGGCCAAAAACGCCATCATGGCACCGCCACCGGTCGAGACGAGCGTGAACGCGTGATGGAGGCCGAGAGCGTCAACCACAGGAACGGTGTCCCCTCCGCCAACCACGGTCATTGCTCTGCCGGTCTGCCGAGCCATCGCCTTCACCACGGCGTGCGTCCCTTTGGCAAAATCGGGCGTCTCGACAATTCCCAAAGGACCGTTCCACACAATCGTCTTCGCCAAAGACATCTCCTCCTGAAACCGCTTGATCGTTTGCGGACCAACGTCAACGATGATGCCGCGGTCTTCCACTTCCGTGCCAAGACTTGCCGTTTGCGGCGCACGGCGACGAATGACGCGGACGGTCACCACGTCTTCCGGAAGAATCAATTGCTTCCCATAGCGCTTCAAGAGTTCCTTCGAAAGTGGAAGATCCTTCTTGTCGTACGAAGAGTTCCCGATCCCCCATCCTTGCGCTTGATAAAACGGCGTGGCCAATGCGCCGCCGATGCACACGCGCGCGCCGGCGCGCAAAAACGCTTCAAGCGTTTCGATCTTCGTGTGAATTTTTTTCCCGCCGAGGATGACGAGAAGAGACGCGGGAGCCCTGCGCAAAACTTTTGAAAGCACCTCGACTTCGTGCTGAAGTTCAAGACCGGCATAAGAAGGAAGAAGCCGTGCGAGAAGGCAAAGCGAAGCATGCTCCCGATGTGACGTCGCAAAAGCGTCGTTCACATAAAGGTCCCCGAGCGAAGCCAGCTTGCTCCCGACCTCCGGATCGTTTTTTTCCTCCCCCTGCAGAAATCGAACATTCTCCAGCACGAGAATATCGCCAGGCTCCATGCTTTCGACACGCTTTTTGACACGAGGCCCGGTGATCTCTTTGGAAAACGACACCGTGCCCGTCATCAGTTCCTCAAGTTTCCGAGCGACGGGAGCGAGACTCAAAGCCGCCACGCGTTTTCCATTCGGGCGGCCGCGGTGTCCGATCACGATCACCTTCGCCCCGCGCTGGCGCAACCATTCGATTCCGACGGCGGCGCGATGCAGACGGCCGTTTTGACCCTCAACAACTTTTCCTTTCACGACGGGAACATCCGTGTCCACACGCACCAAAACACGCTCGTCCTTCACCCCAACCCGCTGATTAAGCGCGCGCAACTTCATACCAATGCTATTTTTTGAGAACACGCTTGCCTACTTCACGAACCATCATTATGAGTTGATTCGCATAACCCCACTCGTTGTCGTACCACGCGAGCACGTTGACAAAATCTCCGTCAACGACTTTCGTCATGGAAAGATCCGCGACCGAAGCGTGAGGATTACCAATCAAATCGGAGGACACCAAAGGCTCTTCCGTCACGTCAAAAATACCTTTCCAACGAGCCGAACGCGCCGCTTGGCGAAACGCCTGATTGACATGCTCAATGTCCGTTCTCTGACGCAGAAGAACCGAGAAGCTCGAAAGCGAGACGTCAAGCGTCGGAACACGGATAGCCACTCCGTCAAACTTTCCTTGAAGATACGCCGCCGCTTTCGCGGTCGCCTCCGCCGCACCCGTATGCGTCGGGATGATGTTACCCAAGATGGAACGCGCGCGACGCAAGTCGGGTTTGCGCGCGGGCGGAATGCTGTCCACCACATTCTGCCCCGACGTCACTGAGTGGACGGTGGAGAGCATAGCTTTTTGAATGCCGAACGCTTCGTGCAAGATCTGCACGACGGGTCCAGCCGAATTTGTCGTGCAGGACGCGTTGCAGATCACGCGCGTTTTCGGATGAAGATCTTGATGATTGACTCCCATGAGATGCGTGGGGAGATCCTCGGACGGCGCGCTGACCACCACCGACTTTGCGCCCGCGCCGATATGAGCCGAGGCTCCGGCTTCATTCGTAAAAAACCCGGTAGACTCGATCACGACATCTACTTTGCGTTCCTTCCACGGCAGACGGCCAGGATCCTTTTGCGCAAACACGGGTATCTTCTTGCCATCAACCACCAGAAACCCGTCGCCAGCTTTCACACGGCGATCCCAAGCGCGATAAACCGTGTCGTACTTGAGAAGATGCGCCAGCGTTTCCGGACTGTTCAGGTCGTTGATCGCAACGAACTCAAGACCTTTCTGTTTGAAGCCAACACGCAGAGCGAGACGGCCGATGCGGCCAAAACCGTTGATGGCGATGCGAAGCATAGGAGAAAGATTAGAGTTGTGAGATAAGATAGCAAGAGAAAGATGCGGCCATTGTAGCACAAACCAAAAGAGAGCCTGTGCTCTCTTGTTTTCTTTTAAATGGCAAAGCGGGCGAAGCGGCGGATGGCCATATTCTCCCCGATGGTGACAATCTGTTCAGTCAAAAGTTCTTGGATCGTCTTTTCTTCGTCCTTAATGAACGGCTGTTCCATGAGGACGACTTCGCCGTACCACTTGTCCATTTTCCCTTGGCTGATCTTTTCGATCATTGCCTCTGGCTTGCCTTCTTCCTTGAGCGCGGAGGCAACAAGTTCTTTTTCTTTCGCGACAATCTCTTCCGGAACATCTTCGCGCGTAAGATAGGACGGATCAGAAGCGGCAATGTGCATCGCAAGGTCATTGCAAAATGCGATGAAGTTCTCGTTGCGCGCGACGAAATCCGTCTCGCAGAGCACTTCAACGAGCACGCCGACCTTGCCGGTTGCATGGATGTACGCATGAACGCGCCCCTCGCTGGTGGCACGATCCGACTTCTTTGCCGCCTTCGTGACACCTTTCTTGCGAAGTTCTTCGGCTGCTTTTTCAAGATCTCCGCCGACCTCTTCGAGCGCCTTCTTGGCGTCCATCATGCCCGCTCCGGTCATCTCGCGAAGCATTGCAACAGTTTTGGCATCAATGGGCATAGGGATAAGATATTGGATACTAGGCTTGTACTTTCAGAGCTTCTGCCTTCTTTGTCTCTTTTCCAATTTTTTCAACCTTCTTTTCCAAGACGACCGGATTCGCTTTTCCTTCCTTGACAGCCTCCGCAACAAGCTTCGTCACCAGCTCGATCGAACGCACGGCGTCGTCGTTCATCGGAATCACATGCGTCACGCGATCCGGATTGACATTCGTGTCGCACACGCCGACGATCGGGATGTTGCAGGCAATCGCTTCCATCACCGCCGTTTTGTCGAAACGCACATCAGTGATAAAGACGGCTTCGGGTTTTTTCTTGAGCGTGGCAATGCCGCCGATCTTCACATCGCACTCTTCAATATCGCGCGCAATCATCAAGCGTTCCAGCTTCGTGTACTTACCCAGTTCGCCTTTCAATTGCTGTTCCTTGAGTTTCAAATAGCGGTCCACCGCATCGCGGATCTGCTTAAAATTTGTGAGCGTGCCTCCCAGCCACCGTTCCGTGACAAAAGGCATGCCGCAATCCTCCGCGGCCGCTCGCACGTATTTCTTTGCCTGGCTCTTGGTGCCGACAAACAAAATGACGCCGCCTTTTGCCGCGATACTTTTCACAACGTCGAGCGCTTTCCCCAGTTCCTCCTGCGTGCGCTCAAGGTTGATGACATGGATGCCCGATCGAACGCCGAAGATGTAGGGCGCCATTTTGGGATGCCAACGGGAAGCCTGATGGCCAAAGTGAGCTCCGGCTGTGAGAAGCTCTTGAAGAGTTGGGAGTTTCATAATCCTTTTTGACTGCGGAAGGCGCCGTGCGAGGACCCCCCTTCGCTCTTCGAGCTTCGGAGGGGCAAGGCTCGCAACGTTCTTCGCACCTTCCTGATTGATTTATGAACGCAAGAATATAGAACAAGCCGCTTTTCGTCAAGACGGCCGGCGTGCGCTTCTTTCAAAAATCGTCTATACTGCTTCCTGTGAATACAAAGGTAGCCATGTTCACAAGCATCGTCGCCGCACTTTTGATTGCCGGGTGGGTTTGGAAATCCTCCGCGCCAGAAGAGCCGCTCTACGCAACAAGCGACGGCACAGTCAAAGAAGCCTCGTCGGATCTTCCGCGCGCCTCAAACACCGGACAAAACTTCAACACGATTGATCCCGATCTCTGGGAATACACGGCACAGGCGGAAGAAATGATCAACAGGCCTGGCAACGGTTCCGGACATGAGAACATCGCCTACGGCATCATCCGGCGTCCCGCGCAAGACGGTACAGACAGCACGATCTACTACTTCGCCACGCACAGCGCCCTCTATCTGCCGCCTCCAGCCGATACGGGAGATTTGTTCAACGCCATCTACGCCTATGACGTTTCCAACCAAACGTGGGAGCGCCTGTTCAAACGCCAGTCATCCTACGATTTCGACACGCCGCAACCGGGCGATGTGCAGACGTTCCATGTCCTGGGTTTTGACCGTGAGCGCCTGATCGTGCAGATCATGACCGACGAGATTCTCACCAAGAACCCGCACGATCTTTGGTCCGTCCCATTCAAGGAAACCGAGGGACCAAATGGTTCTTACACCGTTTCGAGCGGACTCGTTACTATTGACTTGGCGTCACCCTATGCCAAGCGCCCGCCATACGAACGGCCGTAGCTTGACCTTTTTCCGTCAAAACACTATAGTTTCGCCCGTATGAAAACTGCTATTCATCCAACTTATTACTCCAAGGCCGTCATCACCTGCGCTTGCGGAGCCGTCTACACGACCGGTTCGACGCTCGAGAGGATCGACGTCGAGTTGTGCAGTGTCTGCCATCCCTTCTACACCGGCAAACAAAAAATCCTCGACAGCGCCCGTCGCGTGGAGAAGTTCGAGGCCCGCACGTCGCAGAAGAAAGCAAGCGTCAAGAGCAAAACTGTCAAGAAAGCGGAGCGCGCCGCCAAGCGCAAGCCCAAGATTGAAGTGGAGGAAACAAAATCGGTTCGCATCAAAAAGACAAAGAAGAGCGAGGCGTAACGAGACAATGAGACAAAAAGACGTTATGCTTGGCATGGCGTCTTTTTCGTAGCTATGGATTTCATCAAAGACCTTAAAACGTATCAGGAACGAAAACGAGAGCTGGAAGCTGCGCTTGGCAATCCAGCAGTTTTTGGCGACCAGAAGAAACTCAAAGAAACGAACGAGGAGTTTCAACGCATTTCTCAAATCGTGGAACGAATTGACGCGTACCAACAGGCCGAGAATGAGCTCGCACAGGCGCGCGAGATGATGCAGGATCCTGAAATGAAAGAAGCGGCTGAAGAAGAGGTAACGCGCGCCGAAGCTCTGCTGGCGGAGCTCGAGGCGAAGATCTCTCTCGCTCTTCTTCCTCCCGACCCCATGGATAAGAAAGACGTGATCATGGAAATCCGCGCCGGCGCCGGCGGAGACGAAGCGGCTTTGTTTGCCACCCATCTCTTCCGCATGTATGCGCGTTTCGCAGAACGCCATGGCTGGAACGTCTCCATCAGTTCGCAAAGCCAGAACGATCTTGGAGGACTCAAAGAAATCACGTTTTCCATCAAAGGGAAGAACGTGTACCAGTCTCTCAAGTTCGAATCCGGCGTCCATCGCGTCCAGCGCATTCCGGAGACGGAGAAACAGGGCCGCATTCACACATCCACCGCCACCGTGGCCGTGCTTCCCGAAATCGAAGCGGTGGAGTTCGAGCTCGATCCGAAGGATTTGAAAGTGGAAACCTCGACCTCGCAAGGCGCCGGCGGGCAGAGCGTAAACACAACCTACTCGGCCATCCGCATGGTTCATCTTCCCACCGGCATTGAAGTGCGATGTCAAGACGAACGTTCCCAACAGCAGAACCGCGCCAAGGCGATGGAAATCATGCGCTCGCGCGTGTTTGCCTATAAGGAAGAAAAGCGCCGAGCCGAACGCGATGAAAAACGCCGAGATCAGATCGGGACCGGCGAACGATCGGAAAAAATCCGTACCTACAACTATCCGCAATCGCGCGTCACCGACCATCGCATCCACGAATCGTGGCACAACCTCATGGGCATCATGGATGGCGACCTCGCCGCCGTAACCGAGGCTCTTAGAAAAGCACAGCGCGCACAGGATCTCGAATCCGCCGCAAAAAATCTATGACCGTGGTTGAATTGTTGGAGTGGGGCAAGAGCACATTGAAAGAACAAACTGAACCAAAATTCCAAACGCTTGCTTCTCCCACGCTTGATGCCGAAGTTCTCCTCGCTTACGCGCTTTATGTGACGAAGCCGCAGTTGTTTTCCCGCCTTAATTTTGAAGTCTCTCCAAAACAGGAAGAAACGTACCGCGCGGCCATTGCACGGCGCCTCGAGCATGAGCCCGTTGCCTACATCACCGGCAAGAAATATTTTTACGGGCGGGCTTTCGAGGTGAATCGAAACGTCCTCATTCCTCGTCCGGAAACGGAGACTCTCATTGAAGAAGCCCTGCGCGTCTTCAAGTTGTATGAAGAGCATCGCGAAAAAGTTCGGTTCATAGATGTGGGAACCGGATCGGGCGCTTTGGGTATCACACTCTCCGCGGAAACACACAAGAGTGTCATCGCAAGCGACATCAGCCCTGATGCGCTTGTCATTGCTCGAAAGAACGCCGCCGCGCATAAGGTCGCCGATCAGATAACCTTTGCGCAGGGAAATTTGCTCGAACCGATCGTCCTGATCCTTGAAGAGTCGCGTCCCGATCACACGATCGTAACCGCCAATCTCCCCTATCTCACCACGCGCCAATGGACGGATGCCCAACCCGAAATCCGAGACTTCGAGCCAAGACTCGCGCTTGAAGCCGGTTATTACGGACTCGATGTGTACTGGCTGTTCTTCCGCCAACTCAAAGAATATCGCCGATGCTTTGGAGGTTCGTGCGTTGTCCTGTGTGAAATTGATCCGGCACAAGACACAAAGCTCCCTCATCTCATCCGCGAACACTTCCCGGAAGCCGACATTGAAATTCTCCCCGATCTTCACGCTCTCCCGCGCGTCATCCGTGCCGTTTTATAATGCATTGATCTTCGCCGCGAGAATAAAATCGTTTTCGGAGAGCCCGCCGATCGCGTGCGTAGAAAGTTCGATCAAGACACGGCTGTAGTGGATTTCGATATCCGGATGATGCCCCTCGGATTCGGCCAGGCGCGCAACCTGGTTCACAAACTCCATGGCATCGGCAAATGTCCCGAACGAAAACGTCCGCATAAGCCGTTCGTCGTCAATCACCTGCCAATCGTCTCCGAGCTCATCGAGATACGCACCAATCTCGTCGCCCGAGAGTGGCTTCGTCCCGCCTTCGCAAGACTTGCAAGTTTTTTGCGCAAGGTTCATAGAA
>DNYJ01000040.1 GCA_003505155.1 Candidatus Uhrbacteria bacterium | reverse complement strand
CGGCGCTGAATCGTCCCGACCACAATGGTGTGCTCGTTTTCCTTGAACTCGTTAAAGATGACTTCACGTTCGGCTTCGCGCAACTTTTGCATCACGACCTGTTTAGCTGTCATCGCCGCCATGCGTCCGAATTCTCCCGGCACGATAAGTTCCATGCGAAGCACTTCCTCAACCTTGGCATCATGGTCAATGTCCTTCGCCGCCGAAAGCATGATTTCCAATTTCTCGTTAAACGTCGGTCCGTCGGCTGACGCCGGAGCAGAAAGCTCTTCGGGGATCGGCTGACCGGCTTCGACAAGTTCCTTGATCTTCGTAGTGCGCTCCTCCTGTTTTGCGCGCCGTTCCTCTTCGACGCGTTCGACTTCCGCAAGATCAACGTCCTCGACCACCGTCTTCACGTCAAAAGCTTTGATCTTGCCAGAAGCGACATCGTACTCGACTTCGATGTTCTGGATCTTGTTTCCAAAATCTTTGCGGTAGGCGGCGGCAAGCGCTGACTCGATGGTTTCCAGCACCGCCTCGTAACTTAAACCTTTCTCCTCGCAAATTTGGCGCATGGCTTGTTCGACTTGTGATGACATACATTTAATCTCTATAAAGAAATCTGCCGTTTCCGACAGATGCTGATGCGGGAAGAATACCAGAGCTTTCTTTATCCGTCAAACACCGACCAGATGTTCCACCTGACATTCCCCTCCCTCGCCCACAATCGCGACCACGTCGAAGCGATAGGGTCGGCCTTCAAGCGCGTGCTTTTTGAGAAAATGCTCTGCGGCAATTTCAAGCTTGTGCAATTTTGTTTCCGTTACGACTTCCTCCGGAAATCCATGAGCCGAGGACTTCCGCGTCTTGACTTCAACAAAAACGATCTCGCCACTAGAGAGAGCGACGAGATCAATTTCTCCAAACCGAGTTCGAAACTGCCGTTCGAGAATCTTGTATCCCTGTCTTTTGAGATATTCGGCCGCCATCGCCTCTCCCCTGTTTCCAAACAGCCTCCTCGGATCCATATTAATGTCTGTGCCCTGGAAAATATTTCATCCGCTCCCGATCTTGATGGTGCCGTTCGCGTTCGGCCGGAACGGTTTGGAAAACGTATTTCCAAATGAAGATAACCCAGACAATGAAACCGATAAACCATACGAGCGCCCAATAGCGAGCCTGAAGAAAGGTCACCTGTTCCACAGCAAAGAAGAGCCAGACGAGCCCAAGAAAACCCATGGTTGAAAGCATCCGGCCGACGCGACCGTAAGCCTCCAGCACATAACGATCCGTGAAACGCTTGCGTGAGACAAGACGCACGACAGCGCCGATAACAAGAAGCAAGGTAAAAAAGAGAAGAAGCACGCGGGAGCTTGAACTCATGAGAGACGTTGGGTGAGAGGCGAACCAGAAATCTGGGCGGACGAGAGGGCGAAGGTCAAACATAGGGATGAGCTCTAAGAGGTTGAAGAAGTTTAAGAGGTCTAAGATGCACGGGTTAGCGGACGAAGATGCCGACGAGACTCTGCATGACCTCGGAAATGAGGTTTGTCGCGATCAGCATGCCGAGAAAGGCTACCAGAACTCCCAGAAGTTTATAAAACGTATTCGTTCCTCCCGAACCAAATTTGCGCTCCGCCCAAGCATTGACTCCAAAAAAATCTTGAAAGACAACCGTCTTCCAGACCATGAAAAATCCGACAATGATAACAAGGAGACCAAGAAGAACGCGCCAGATCATACGACTTGCATTATAGCAGAATGGTAGGCGCTGAGGGACTCGAACCCCCGACCCTCTCGGTGTAAACGAGATGCTCTNNTGAGGTGGTAGCTCCCGCAAGGGAATGGAGGTTCGAGTCCTCTCCCGCGCACCACAAAAAACAGTTTTACTGAAACTGTTTTTTGTTCTCTTTGTTTTAGCGGAGAGCCTCCGTTAACTCCAGTTTCCTAAAACATCCGTTCCTTTCCCGTAATGACCTTAAGTGCCAGGGGTTCCACGGTAATGGAGAAGTGCGAGCTTTCCACTTTCTTCCCATCCGCCGTGGCTATAACGGTTTCCGGAAAATCAATTTCAATTTCTTTGGAGCCGACCACGCTCTTTTTCCGGCTTGATGCCCGATGAAAGAAAAAAGATTTTGGTTCGACTGCAATCACGGTTTCGAGAAGCCCGTCGGTTGGATTCCCCATGCCCCCGGACGGATCCGCTTCGCAGGCGAGGTTGCGAACCTCAATAACTCCCGCTCGCTCCGTTTTCATCGTAAACCGATTGTCGCATATAACCGTCCCAATCTGGCGCGGGAAACACACTCCCGTCACGAACCGCTGGCCGTTCAATCGGCCGACATCAATCACTTCGATATTGCGCGCCGAGAGAATGTCCACCGCGGCAACTCCAAGGGGAATCCCAAGCATCTTGGCGAACTGATTGTCCGTCCCAAGCGGGATGAGTCCCAACGCAACATCGTATCCCGAAATCGCATCGGAAACTTTGTGCACAGTCTGATCGTTCCCGACCACTACCACCGTCTCAATCTGGCCACGGCGTAGCTCATCGGCAATGAGAGCCTCCGCATGCTTAAAGAGCGCCAGACGCGCCACACGACCGGCAATTCCCAAATCGGCAAGACGATTTTCGATGGCGATAAGCTCACGCTCGTACTTCTTGTTGGAGACGAACTCATCGTAGATGTAGTAGTACATAGGTGGTGAAGAACGTCTCTTGTTTCTACGTCTCTACGTTTTCTACGCCTTCTTGCTTCCCGCCCATCGTCAACATCCCGTTCACGCGCGCGCCGGGAGCGATACTCAATACCTCGGTGGTGATATCCCCTTTGACCACAGAGTGCTCCCCGAGCTCCAGTCGCTCGGCAATCGTTACGTTGCCCTGGATTTCTCCGGCAACAACGGCGCTCTTGGCAGACACATCAGCATGGATGCGCGCCGATTCGCCCACACGCAAGTGCGCCTTCGTCTTCACGTTCCCCTTCACTTCCCCCTCGATAATGACATCCCCCTCGCTCTGAAAATCCCCCTCGACCTTCACCCCTTGAGCGATGATCGTCTCTTGCAGATGTTCCTTAGCCATAGAAGATATTGGATACTATAGACCTCACACTATGAAACAGGACTTAGCTAGCGTTAAACAGGATGAAATCCGAAGCTCTACAGATCGAAAAAACCACAAATGGAGCCATAGCTCCATTGAGGATTTTTTCGATCGAAGAGCCAGGAGTTCGCCTGTTTTACGCTTGATGGAGTCCTGTTTCATAGTGTGAGGTCTATAGATATTAGATATTAGATGAGGGGCTACATTTCGTCCACTGTCTCGATGCCTAAAAGATGAAGGCCATTTTCAATCGTTTGCGCAACGGCGGCAACAAGCGCCAAGCGGCTTTTGCGCACAATCTCATCTGGCTCGGCATTCACCGGCACCTGCGCATAGAACGTGCTGAACGCCTGCGCGAGATCAAAGAGCGCTTGGGCCACGCGCGAAACTTGATAGTCAGCCGCGGTCTTCAGGACGGTCTCCGGGAACACCGCAAGCGCACGCACCACCGCTTGCGCTTCCTTAGACGACAACCGAATGTCATCCAACGAGGGTTTGTCTTCACTCTTTTCAAGCAACCTCCGACAACGCGCGACGGTGTAGAGAAGATACGGCCCGCTGAACCCTTCAAACGAGAGTGATTCGCGCGCATCAAAGACGATGTCCTTGTCCGGGTCGCTCCGCAACATGAAAAACTTCACGGCGGCAAACGCAATGGTTCGAGCGACGCGCGCCACCCGATCCTCATCCCAATCTTCGTGCCGAGCACGAGTTTCTTTCGCCGCTGATTCTTCCAGAGCGCTCATCAGATCCTGATACCGGATGATGGTGCCTTTGCGCGAGGACATCGCGCCTTCGGGGAGACTCACGTGGCCGTAGGAAAGGTGCTCCAATTCCTTCTTGAATCCCATGCGCTTGAGCGTTGCGAAAAGCTGGGCCATCACTTGCTTCTGGCGGGCGTCCACCACATAGATCGAGCGGTCGGGACGGTAATCTTCCTCTTTCTTTTGAGCAAGCCCAAGATCTTTGGCGTTGTACAGATGCGTGCCGTCGGATTTCACGAGAATGGAAACGCCAAGCCCTTCGTCCTCAAGCCTCACCACCCAAGCTCCTTCGCTGTGCACGGCGATCCCCTTCTTGATGAGCGTCTGAACAATTTTTTTGCTCGACTTCAGAATGTCGCTTTCCAGATAAATTTTTTCAAGCTCAAGTCCAAAATCGTCGAAGACGGCCTTGAGTCCATTGAGCGACCATCTGTTCGTCATCTTCCAAAGCTTGGTCCACTCCCCCTTTCCCTCTTCGAGCTCCCGTTGAATAACAGAGATTTCTTCGCGAGCCGCAAGATCGTCTTCCATAGCGCTCGTCGCCTTAGCATAGACCTCTCCGAAAAAAGCATTCTCCTCCCCCTTCTCCGGCTTCTCATCCGCATGGAATTTTCGATAGCCCCAAAGACAGCGTGCCACTGCATTTCCAAGATCGTTGATGTAGGCGTGAGGCACGACACTGAAGCCAGCCGCGCGGAGGATATTTGCCGCCGCTTGTCCAAGCGCCATGTTGCGAATATGGCCCACGTGCACTTCCTTGTGCGTGTTCAGATTCGCGTATTCCACGAGAACGCGCTTCTTCTTTCCGGAAACCGAGTATCCATACCGTTCTTTTGCCGTCGCCACTTCTTTCAAAACGCGCTCGGCCATTTTTCCCGCATCAATCCAAAAGTTGACGTAAGGTCCCTTCGCTTCCAGTTTGACGACGAGCCCCTTGGGCGCCACCTTTGCCGCAATTTCCGTTGCCAGCTCCGCGGGGTTTCTCTTGAGACCCTTGCCGATGACAAAACAAGGGAAAGCAATGTCGCCCATCGTCGTGTCTGGTGGTACTTCAAGATCATCCACGTTTGGCGTGTAGGCTTTGCCAAGCGCGGCTTTGAGGAGCTTGAGCGCGTCTTGTTTAGCAGTTTGGAGGAGATACATGGTTTGAATGTTAGATGTTAGATACTGGATACTGGATTCAGACGAGGTGGAGGAAGTGGCGCTTGCCTTTTTGCAGAATTGAACCGGATGCCGGGGTCGTCTCGTAGTCTGTTACGACCTCTCCGTCGAGTTTCACTCCTCCCCCATCTATGTCTCGTCGAGCCTGATTTTTTGAGGAGCACAACTTGGAGTCAATCAGCACGTCCACGATCGTCATCTCGCTCTTGAGCTTGAACTCTGGCATCTCCTCCGGCATTTCTCCTTTGCAAAATATCGAGATGAAGCCTTCGCGGGCTTTCTTCGCCTCTGCCTCGCCGTGGTACATTCGCACGATCTCTTCAGCCAGCTCAAGCTTCACGTCGCGAGGATTTGCTCCAGCTTTGAGCGCGTCGGTATGCGCTGCGATGGTCTCCGCGACCACGCGCGTCATGAACATGAAGTATTTGAGGATCAGTTCGTCGGGCACCGACATGATTTTGCCGAATATATTCTCCGCCGTATCGGTGAGATTCACCGTATTGCCCCAACTTGAACTCATCTTGCGCCCATCGGTTCCCTCCACAAGCGGGTTCATAATGATCGCTTGAGGCTTCTGACCGTAATGCTTTTGAAGCGTACGGCCGGCAAGCAGATTGAAACGCTGATCCGTGCCGCCGAGTTCAACGTCTGCCTGAACCATGACGGAATCGTAACCTTGCATGAGAGGATAGAGGAGCTCGCGGACGGACACGCGCTTACCCTCGTCCAAACGCTTCTTGATCAGCTCGCGCGACATAAATTCGTTGAGCGAAAACTGGTCGGCTTGCTCCCCGATCTCGGCGTAGCCGGGCTTTGAGAGCCAATTACTGTTGTACCGAACTTCGCATTTTGAGAGGTCGAGGATCTTCCCCGCCTGCTCCTTGTACGTCTTCATGTTCGCCTCAACGACATCGCGCGAGAGCATCGGCCGCTCGGAGTCTTTGTCCGATGTGTCGCCGATCGTTCCTGTGAAGTCGCCGATGATAAAGACGACTTGATGTCCCAGACGTTGAAAATCGCGCAACTTGAGAAGCGGGATCGAGCGGCCCAGATGCAGATTGGGGCTTGTGGGATCAATGCCGAGCTTCACGCGCAGACGTTCGCCCGAGAGCAAACGCTTGCGCAAATCATCGCTTCCGATCACTTCGTCCACTCCACGCGTGAGGAGTTCTTCGATCGCCTTCGGATCCGTGTTAGGCAAGCCGCGCGAGCTGACTTTCGAGTTTTTGAATACGTTCTTGAGTTTGCGCATACGTCTCTTTGATGCTCTCGACGATCTTCGTCGGGGCATAAGATATAAATTCTTTATTGTCGAGCTTGACTTTGGTCTTCGCTTCAAATGTGCGTGCTTCCTCGAGCTCACCCACAAGACGATCCCGCTCCGCGTCCATGTCCACAAGCCCTTCGAGCGAGAGGTACACCTCCGTCGTTCCGACAACCGTCGAGGCGCTATCACCCGGTTTAACTTTCTCGGAAGAAATCGTGAGTGACTCCACGCGTGCCAAACCGTGAATGAGCGCTTTCTGTTCGTCGAGCATCTTCGCCGCTTCTTGACTCACGAGCGTTACAACAACCTTCTTCCTCGCCTCAACGTTGTTCTCTGATCGGAGATTCCGGATGGCGACGATGACGTCCTGGAGGTGTTGCATCTGCTCTCTAACCACCCCCTTCCCCTCCTTTCCGCCAGAAGCGGATCCGCCTTCGGAGGAAAAAAGGAGGGGGGAGGCTCCGCTTTCCGGCCAGTCGTGAACCATGAGAAATGATCTCGTCTCGCCTGCCCGGCTCCCTGCCGAGAAACGTTTCCAAATTTCCTCCGTCACAAATGGGATGAACGGGTGCCAAAGAACAAGGATGCGCTCGAGCGCGAAGAGGAGGATATCGTCTTTATCTTTTTCGATCTTGGCGATCTCGAGATACCAATCAGCAAAATCGCCCCACGTGAAATCCCGAAGTTCTTCGGCGGCGGAGGAAAGTTGGAAGGTTTCGAGCTTCTTGGTCACAGACGTGGTCACTTCGCCAAGCCGCGAGAGAATCCATCGATCCGCCAGCGTTCGAGCCTCTACCCCTTCTACCACCTCTACCACTTCTACCACCCCCAAAACAAACCGCGCGATGTTCCAAAGCTTATTTCCAAAATTCCGATAGGCTTCGATTTTCTGCTCGGAGAGATTCTTGTCTTGCCCGGGCGTCGAGCCGATGATGAGAGCGAGCCGCACGGCGTCCGTGCCGTACTTCTCTGCTACGTCCAAGGGGTCGATGATATTATCAAGCGACTTGCTCATCTTGCGCCCTTGTTCGTCGCGCACAAGACCGTGAAGATAGACAGTGCGGAATGGCACTTCGCCCAAAGCAAACGTCGTCATGAGAATCATGCGAGCGACCCAGAAAAAGATGATGTCGTACCCGGTCTCGAGCACGTCGGTGGGATGGAAGCGTTTTAAATCCGCCGTATCATCCGGCCAGCCCAAAGTCGAGAACGTCCAGATACCCGAGGAAAACCATGTGTCGAGCACGTCGGGATCCTGCTCCCAACCATCGCCTTCGGGAGTTTCTCCGACGACAATATCCTCACCTTTGTACCAAACAGGAACCTGATGGCCGAACCAAATCTGCCGGCTGATGTTCCAATCACGTAGGTTATCAATCCAGCTGAAATAAATTTTCTCAAACCGCTCCGGAACGAACGTGATCTGCCCGGACGTCACTACATGGCGCATCACTTCCTTGAGACTGATCTCCTGCCCGCTCTTAAGACCCTCGATCGGATGATGCTTGGATTGCACGAAAGCGAACGGCTTGTTCACGTCAATGAACCACTGTTCACGAACTTGAGGTTCAATGATGCCACCAGCGCGACTGTTGATCGCTATATTGTGCACATACTCTTCTTCCACTTTTACAACAAGACCCTTCTTTTGAAGTTTCTCCACAATCTTCGGACGTGCCTCTTCGATTGGCATGCCTGCAAACTCACCCGCAATGGGTAAAAGATTCCCTTCAAAATCAATCACTTGTTCTTTATCAAGTCCGTGGCGTTCGGCAATTTCAAAGTCGATCGCTGTATGCCACGGCGTGATCGTCATCACACCTGATCCGAACTCCGGATCCACGGCCTCGTCCTTGATCACCGTCGCTGTGATCGGACCATTGATCCATTCACACTCGAATGTATCACCATGCTGGTAGTCCTTGTAGCGCCCATCCTCCGGATGCATAACCACATACTTGTCGCCAAACTTTGTTTCCGGTCGAACCGTCCCAATGACAAATGGCCCATACTGAAACCAGTAGAATGGGTCCTGCTTCTCCACATGTTCAAGCTCATCGTCTGACACGTTTGTCCGAAGATTCGGGTCCCAGTTAACAACACGGTGCCCACGATAAATTAATTTCGCGTCGTACATGCGCTTGAACATTTCGCGGACGGCGCGATTGCGAGGCTCGTCGAGCGTGTAAGCTTCCCGCGACCAGTCGAGGGAGAACCCCATCTTGCGCAACTGGCGATTGATCGTGCCCTGCGATTGCTTGATGAAGGCATTGACGCGCTCGACGAATTTCTCTCGCCCAAGATTGTGCCGCGTCAGCCCTTCTTCTTTCAAAAGTCGTTCCACTTTGGCATTCGTCGCGATCGCCGCATGATCGGTTCCCGGAAGCCACAAAGCCGCCTTGCCGCGCATGCGTTCAAATCGAATCAAAATATCCTGCACCGTATACATGGCGTGCCCCAAATGAAGCGTCCCGGTGGTATTGGGCGGGGGAAGCGAAATCGTATAAGGCGTGCTCCGATCCCCCGGCAAATTGTCCGGATTAAAAAACCCGCTTGCCTCCCAAGCGGCATAAATTCCGTCCTCAACCGCCTGCGGATCATAAGCTTTGGGCATTTCTTCACTCGACATAATAGCCCCAGTATAGCGATTTGGAGCTTCCATCACAAGGCAAACTCGAAGTGAATCACCCTTGACCGCTCGCCCTCCCTCCGCTATGATGGCCTCTTTTCCAAGCGTTTCACACATGAATACCAACCGACAAACAGCCATGAAAACGATCGAGCGGGCAAAGGCACCGCTTATCGTCATTCCAAACGGGGGCGGAGCCGATGGCTTCGCCTCTGCGCTTGGCATAGCACGATTTCTGCGCAAGCTCGAGAAGCCGGTTCACATCGTGACGGCCGATAAAGAATCCATGAACCATCTGCATTTCCTCGACGAAGAAGCCGCCAAACGGATCGAGCCGGAGTTAAAAAACATTCGTTCGTACGTGATCCAACTCGACGTCTCAAAAACCGCGCCAGATGAGCTTTCTTACGACATCCTTGACGGCAAGCTCCATATTTTTCTTCAGCCTCGCTCCGGTGGCTGGTCAAAGGACGATCTCAACTTCGCTCACGGTACTTACCGACATGACCTCATTATTTGCATGGGTGCCAAACGTCTTGAGGACTGTGGCCGCGTGTTTGAAGATCATCCCGACTTTTTCTACCGCACGCCGATCGTGAACATTGACCACGCGCCCGGCAACGAACATTTTGGACACGTCAACGTCGTGGATATGACCTCCACGAGCTTGGGCGAAGTGTGCCATGACTTTGTCGCCGGCTGCGCGCCGGAACTCTTTGATGAGGAAATGGCCACGCAATTTTTGACGGGCATGATCGCCAAAACTCGCAGTTTCCGATCGCAGAATGTTACGCCCAAAACCCTTCAAGTCGCTTCCGCTCTCATGGGGAAAGGCGCCAAGCGCGATAAAATCGTGGATCATCTTTACCGCACGCGCAGTATTGAAACGCTGCGTTTGTGGGGACGCGCTCTCGCCAGATTGAAATCCGACCCAGAGCGAGGTCTCGTCTGGACGGTTCTTTCCCAGCAGGACTTTTTGCACGCTGGCACAAGCGAAGAAGCGCTCTCGGGCATCGTGGAGGAACTGATCAGCTCCTCCCCCGTCGCCAAGATCGCCGTTCTCTTCTTTGAGGATGCCGACCGAAACACCACGGCGCTCGTTCACACGACGCGCCCGCACGATGCCATCGTGCTCTGCATGCCCTTCAAGCCGGCGGGAACGCATGAGGAAGTGAGGCTCCTGTTCCCGAACAAACGAATCGTGGATGTCGAAACGAATATCATCGGCCACCTTAAACAGGCGTTGACCAGAACCTAATCAGGGTGGTTAAAGAATTGTGTAATCCGAGAAGAACACCGACGGAATATCGCGCACGAGCGCGGCCCAGTTGGGACCAAAACGCGCCACGGCCGTCGCTTCGTCTGGCACATGGGTGAGCGTGGCTCCCTCGCCCACTTCATAGACTTTTGGATCGCTTTGAATTTTCACGAGATGTGAACCCGGCTTGATCGTCACGCGCGCGCCAAGCGTGAGAAGCCGCAACTGATCGTCATTTACCACAACGACATTGTTAAACGAGTAGCCCCACGAGAAGAAGGTCGTCTCGTTGGGGAACACATGGCGCGTGCCGTCCTCATCCACTCGGTAAACGTCCGGAAGCGTAACACCTCGGAAGAGCACCCCCGGTACCATCTCTACAAGAGAGCCGGAGGATGTGCGCATGCTGACAGGCGCTGAAGAGGCAGCCGGATTTACCGCCGGCATAGAAGCATTGAGTTCTATGGCAAAAGCCGTGTCCGAGAGATCGGTGGCAAGTGTCGCCCCTCCCGCGTCGCGTCCGACGACGCGCAAGCGCACTGACGGAGCATTGATATTGGGAACACTCCAAGCATAGGAGCCGTCGTTGTCGGTGCCAGAAACAATCGAGACAAAGGCAACACCGCCGTCAAGTGAGTAAGAGAGATTTACATTGTTGATGTTTCCAGCCGACGTCCAAACCACATTCACCGTACTGCCCCCCGAAAGCATCCCCCCGCCGTTTGGCGAAGTGAGTGTTACGGCATCCGGTGTTACCGTCACACTCGAAGGCGAACCTCCTCCCCCGCCTCCGCTTGAGGACGGGTTGAGGGCGAGAAATGTGTAGAGTTCATCGTTGCCGCTGTCGGTAAGTGCCACAACCGTTCCCGTATTTCGCAAGACGTTGTTGTTGGCGTCGCTCAACCCGCCTGTATCTCCATTGAGCGTAATGGTAACAGTCGCACCGGAACTGAACGAAGCTCCCGTCGGACTGACCGTTACGACTCCGCTTACTTCCGACACGTCGACGGTTGCGGGTCCCGATGTTGCTGAACCTGTGATGTTGCTCGTTGTCACCGAACCATCGGCAAGATCTTCCGAGAACGTGATCGTGAAGTCAATCGTCGCCGGAATCAACGTGCCGCCGTTGGATGGACTCACACTCAACACGATGGGGCCAGCGAGATCATAGAGAGCGATGGCTCCATGCGTCTGAACGATAAGGCCGGCGGCATCTGCGAGATAATTGGTGGCGTCGTCACTATTGTCATTATAAGCAATCGTTGGAGCAGTCACATGACTCGTTTCGTTAGACTCTGCGCCCGTCATGCTGACACTGATGTCACCACCCGTATCGAGAGCATTCCCAAAAAGCGAGCCGCCGAATCCGTTCGCACCTGTCACACTCGTTAACGTGAACCGACTGACTGGAACCACACCCGTTGACGTGACAGATTCCGAGTAATTGATAAGAATGCGATCAATGACGGCATCACCACCCGTCAGATCCATATAGACCGTGCCCGAACCCGCAACCGGAACGGGTGCCGCACCGTCGACAATATCCGTCGAAGCTACGGAATGTCCTGTCGTATAAGCAGTGGTCCCATCCGTGAAAGTAAAGTTAGCAAAGGTGAGTGTGAAGTTGCCGGAATTGTCGGCGGTATCTACCGCTGTCGCTTCGGATGCCCCGCCTGCTACAAGCGTTGCATTAGTGAGATCAATCGCGAGCGTCGTATCCACTCCTATTTCAACTTCCGTAATCAAGTCTCCCGTGCCTGATCCAAGAGCCAGACCCGTGAAATCCCCGACCGTTGGGGTGATGTCGGCGGCGGAAAGTTCACTGGTCGCAGAGATCTCTTCCGAAAACACGAGCGTGAGAAGATCAATTTTTCCATCTGCATCCGCGTCGCCGTAGGTAAGGCGATCTACCTGAGGCGCGGCGGCGTCGGCTTCCGTGTCCGTGGCGTTCGTATCAACGGCCGAGATGGCATTGACTTGTTCGTCCACGCCGTCGGCAATGTTGTCCGCGGGGCCGGCCGTGTAGACCAGCTCCACCGCACTCACCGACGTATCCACTTCCAAATCGGCGTCCGCTTCGTTCAGATCTATCTGAACGCCGACCGGATTGACGTTGATCGCCGTGGTAAAAGCAATAGCAGAGACGGTGATCGCATTTCCGCTTCCGCCGTCAAGAACGCTGACGCCGTGAGGAAACACGCCACCAAGAACCCATGATTCCAAGTTCGGGTTGGCGACATTAAACGTAATGCGATCAATCTCGCCGTTGGCGTTGGTGTCGAGCAACTGAATATTGCTCGAAGCTCCGTCGCCCACAGCGGCTTGAGCTTGAGGCGAAAGAAAGAGCGAAGCCGAGAGCATCACCGCTGTGACGGCAATGATGAGTGCGGTATGGTGACGAATGGATGTCATAGAAAGATAAATGAGTGATAGAAGTAAGGTATTTTCTTACTTCCAGTGTATATCATTGCTCAACAACTCACAATAACCTAAACCCCCGGAGCATCGCCCCGGGGGTCGTTCATTTCCACCGTCTACCGTCTATCTTTTACCTTTGCAGAGAGAACAGTCCATCCTCGAACCCTGCGATCGCCGTTCCTGCCGCGGCCGAGGACCAGCCGGTGGAGGACGGATTGTTGATCACATACTTGTTCTGGAACATGTTCGCGCTGAAGGCGGCGTCGCTTGCGAACGCACGCTTGTTCACTCCGTCGTAGTAGTACTTCGCGCCGGCGGCATCTTTCAAGACCGAGCCTGCAGGATGGAGATCAGCCGTGAGGTCTGACCCCATCGTGAAGCGCGACCAGTACGTCGGTTCGATGTCCACGATGCGAGTGTTCCATGCACTGCCGTAGAGAGCGACAGCCACTTCTTCCGTCGGCACCCAGCGGATGGTGTAGTCGCCCGGCTCCACCGCGAAGGTGCGAGCGTCGGATTGGATCTTTACCATCATCGTGCCCGGGCGCACAAGAACCGGAGTTCCCAGCGGGATGGCGGTCAGAACCGCGCCCTCGATCGTGCGAACTTGGTCGAAGTTTTCATACCATGTGAAGTAGATTTGCGAGGACGGGAACGGGTGGCGCTTGGCGTCGAGTCCGACGTAGTAAACGGTCGTGTCGTAATCCGTCGTTGGGTCGCCGTCGTTTTGCACGCGCACCAAGTAATCCACGTTAATCGTATCGGGCAAGGCCGCTTCTGCATCCACACGCGACATGCTTCCGGAAGGCGCGCTCACTTCACTGGTTCCCGTCGGAGCTTCCGCAACCGGAATGGCTGTGTCAACACCGATCGTGAAGGTTGCGTTGGATTGATCCGTCGCAAGCGTCGCTCCGCCAGCATCGCGCCCGACGATCTTGACCAGTGCCTGTCCGGTCGCCGTATTGGGCACCGTCCAAGCGTAAGTTCCATCATTGGCCGTTCCCGCGGCGATGAGTCCGAAGGCCGAACCTCCATCAACCGAGTAGTAGAGCATCACGTTATTGACGTTCCCTGTACTCGTCCAAGTAATGTCATGCTGTGCCCCGCCGGTCAGCACTTCTCCGCCATTGGGCGAGGCTACCGTTACGGCATCCGAGACTACGGAAACCGTCGAGGATCCTCCGCCGCCTCCACCCCCGCCGCCTCCACCGGAGGACGGATTTTGGGTTGTGAAGGAGTAAGGCTCGGTAGCCACGGTCGCGGCTGTGTTGTAAGTATTGCCTGCCGCGTCAACTACGCCCGTTCCAACCGTCACCGTCGCCGTTACACCCGGGCTAAATGTTGAACCGCTCGGATCGACTGTCACAACGCCGCTTGCTTCAGAAAGTGTGTATGTTGGTGTTCCAATCGTAGCTGTTACAACGATATTAGCCGTGTTTTCCGCAGAAGTCGTAAGATCTTCCGAGAAGGTGAGGGTGAAGTTGGTCGTAGCGGGAATCAAGACGCCACCACTGGCTGGACTGGCACTCAAGAGAATAGGGCGAGCTCCGTCAGTGACTGTTATACCTTGTCCGGCTACAACATTCGTTCCGTCCGTTACGCTTCCGTCACCATCGGTATTGTTGTANNGTAATGGTCGCGGAACCTGTGTTACATTCAGCATCATCGAAATCTCCTGTCATGTTAATGCTCCCGGCTGTGGAGAATGCCCAGTCTCCGGCTTCAACCACGAAGGTTACCGATTCGGAGTACGTCAGAACGACGCGATCAACTTTGCCGTCAACCGTACCAAGATCGGAGTAGACAGCAGTCAGGATGATTGGAGCGGCGGAATCTGTTACTGAACCCGCTACAACCGTCGTCGTACCTACATTATTTCCTGCAAGGTCTACAAACGTTCCTGCTGTATATGCTAACGCTTTCGCTTCGGTTCCAGAGACTCCTGTTGCCACACTAATAGTAATCTGCGTATCGTCTGAAGTATTCAGATCAGTACCATTTGTAGATGTGGTTGCCAAAACAGTATCTGTCGCTGTACCTCCTACCGTGAAATTTGCCGCAACAACATTGGAATCATCTAAACTTTCGCTCAAAGTAATCAATACCTCATCTATAGACCCGTCTCCATTTACATCAAATTCTTGTACACTCGAAATTGTCGGCACATTGGTGTCGGCGGTTTCTGTAACCGTGTTGTTGTCGTCCACGAGGTTGTTGACAGCGGCCAAGTCGGGAACAGCACTGGCATCCACGTCCAAGACCACAGCTACCGCGTCACCACCAGCGGTGCCAGAGATGACAACCGCGGCGGCACGTTGAGCCTCAGTGAGAGTCCATGTAAGGCTGGTGCCGTCTGCGCTTGCGGTTGCCGCAGAGAGGGTAACGACATCCGTGCCGGTAACGTTGTTCAAGTGAAGACCGCTTGCCGTTGTGGCAGAGGCATCAATCGTCTCAGAGAAGGTAACAACGAGAAGACGAGAGTTGTCGTTGTAATCCATGGTGGCCGAGGTA
>DNYJ01000024.1 GCA_003505155.1 Candidatus Uhrbacteria bacterium | reverse complement strand
TCGTAGGAAGCGGGAATCGGCATCGGCGAAAAGTGCGTTACACGTTTTCCGAGCGTTCGAAGAACGTGATGCAGACCCAAAGAAGAACCAAGCGTGTCGCCGTCAATCCGCACATCGTTCACCAAAAGAATGTGGCGAGCCACCTGCATCTTCTCCCACGCCTGTCGTGATCGAACCTTGTCCATAAGAGGCGCAGGCTACGGGAAAATGACCGATGCGTCAACGGATACGATCCTTGCTCGCATCCGAAATCAACTTGTGTTAAGCTCGCGCAAGACCTTTTGACAGGAGAACCCATGCCTGCGTTCGACCCTCTCCGCACACTCGTCCGATCCGCTCTCTCCAACCAGAAGGCGAGAACCCCTACGGACGCAGAGACGCTCCGCTTCGCCGTCCTGGACATGCTCACGCACGACACCGGGTTTGGGCTCATGCACTACCGCAGAGACAACAACGGACTCCCCTCCGCGATCAAGAACATCCTCTTCGACCTCTTCGCCATCGAGTTCCTTTTCGTCCCCGCCGACGACCGAATCGAGCGAGGCCTGCGCTGGCAGTACCCTGGCATCTGCCACGTCTGCACGCGCGAGGTCTGCACCTGCTCTCTCGTGCGCATGAGGGGACGTCCGGAGCCGCGCGGGAACACCTTGCTTCCCGCAACCATGACGCCCAAAACGATCCGCGACTGGCAGGTCTTTTTCGCCCGCCTCTACCCCAACGAGGGAATGGAGAAGATCGAAATCGTGACACGGCTCGCCTCCGAAGCGCACGAGGCCTGCGCCACGGCCCTCGATCAGGCACTTCTGCGCCACAAGAACGAAACCGCCGTCGAGCTGGCCCAGGTCTTCGCCTGGGTCTGCGCCTTCGCCACGCATCTCGAGTTCAGTCTCGAAGCCTGCGACTCAAGAGCAACGATGGCGTCCTTCCTCAACTGGCTGAAGCGTCTTCAGACGACCAGCGTCTCCTAGCCGGCTTCCCCTCGCTCGCCAGAGCCTCACCCCGCGCAACCCGCGGGGATCTTCATTATCCTCTCTGGCAGAGAACTCTCATCCACCGCCCACAGCTCTAAGACTTCATTTCATCTGCTCTTTGCTATAATGTCCCCGCTATGTATTTGAAACAGATTGAACTTGCGGGATTCAAGACGTTCGCGAAGAAGACGACTCTCTCTTTCCTTCCTCCAAAAAAAGACCATTTCCCTCTCACAGCCATCGTGGGGCCAAACGGCAGCGGGAAATCAAATTTATCCGACGCCATCCGATGGACGCTCGGCGAACAGTCCTTGAAACTTCTGCGCGGCAAGGATACGACCGACGTGATCTTTTCCGGAGCGCAGGGCAAAAGCCGATCCGGATTTGCCGAAGTCACCATGACGTTTGACAACGCCGATGGAATCTTCCCGCTTGAAGCTTCAGAGGTTGCCGTCACCCGCCGCCTCTACCGCGACGGCGAGTCGGATTATCTCGTCTGCGGCCGCAAGACGCGCTTGGCGGACATCCAACTCATGTTGGCCGAAGCTGGCGTTGGCCAACGCTCTTACTCGGTCATCGGCCAGGGCATGATTGACCAGGTTCTCACCTCAACACCGGAGGAACGCAAGACGTTTTTTGATGATGCCACCGGCGTGCGCCCACTTCAGATCAAACGCCACCAAGCGATGCTGAAACTCCGGCGCGCTTACGAAAATCTCGCCGAGACCGAACTCGTCCTCACGGAAATTGAACCGCGCTTGCGTCTCCTCTCCCGCCAAGCTAAGCGGCTGGAAGAACGCACGGCGGTCGAACTCACGCTCAAGGAACGCCAGACCAAGTATTATCAAAGCCTCTGGTTCAAACTCGCGGACGAACTCGCTGGTGTCCAGAAGAACTACGATGAAGCCGATACGCACGCAAGGCAGGCACGCAAGGAAATGGAGAAGCTTGACGAGCGTGTGTCCTTCATGGAAGAAGCAGAACGTGCTCGAGGGACGCAAGACACCGAACGCTCGGAGCTTCACAAACGCCTGCGGGCGGCGGAAGAAACTCGGCGAACTCTGCGAGATGAGGAGTTTCGCGTGCAGAAAGAGATCGAGCTCGTGCGTGTGCGAGCGCAGGACCATTGGTCGCCCTTGCCGATTGGTGAAATTGTTGCCGAGTTGGAAGATCTCGTCGTCGAACAGGGAAAGAGCTTGAAGAGCTTGAAGAGCTTGAAGAGCTTGGCAGATCTCAAAAGCTTCTTGCCGGACGTGGAGAAGTTGTTCACTCGAGCGAAGAGTCTCGCCCATAAGCTCAAGCGGCCGGAAGCAAAAGACGTGAAAGCGGATCCAAAGCTCGAGGCGGACTTGATGGGCATTCGCGCCAAGCTGGAAGATCTCGACAAAGCCGTGAATCAGCTCGATCAAGCCATCGAAAATCACTCCAAAGCCCAAAGCGACAAACGCACGAATCTGTTTACGATCGAGCGTAAACTGCGGGAAGAACAGCGGGCGTTGTACGCGATCGAGGAAATCGGCAACACGCTCCGGATCGAGCTGGCGCGGCTGGAAGAGCGCCGGGAAAACCTCCACCGAGACATTGACCACGCGCTCAAAGAAGAGGCCGAAATTCTGCGCAAGAACCGTCCGAAGGAGATTGAAAAACTTTCTCCCGCGCAAACCGAAGCTCACCGGCAGGAGATTGAAAAACTGAAATACAAGCTCGATCTCATCGGCGGGATTGATCCGGAGATCGTGGCGGAGTATCAGGAGACGAAAACGCGCCACACATTTCTCGAGGCACAGGCAACGGATTTGCGCACCGCCATGAAGGACGCGGAACGTCTCATTGACGAACTGGACCTGCGCATCCACAAACAATCTGAAAAGGCGTTTCGCACCATCAACAAAGAGTTTCAAAAATATTTCAAGGTGCTTTTTGGCGGAGGCTCATGCTCTCTTGTGAAAATGACACAGGAGGAAACCGATGCGGCCGTGCACGATGAAGAGTCGGCACACGAGGGCGACGTGAGCGAGACATTGGCCACAGCGGATCCCGACGCCCTTTCCGAATTGAAGAAGCGCGTGAAAGAACGCAAGGATCGTGTTGTGGGAATCGAAATTCAAGCCACGCCGCCGGGCAAGAAGCTCAAGGCGCTGAACCTTCTTTCGGGCGGAGAGCGCTCGCTTGCTTCGATCGCGCTCCTCGCCGCCATCATGGCCACAAACCCGGCGCCCTTCGTCGTCCTGGACGAGGTGGACGCCGCGCTCGATGAAGCCAACACGGTGCGCTTCGCCTCCATTTTGGGCGAACTGCGGAAAAATACCCAGTACATCGTCATCACTCACAACCGCGCCACCATGGAAAAAGCCGACGTCCTCTATGGCGTTACGATGAACGACGACGGCGTGAGCCAACTGCTCTCGATCAAGATGGAGGAACTGGGAGAAAACGGCACCGCACGGCGATAGACAAGGTTATGATTCTTCGGTAGGCTGATAATGATCTTCTATGGATGAACTTAAGAAACAACTGGTTCCACTTCTCAAACAAAGTCATGTCGAATTTGCGGGGATTTTTGGTTCGGTCGCCAGAGGTGAGGCAACACCCACGAGCGATATTGATCTACTCGTGCGATTCTCAAAGCCAATAGGTCTATTTGAGCTTGTAGGTGTCCAGCAGAACCTTTCAGAGCAACTAAAAAAACCTGTGGATCTCGTGACTGAAGCCTCCCTGTGCAGGCATATCAGAGACCGCGTCTTGAATGATCTTGTCGTACTCTATGGCAAGCAAATCGGATGATCTCTACATCGAGCATATTCTCGAAGCCTCTGATCAGATTATCCATTACGTCGACGGGTTGGATTGGCAGGACTTCATCCAAGATAGAAAAACGCATGACGCCTGTATTCGGCAGATCGAAATTATCGGCGAGGCAGCCAAGCGGCTCTCAAACAACTGTACAAATGCGGTGGATCTTCCATGGAAAGAGATTACAGGAACTCGGGACTTCTTGATTCACAACTACGCGGAAGTTGATCTTAGAAGCCTGTGGACGACCATTCAGGAAGATATTCCCGTTCTTAAAGAACGACTCAACAATTTCCTCATCGGCAAAACCTATCTCTAGGCTCTACGTCAACAGCTCTAAGTCAATAATTGACAAAAACGTCGTAATCAACAAGAATCAGTGCGGGAGGAGCCTCCAATCGGGGAGCGCTCTTTTCGTTTGAACCTTCACATCGGGAGTACACCGTGAGCCTCAGCCTCAACTGGCGCACCATCCTCCTCGGAGGATTTCTCTGCATCATCGCCGGCGCCTCCATGCCCTACGCCGCCCTCAAGCTCGGCATGGGGGTGGATCTCGGCTTCGCCGGCATGTTCCTCGCCGCGGCCGTCATCGGTCGCCGCGTCACGGGCACCGCCCTCGCCAATCAGCTCAATATCATCCAAGCCATGATCGGAGTGGTGGGCGGCGTGGGATTCATGTGTGTGATCCTCGCCGCGTTCTACTACATCCAGAACGTCTTCGAGACCGACATCGGGTTCCACCCGACGTGGTGGCAGATCGCCGTCTGGGTCATGATCTCTGCCAACCTCGGCGTCTTCATGGGCGCATGGCCACGACGGATGATCTTGAACGACGTGACGCTTCCCTGGCCCACCGCGCAAGCTGTCGTCTCCGTCGCGGAGACTTTGAGCGACCCGCAGGCCACCGAAGCCGTCCACCAACGCCGCAGGGTGCTGACCGTCTCCACGCTCGTGGCGAGCTTCTTGTCGCTCCTCAAGGACGGCCTGGGCGTCGTAACTCCTATTGTGGGCAACGCCCGAACGAACATGGTCTTGAGTCCGGAACTCATGGCCGTGGGCATCGGCATGCTGGTCCCGCTCTCGGTCGGGCTCTCGGGACTCCTCGGCGTCTGGATCCTCTCCGCCTTCGGCGAGACCGTCGCGCCCATCGGAGCTCTGATGGGGACTGCCCCGGAGTACCTGCCCGCCTGCCTCGACTTCCTCGACAAGGGAACGAGCAACGGATTCGTCGAGGCACACTGCGGAGATCTGGACAGGTTTCTGACCGCCCGGTCAGGGAACGGATCCTACTTCAAGTACATCGTCCAGTGGATGATGTGGCCGGCAACCGCTCTCATGGTGGGATCAGCCCTCACGGGCGCCCTCGTCCCGCTCCTGCGCAACACGCTGAAGAAGGTTCGCGGAACGAACGAGACGGAAGCCATCAGAGAGCCCGCCAACGAAGAGATCCCGGCTTCCTGGCTCTTGGGCGGGATGGTCGTGTGCACCGTGCTCCTCGTCTGGCTCCAGCAGGTCTGGTTCGACATGTCGGCACTCCAGGTTCTCGCCGCCGTGGCGATCCAGCCCCTTCTCGTCATCGCTGGGCTTCGCGTCCTCGCGATCACCGGACAGGGTCCCGTGTCGCTCATGGCGAACGCCACGCAGTTCCTGTTCGGACTCCTGTGGCCCGCGCACATCCTGCAGAACCTGGTTTCCGCCCACATCGCCGCCGACCCACAGGCAAGCGCCGAGGGGACGGTCGGATCCTTCTGGGTGGCGCGCAAGCTCAAGGGGAGCTTCAAGGCGCTCATCGTGGTTCAGCTCATCGCGATCCCCATCGGCGCCATCGTCCTCCCCCTCATGTTCAACCTCCTCGAACGCACCTACGGCATCGGTCTCGAGGAAGGACAGCTCGCCGCCCCGACCGGACTCAAGATCGCGGCGCTCGCCATGGTGATGAAGGACGGCCTCTCCTCCCTTCCACCCGGCGCCCTCACCGCGGCCGTCATCGCACTCGCGGTCGGCATCGCCTTCGAGGTTCTCCTCATGGTGCCACGACGCGAAGGCATGGGCTCCCGCTTCCGGTGGGTGCCCATCCCCGCCGCGCTGGGGTTCGCCCTCATCCTGCCGCCGGCTCTCACGATCGCGATCGCGATCGGCAGCGTCATCTCTGCGGTCTGGAAGAGCTTCTCGGAGCGTTCGGACTCGGAGGGCTCGGAGAGCCGCGGAAGCTACGCCCTCTTCGCACAGCCCATGGCGGCAGGGCTCATCGCGGGCGAGTTGATCTTCACCTCGCTCCTCCTGCCGATCCTGATCGTCCTCGTGGGCTGGCTCAACTCCCTTACCTAGCCGATCTGCGGCTCCATCCTTCGGCCTCGCTTCACCGCGAGGTCGCTTCATTTTTGACAAGTTCTCCTATTCCCGCTATCCTCCCGCCATCCGTCTTTCATACTCATCGGAAGGATCCACCTCCAATATCCAACATCCCCTCATTATGATCAGTCTCCGATTCACCCGCGTGGGAAAAAAGAAAAGCCCGCTCTACCGCTTGATCGCGGTTCCCAAACACAGGGATCCCTGGGGCAAGAACCTCGAGATCCTGGGCACCTTCAACCCCCGCACTAAAGAGCACGCTCTGAAAGCCGAGCGCATCAAGCACTGGCTTTCCGTGGGCGCGCAACCTTCAAACACCGTCCACAACCTCCTTGTCTCCGAGGGGCTTCTCGAAGGCAAAAAAGTCTCCGTAACCCACATTTCGCATAAGCGCCGCGACAAAATCGCAGAGAAGACAAAAACAGAGACAAAAACGGATTGACATATCCGTTTTTTGTTGCTATCTTTTATGTGTGATCTGGCAGGTCGACAGATCCGTTAGAAACTCTTAACTCTGAATATGGAACAGGATCAGGCATTTGTTGAATACGTCATCAAAGCCATCGTCAACAATCCGGATGAAGTCCGCACCGAACGCACCGTTGATGAACGCGGAGTCCTCATCACCCTTCACGTCGCCCAATCAGACATGGGATACGTGATCGGTCGTGAAGGGCAAACCGCGCGCTCCGTCCGCACGCTCCTTAAGATCGTTGGGGCCAAAAATGACGCCCGCGTCAACCTCAAGATCTACGAGCCAGAAGGCGCGGTGCGCCCGCCTCGCCGCGAACGCACCGAACGCACCGAACGCCCAGCCGCACACGAGGAAAGGCGCGCTCCGGTCGAGGACAGCATGAGCGTGGATACTTCCGACATTGATGATCTCGGAATCTAAAGGGATCTCTGCAAAAGTCGCGAGCTTGCGGCCTGTGGGCACCCAGGCATCGTCTCAACGTACCATTCAGTACGTTTTCAACGACTGCCAGCCCACAATCCGCAATCTCATCGACTTTTGCAGGATCCCATAAAAACAAGAATCGCCTCCCCNNATCTTCAAGACGCATGGCAAGCGTTCAAGGCTATCGCTCATCAAGCGAGCCAAGAACAGCGGCAGGCGTTTTCGGATATTCTCAAAGAAATGGATACCGCCGAAATTGACGTCGTTCGCAAAGACATTTTTCAAACCTATGACCAGTAACCCAAACATCCCACCTGATCAGATACCAAGAGTGGACCGTCTGCCGGAAAACGAAGCGGAGAAGGAATTTTTCGCCGATGTCGAAGATGTTCCCGAATTGTCTTTGGAGGAGCAAGAACAAGTGATCGACGCCGGTCTTGATGAACTCAAACACGGCGAGGCATACAAAGCATGGTTCGAGAAAGGTGGAAGAATTGATGAAAGAAACAAAATGAAACAAGGCATTAGGCGAGTTGTTGACGCTCGGGAGAAACAACTTCAAAAGGATGGCGCCAACCACGAAAAGATAGCCAAAGACATCGCCGCCAGACGCAAAGCCGAAAACGCGGAGGAGCTCGCGGAGGACTTGAAAGAAATCAACGCCCGCAAGTATGAGTCGGTGAAAAAAGCTGGCGCCGATCTCTTGCTCCGGCTCGAATCCACCAAGACATCACTCCCCAATGACGAAGTCATCGACAAGAAGGCGGCGAAGGCTGAAGTCAAGGCGAAAGAGCGTGAGGAACGGTTGGCGGACAAGTACGATCTTGACGACGCCAAGCTCGAGAAGAAGGTGGCGGAAAACAAAAAGCCGGAAACCATCCTGTCGCGCAAATTGCGCGAGTTAGAAAAAGCGCAAGAGAGTGGAGAAAACCTCTCGAAAAAAGACGCTCTTGAAATTCGAGAAAACGACTTGTTGGAAAAACTTGCCGTCGAAAAGAATTCGCGCGAGCGCGTGAAGCTTGCGGGAAAACTCCTGCTCGTGCGGGACAGCCTCAAGGAGCTTAAAGAATCTGGACAGGTAAAGGAAGAGAAACCAAAGGAAACTATCGTAACCGATCTCACACTCGTGGAGACGCTTCAAGCTCGCAAGGCCGATTTGAGGAAACGCATCGAAGCGGCCGACGAAAGCGACCGCAAAGAGCTCATCAACCAAGCCCTGGTGATCGATGCGGATCTGGTAGTTCTCGAAGCGAACCAGACGAAAGGCCAAAGACTTAAACAGGAGCACGCCGACGCCCAAACAAAGCTTGTGGAGGCGGAAGGACACGTGGATGCCGAAACACTCGCTTCGGCGGATCGAGAACTCGCGACCGCGCGCGAAACGCTGGACAAGGCTCTGCAAGCCGCGCAAGCACCCCAATCAAAAATCGAAGCTGTTAAAAATAGCATTCGCAAGATTGAGCAGATTTTGGCTGGTCTGCCGACACGCGAACGCCGGAAACAACTCCCGTTGAAGCAACCCGAACTGCAAGCGCTCCATGCCCGCAGACTTGAACTCGAGGAACGTCTGGAACCGTTGGCGACACGCGCAACCGAAGCGCGAGAGGCCGTAAGAGAAAAGGAACAAACGCGCGCAAACTTGCTCCCGGAAGTGAACGCGGCACAGGAGCGTGTAGCGACAACGCAAGCCGCTCTTGACGTATGGAACACGCAACAAGAGCACGAGGTTGTTAAAGCCAGAGCGAGCGAAGCGGCGAGGAATGAGAGAGAAACCCAGCAACAAGAGCAAGAGCGCGCGGAAGCAAAACAAAAGAGTGATGCGGAAACAATGACGGCAACGTTTGGCCAAGAAAAGAGCATGGCCTTGGCACGCCTTTCGGTTCAGAAACTAAAACACCAAGCAGAGACCTTCGAAGTAGCTGTGCAAAACGAACCCAATAATCCGATCCTCGCGGAAATGGCCAAGCGCTATCGAGAAGAATTCGATCGGCGTGGCGCCAAGTCGAAAGCAGGAAAGGAAGTGGAAGCTCTTCCTTCGGATGAAGAAATCTTAGCTCGATTGAAACGAATGAGTACAGCAGTTTTGGAGAGGAGATACGCAAAACTCACTACTCCCCATCAGACCCAGACCCCCATGGAACAACAAGAGCTTGATGTGATCGAGGGCATCTTAATTGATCGTGGAGACAAAAGTACAAAGTGGGAGACCAAGTTTCAACAAGCTCGCCGTAAAAAAGAGGTGGAAGACATCCAAGTCGAAGCAAAGAAAGAAGATGTGCATAAATTGAACGAACTCTCCATCGAACGCCTCGAGAAAATCCTGACTCAACTTCATCAAGCGATCGCTGATGCCACTGTACCTTCCGACAACGACGTAAGACGTTCGGAAATGATCGAGAACATCCTTCTTGAACGCGGATCTACAGGGTCCGATGTTCCTGACGAAGAGGCCTCGAGAATCATGACACTCTCTAAACCTCTCACGCCCAACGAGCGCGATGCTCTCGCCCAAGAACTCCAAGTGCTCTCTTTTGAAGACCTGGTTGCACGGGCAAGGAACGATTTCGAATTTTTTGAAGCTGATCCGATGAATCATGGCTTTGCCGACAGAGCCGAAGTTTACAAGGCCGAACTCGCTCGCCGAGCAGACGCGGAACCGACGCAAGACTTGCCGGAAGATCTTCTAGCCTACGCGGATCACCTCGAATCAGAACGCGAAGAACCGCCTGTCGCGGATACCCTCGTCGAAAAGATTGACCAAGAACGTGAGGAGCACCCGGAAGCAAGCGGACATGAAACAACACGTGTGTATAGAGCCGGCGGGGAAAATGATCTTCAGACGACATCCGCTCGTAATCAAGCTGACAAACTGTTTCCAGGACTTGCTAATACGCCTGACACGCATATCAAAGAAAAATCGGAAGAAGCACCGACACCTTCTCGTCAAGAAGTGTTGAAGGCAGCCGAACAACTTTTCAATCTCAACACGCCCCTTGAAAAAACAGTGCCGGATCTTCGAGAACAAGCCGCCGCGGTTCCCTTAAGCGAGCTTGCCAAAATGCTACAGACAGCCATACAAGAGAGCGGGGAACGCCGGAAGACGGCGGCGGATCCCGAAGGACTAAGGCTCATTAATGACCTCCAAGACATCTTTAAGAACCGTATTGCCACGCCGGAGAACATCCGCGCCGAACTTGAAAAAGAAACCGACTCCGGCATGCGCGCTCAACTTGAAAAGCGTCTTCCACCTGCTCCGGATGAGGCCGCCGTCGCTTAGCCTATGAAAAAACGCTTTGACATTGTAACCATCTTCCCCGACGTTTGTACGCCTTATGCCGGTGAGTCCATTTTGGGACGGGCGCAGAAGAAGAAATTGATTGAGGTGCAAGCGCACGACCTTCGGAAGTATTCAGCCGACAAGAAGCATACAAGAGTGGACGATAAACCGTTTGGCGGAGGCCCTGGGATGGTGATGCAAGTGGAGCCATTTGACCGCGCAATTCGAAAAATTCGCACGCGCTCGAAGAAGGCAAAGACACGCGTCATTGTCACAAGCGCGTCAGGAAAACGTTTTACGCAACAGGACGTCGTCCGACTTGCCAAATACGACCAACTTATTTTTCTCTGTGGTCGCTACGAAGGCATTGACCATCGCGTCGAGAAACACTTTGCCGACGAGAGTCTTTCCATCGGCGACTATGTGCTAACTGGCGGAGAACTCCCCGCGCTCGTCATGATTGACGCCATCGCCCGTCTCGTTCCGGGCGTGCTTGGCAAGGCGGAGTCCCTTAAGATGGAATCCCACACGATAGAAGGCACGCTCGAGTACCCGCAGTACACGCGTCCGGAAATCTACGAACTCAAAAAAGGTCTGCGAAAAAAGAAGCTCCGAGTACCCGACGTTCTCCTCTCGGGCGATCACAAGAAGATCGGGGTATGGAGACAAGAACAGTCCAAGAAGCGGAGTTAGCCTCCGCTCTTCTTTTCCCCATTTTTTCCCCATTTTCGCCCTTGACACCCTTTCCCCCCTCCGCTACACTACCGCCCGCGTACGTTCACAACGCAACCGGATTTGAATAGTCAACCGGTTCAACGACAACCAATCAAAATGTCCAAACATCGCACACGATAATCATCTGTGCGATTGTAACGTTAATTCCTAAAGTATATAGAGCGAGATAATCGCTTAGTAGCAGAGGCCTTAAGAATTTTGAAAGCTTTGCTTGAGAAATTCGAAGGGTACTATTACTGAGAGTTTGATCCTGGCTCAGGACGAACGCTGGCGGCGTGTCTAAGGCATGCNNCACTGGGACTGAGACACTGCCCAGACTCCTACGGGAGGCTGCAGTCGAGAATATTCCCCAATGCACGAAAGTGTGAGGGAGCGACGCCGCGTGGTGGATGAAGGCCTTCGGGTCGTAAACACCTTTTATTAGGGACGAACAAATGACGGTACCTAATGAATAAG
>DNYJ01000004.1:23436-23586 GCA_003505155.1 Candidatus Uhrbacteria bacterium | reverse complement strand
TTCATTTCCTGCGTAAATTCCCAAACATCTCCATGGGAATTTGCTTTTGGCGTAAGTTTGAATTTCGGTTTGGCAATGAGGTAAATAACTTCGTAGGTTGGCAAGAAATAACCAGGGTTAAAATTTAGGCCACCTTTCCGTCTCCAAATG